>NZ_JBSEFH010000008.1:0-236061 GCF_053570585.1 Pseudochelatococcus sp. B33 | reverse complement strand
TCCCCCGCCCGCTACCGCAGTCTGCATCGCGGCATGCGGAGCTAGGCGAAGCATGTCTTCAAGGAGTGCTGCGTTTTCTAAACAGTGGGTGTTTTCCAAACAAGGATTTCTGATCATGCCGGATAAACCCAAGGAAGGCCTCGACCGTCGGGGCTTCATGCTCGCGTCCATGGCCACGGTCGGCGCGTCGGCGGCTCTCGCCGCAAATGCCGGGACTGCCCATGCGCAGGACAACTCTGCGCCGGCCGCCCCCCCAGCGTCACAAGGCACCGTCTATGTCGGCGATGTCATCGACGGGAAGAAAGTTGTCAGCGCGCTCGATGTCAGCGATCTGGAGCCCGGGCAGAAGCACCTGCTATATTTCCAGGGCGTCGAGATGCCTACCGGACAGCATTGGCATGTGTCCGTGACGGTCGCCAAGGGAGCGCAGCCGGGCAAGCGCGGCGTCCTGGTCAGCGGCGTGCATGGCGACGAGATGAGCAACATACATACGGTCCAGACCGTGATGAACCAACTCGATCCGGCTGAGATGTCAGGCACGGTGATGGCGGTCATGGACGTGTCCCGCCCGGCCCTGGAGAGCATGCAGCGCAGATGGCCCAACCAGGGCAGAGGTTCCGATCTGATCGATATGAACCGCGAGTGGCCCGGGAATGAGAACGGCGTCACAGCGGCCAGCCGGCACGCCGGGCTCCTGTTCAACCGGCTGCTGCGGCCGAACGCCGACTTCGCGATCGACTTCCACACCGGGACAACCGGATTCGAAGTCACGGCATTCAATATTGCCGGCATGGACGTGCCCGAAGTCAAGGCGATGGTGGATCTCTATCCCGTCGGCCAGATCTTCGACAACCATGTCTATCCCGGTGTCCTGCACAACGCGTTCATGGAGGTGGGCATCCCGTCCTTCACGCCGGAGATCGGCGCCGCACGCGTGCTGGACCTCGAGATGATCCCCTTGTTCGTGGAAGGCACCATGAATGTCCTCAAGCATCACGGCATCGTCGCCGGACCGATGGGCCGTACAGGCAAGGACGTGGCCGTATTCGTCGGCAACAGTGCGTTCCCGATCCTGGCCACCGCAGGCGGGATCGTCGAGCATCTGGTCAAGCTCAACGACAAGGTCGAACCCGGACAGACGGTGGCCATCCAGCGCAACAGCTTTGGCGAGGTGGTTGCGGAGTATAGAAGCGGCGTGGCCGGAGAGATAACGGGTCAGCGCAGCGATGCCATGTCCGAGCCGGGCAACCCCTTGGTCTTTATCCTTTTCAACAAGGGAATGCCGGAGGGAGTCGAGATCTATCCAGAGTAGTTCACCGGCGCGAGCGGTCTTCCGGAAGGAGCTTTGCCTGCTTGTCGCCCAACCTCTGCGACCGAGTTCTTGCGGTCGCGCGAAGTTCCGATGCGTCCATAACTGCCCCTCGGGTGAGAGAAACGCTGACCTTCGCCTGTGGCGAAACCGTCGGGCGGGATGCTATATAGGATGAAGAGATCGGACAGGACGTTGATGACGTCGGCGGAGTTGAACCTGCGATCGATGCGGATCACCGGCGGTTCAAGCGTGAACTCGGCGATGATGTTGAGGTTACCTGTTTTCAAACAGGAAGTTGCAACGAATGTCGGCATCGGTAGTTGCGCGCCCCCGCAACCAGAAATCAAGCCCTTGAAACCAAACAAGTTTCAAGGGCTTTTTGATTCCTCCTCCCTCTCCGAAACAATCCACCGTGGAAGCGTCTTGGAAGCGGCAGACAGAAGGCTCTGGAGTAAGAAAACAGGTGGCGAAACACGATAACTGCGATGATATGCCTTATGTAGCGCGAACGCAGACCTCCGAGAGAATTGAGCGCTATTCGTCCGCGCACAAATGGACTTCCTGCAAAACCCCGCAGGTCGCTTCCTCCCCTGCCCACGCAGGCAGAAGGACCGCACAGATCTATCTACTCCCCGAATCGGGCGTGCAGGCGAACCGCGCGGTTTATGTTGATCAATCCGGACTGGTCGATCCGCCTCCCGATACCGGCTGTCCGTCCTCATCGCTGCGTCGTGGGATCGGAACGTCGGATTTTCTGCTTCCGGGACGGCTATCCCGAGAAGCTGCCTACATCAGCTTTCCCCGTAATATCGTCCTATACAGAGTCGCGGCGCGGGAGTCGCACCAAGCGCTTTCGCCAACAAATGCGGGCGCGCCATCATCCTGACCCGCTCACTGTAAAATTTTTCCACATCGAAAGCGACGATCTTCGATCGCGAAAGATGTTAATCGAGGTACTTCCGATCTATCTAATTGGGATGGGAAGGAAGCCGAAGCCGACTGAGAATGCCGATGATGAAATGCGATTGGGTATAACCCCCCTCGCAATTCATGCGGCGACTCCGACCGGAATATTACTCGGACACCAGCGACCGCTCGTCATATGTGCTTGATGGTCCGACGTTTAGCTTCCAGCTCGATACGATCACAGATCGCAATCAGACTCAGGACTTTGAACTCTTCTGCCGCAAGCTATGCGAGCGTGTCATCTGTCCAAACCTACGGCCACAGACAGCTCCAGAAGGTGGCGGAGACAGCAAGGTCGATAGCGAGACCTATCCGGTCAGTGACCAGATCAGTCAGACCTACATCGGTGATTTGAAGGCCGCGCGCGAGCGCTGGGCGTTTGCGTTCAGTGCCAAGAAGGCGTGGGCCGAAAAGGTGCGCGAAGATGTGCAGGGCATAATCGGCACTGGCCGGAAGTACGATCGCATCGTCTGCGTTACCAGCCGTTGCGACAACGACTTTAGGTGCGTCCTTCCACCCTGCAACATACCGGGAACCTAAACATTGTCGCCCAGTATGAAAGGCGATATATTCAAATGTAATTCAGTTCGTTTGGTGCTCAATATGTTCGATGCCACGCTGCTTCGTACGTTTCACGCCGTTGCGCAGGACAGTAGCTTTACCAAGGCCGCAGGCCGGCTGAACCTGACGCAATCGGCCGTCAGTGCACAGATCCGGCGGCTTGAAGAACAGGCCGGCGTCCCATTGCTCGTCCGCAATACGCGTTCGGTGGCCCTGACCCCGCGGGGTGAAATATTGCTGGGCTATGCCCGGGCGATACTCAGGCTCAACGAGGATGCCCGCCAGCAGCTCTCCGGTGCACCGGAAAGCGTGCATATCAGGATCGGGGCCACGGACGACCTGATGAGCACCTGGCTTCCGGGCATCCTCCAGCAGTTCCGCAAGGCTCACCCCGGCAGCACGCTGGAGGTGCGTGTCAACAATGCCGGACTTCTGCTCGCCGCCATGGAACAGGGAGAACTCGATCTCGTCGTGTGCTGTCGATGCCACGGCGACCAGGCCGGTCAGGTGCTGTGGCGGGAACCGCTGCTCTGGACCTGCGCAAGCGACGGCTCTGGCGCCGAGGAAGACCCGCTGCCGCTTGCCCTGTTTCCTGACCCGTGTCCGTATCGCGACGCCGCGCTCGCCGCGCTTGCGGCGGCCGGTCGCGAGTGGCGCATTGCGGCGGTGAGCCCGAGCGTGGCCGGTCTTCGCGGCGCGGTATCGTCCGAGCTTGGGATCAGTCCGCTCAATCGCAGTTCGGTCACATCCCGCATGCGCATCCTGGGACCGGATTCGGGCCTGCCGGAATTGCCCGAGGTCGAGTTCGCAATCTATCTTCGATTGCAGGAAGGTCCGCAGGCGATTTCCAGGATCGCCGACGCGATCAAGGAAGCGGCGCGACGCAGATTCCCGGCATAGGTCGCATCCAGCGGCGCTCGCGGCACGAGCCTCGGCTGACGATATCGGCCGAGGCTCATATATTTTGGGATTGATAACCACCTCCGCCAGACCATGGTGACGTCTCCTGGTCTGCTGCTCCAATCGCCGCGTTGGCAGAGGGCTAATTATCGTCATTCGTACTGAATAGCAGAATGATAAATTGCTTATAATTGTGAGTGAAGTGTGCTCGACTGCGCTGGGGCAACGCAACAGGCAGAAAACTGCGCTGGTCTTGCGATGAGCACCATGGCGATGGGCTCCCGTGCCCGTGCTTACAGTCAAGGCAGGTGTGGTCAAAACCTTGATGTCTAACAATCAACACTGAGGTATGAGCCATGATAAAAGATCTCCGGCACGCTGCTGCGCGCACGGGAACGCTTGCCCGCCAGCCCGGTTCGATCTCGGGCGAGACAAAGCTGCGCGTGGTCGATCAGCCGATTGCCACGCCGGAGCTTCCTTCCGCCATCCCGCTGATGGCGCTTTCGACCGGCTTCTGGGCCTTCAAGACTCTGGCCGCCGCGCACGAGCTGGACCTCTTCAGCCGCCTTGCAGGCGGCGCCGGCATCACGGTCGCGGAGCTGACGCAAGCGCTCGGTCTGCATCCACGCCCGGCCGAGATGCTGTTGACCGGCTGCGCTGCGCTTGGGCTGCTGGAGAAAACGGAGGGCCGTTATCGCAATACGCCGTTAAGCGAAGCCTATCTTGTCAAGGGCAAGCCGTACTATTTCGGTGGCTTCGTGCAGATGGCCGACAAGCGGCTCTACCCGGGCTGGGACAAACTTACTGAGGCGCTGCGCACGAACCGACCGACCACGTGGGACCCGGCAGTGCAATCCTCCCCCTTCGACGGCGAGGATCCGACGATGCTGGCGCTCTTCTGGGAGGCGATGCATTCGCTTTCCACGATGACCGCGCGCAAGCTCGGCGAAGCGGTGGATCTCGGTCATTTCCGCCGCCTCTTGGACCTCGGCGGCGGATCGGGCGCGTACGATATCGAGCTTTGCAAGCAGTATGGGGAGTTGCGCGCGACCGTGCTTGAGTTGCCGCATGTGGCCGCGATCGCCGCGGGAAAGATTGCCGAGGCCGGCATGACCGACCGTATCGAGACCATAGGCGGCAACTTCTTCGAACAGCTTCCCGGAGATCACGACGTGCATCTCCTGTCGATGATCATGCACGATTGGGACGAGGCGAAGGACCGCGCCCTGCTGCGCCGGTCCTTCGAGGCTTTGCCGAGCGGCGGCACAGTCGTCATCAGCGAGCTTCTCGTCAATGACGACAAGACCGGGCCGGCGCCGGCTGCGCTGATGAGTCTCAACATGCTGATCGAGACGGAAGGGCGAAACTACACGCCGGCCGAATATTCGACGTGGCTCGAGGAAGCCGGGTTCCGGCACATCGAGACGGTCTGGTTCGACGCACCTGCCGCGAACGGCGCTGTGATCGGCCGAAAGTCCTAGAGCGCGTTCCGATCAAATGGAATCATTTGATCGATAAGAATTCGATCAAAATCAAAGAGTTAGATCATTTCATCGTTTCCATGAAATGATGAAATGATCTAGAGTCACGGGATGGAGGCAAGCATGAGCATTCACGACTTCGGACCTGCCGCGGCGCGCGTAGCCTCGCAGGCGGCGAGGCGGGTGTTGCCCTCAGCATTCGCGGCGCTGGCAGCGGCGATCGGATCGCCGCCTGCCGGCGCGGCCGACCGCGAGCTGGTCGAGCGGGGGAAATACCTGGTGACCATCGGGAACTGCACCGATTGCCACACGCCGGGACATTTCCTCGGCAAGCCGGACATGACGCGTCACCTCGGCGGCTCCGATGTCGGCTTTGAGATCCCGGGGCTCGGGGTCTTCTACGGCCCCAACCTCACGCCCGACGATGCGACGGGTCTCGGGCGCTGGAGCGAGCGTGATATCGTCACGGCGATCCGGACAGGCAAGCGCCCCGACGGACGCATTCTCGCTCCGATCATGCCGTGGGCCGCACTCGCGGAGCTCACCGAGTCTGACGCCAGAGCGATTGCGGCCTATCTCAAGAGCCTACCGCCGGTGAGCAACAAGGTCCCTGGACCGTTCGGGCCGGGCGAGGCGCCGACTTCGTTCGTGATGAAGATCGTGGCGCCGACGCAGAAATGAGGTCGGTTCCAACGGATCAGCACGAGAAAGGAGCCTCATCTTCCCATACCAGGAGTATGTCATGCCTGAAGCTGGAGACAACGTTTTCATCATTGGTGGCACAGCAGGCCTCGGACTCGCTACGGCCAAAGCCGTTGTTGCCGCAGGTGCTCGGGTCACTATCGGCGGTCGAGGTGCTGAGCGTGCGACGGAGATCGCGCGCTCGATCGGGGCGTCGGCGACCGGCGTTCATATCGATCTGGAAGATCCCGCCAGCATTAAAGCCGCTCTGGGTGCAGGCGACCCAATCGATCATTTGATCTTGACCGCCATGTACGGTCCCAACCTAAGTGTAAGGACCATCGATTACGCCGAAGCCGCTCGTGCGACGAGGGTGAAAGTACTTGGGTATGTCGAAGCGATCAATACCGTCCTGCCGCGGTTGAAGCCGACATCTTCGATTGTTCTGTTTGCTGGGCTGGCCAAGGCTAACCCATATCCAGGTTCAACAATGGTGAGCATTGTCAACGGCGCCACCATCGGGATGCTGCGGACGCTCGCTGTTGAGTTGGCGCCGATTCGCGTCAACGCGATCTCGCCAGGTCTTGTCGAGGACTCTCCGCGGTGGATCAAGCGCGCGGCCGAGGGAAGTCAGCCAGCCATCGACGCAATGAAAGCGCGCACTCCTTCCAGACGTCTGGCCAGCGTCGAAGACATTGTTCATGCTGTGCTGTTCTTGATGGACAATCGGGCAGCAAATGGCATCGATTTAGAACTCGATGGCGGTATTCAGCTGGTATAGAATATTCGTGTCCAGTTCTCGAGCAGGGGCAAGATTTCCGCTCATCCTGCTTGCTCGGCCTGACATGTTAAGGAGCGATGCCTAACCTTCGACAGCAAGCATCGCTTCAGTCGAGGCCCGTCGGGACAAAAGAGCCGTGCCCTGCGCCTGACGCACACCGAGGAAAGAGGCTTCGCCACGACATTTTGCTTACCATCGGACTGGCGGGACCTGTCCGACCTGTAGGGAAGCAGAACGGAAGGACTGTCCCGCATCGCCGATACCTTGCCGACATCATTCGCTGTGGCGAACGCGAATGGCGGGTTTCGGGAAGCTGCTTGCGAAGCCTGAACGGATGGTCGGGGCCGGGCATGTCGTCCGATTGGCATTGACTGCAGCACGGGTGACGTTGCGTTGCCATCCGACGCTTCGGGCCCATTGCGGGCGTTCTTCGATCCCGGTGCTTAAATGAGCCCGCCGAAGGCA
This sequence comes from Pseudochelatococcus sp. B33, assembly GCF_053570585.1. Taxonomy (NCBI): domain Bacteria; kingdom Pseudomonadati; phylum Pseudomonadota; class Alphaproteobacteria; order Hyphomicrobiales; family Chelatococcaceae; genus Pseudochelatococcus; species Pseudochelatococcus sp. B33. The sequence continues at coordinate 228,914 of NZ_JBSEFH010000008.1, read as the reverse complement.
TTTGTTGCTATTGAGACCGCGGCGCGAGACTCGACTTCGCGCGTGATATAGCCGACAATAGAGTCGAAATAACAAATCATCCCCATGCCAAACTTGATGCTCAAGCGGTTCCCTTCATGAATGGAAGAACGGTGATCTATCGCCTGTTGGCAGAAACAGAACAGTACCTTCGGGAGATCGGCGACGCGTCGATCGAACCGGATCGGCGTGTCGCCGCAAAGGATTTCGCCGAGATATGCCGCGCGGAGGCATCGCAACCGGCCCTGCTTTCGCAAAATAAGTCCCGGTCGGTGAGGGGACTGCGCGATGCGCCTCTCCTGTTTGATGCAGGTCTTTCTCCCGGCCGAACCCCGCTTTTCGAAGCCGCGCTGGACGCCTTCCCCTATGCACGATGGTCCGAGTTCTATGAGGAGTCTCCTTGGTCGCAACCGTTTATTGGAAGCTTCGCGACCGGTGAATGCATCGGTCCTGCGGGCCGCCTCCAAAGCACGGATATCATTCTTGGCCTGTTCATTCTTGGACCGGGCATAGACTATCCTCCTCACGCGCATGCTGCGGAAGAATGCTATATCGTCGTCGCCGGAGAGGCAGAGTTCCAAATCGGCGCGCAATCGGATTTCGTCGTCAAACGGGAAGGGGATGTTGTCTTTCACGGCAGCCATATCAGCCATGCAATACGGACTTCCTCCCGTCCAATGTTCGCTGTCTATGTCTGGCGCGGCGCTCTTAGCGAGCCAAGTTGGTATCGCAACGATATGACGGATGAGACCGAGCCGAGAAAATATCCGAAGCTTCTTTAAGAGACGGGAAGGTCCGGCTTTGAAAGGTGCGCCAGTCTTCCGTCGCAACAATCAACTTGCTATGCGTTCAGCTATTGCCAATAGCAGGTTCTTGCCGCACAGCCCCTCAAGGTACAAATTTGGAGGGTGCCAGCTGTCCGCAAAGTCCCGCATCGCCAACATTCTCGTGCGGATATCACTGCGGCAAGCACGAATGGCCGGTTCCCGGAAGCGACCAGCGCTACCGGTAGGGCGGGAATGGGCAGAATACGCCTGCGGGAGCATGTTTGCAGCGATGGCGCGCCGTGTTATCGCTTACCTGGAGCGGGGTTGGACCCAAGTCTGTCAGCTGTTGTTGGTGTCTGTTGACGTGACTTCACCCGGAGGTTATGGAGCTTTCCATGAAACGCACGACGATCATCGCCAATCTTTGGTGGCTGACCTGCTGACAGGGCGGCCGGACGTTTCGTGCATTCCCGGGGCCGCCGCAAGGGCGGCCTTTCGTTTCGATGATCCCCCATGCGGTGCCCCCCAGCCAATGAGGATAGGATACCCATCACCAGACCCGTCATCCTGACTGGAGACCGTACGACCGGCCCGCTGCACATCGGCCATTACGCAGGATCGCTGCGCAACCGCTTGCGTTTTCAGGACAGCCACGAACAGTTCCTGCTGCTGGCCGACATGCAGGCGCTCACCGATAATGCGCAGCGCCTCTTCAGACCAATGTTCGCCTGGTCACCGACATGAGCGGCCCACACCTGCCATGCGGCCTTTGCAATCAGCTTCCCGAAACCTGCCGCTGCATAATGATCGTCCGTTCCTTGCCGTGGAAGCTATCGCGAACCGCCTTGAAGCCAAGCTTCGCATAGAACTGCTCTGCTGTCACCGACGAGGGGACCGCCAGCGTTCCGACACCGGCTGCGCGGGCCGCCTGCTCGACTGCGGCCATAAGAAGCCTACCGACACCACGGCCTTGAGCGTCGGGGTCTACGAACACGGTGCGGACGACATGCCCGTCGAGACTAGCGGTTCCGACTATTTGTGCCCCCTCCGCGGCAACAAAAACCTTTCGGTTACGCATAAGCTCAAGCACCCCGGCAGGGCTGAAGCTCCGTTCCACGCGCCTGATGATCTCCTCGGAATAATCCCTGGCGTTGGTCCGCCGGAGTGCCGACAGGATGACGGTGCTGACTGCGGAGGCGTCCTCGTCGCGGGCGGCGCGAATTTCATAATTCATCCTTGCTGTCTCCGTCCGCTTCGATGGAAGCTGTCGCTTGCTCCGTTATCGCCAAACGGCATCCTACCAGCTTGACAACCTGTCGGTTAGACAGCCTCGGCCATTCCTGACGGATGCGGCGAATGCGCTCGCTTCTTGATACGGTGGTGTTGGCGTTGTCCGGTTGGTCCCGCATATGCTCTCAATTGAGAAGCTGCCTGATGATCGTCAGGGCCTGCTTCAGATCGCCGAGGGGCGGTCCTCCCAGGCTCAGCCGGACACCGGCCCGCGGGTTGTCGGGATCGACGAGGAACGCTGTCGGCGACGGCACGATCACGCCCCTGTCCGTCGCGCTACGCGCGAGACGCTCGGCGTCGGTCACGAGCATGGGAAGCCAGAGATGGAAACCCGCGGCCGAGATCGGCACACGGCTGAGAGGCAGCAAAGTGCGGGCAAGATCGCAGCGCTTCGCTGTATCGACGCGAATCGACGCTGCAACCGAAGCCGCGGTGCCGTCCGTCAGCCATTCTTCCATCATCGCACAGCTTATCGGGGATGCCATCGAGGACGTGGCCTGAAGCCTGGATACCGCGCTTTCGGCCAATGGTGCAGGCACGGCCAGCACCCCGATCCGCAGACCGGGGCTCAGCGTTTTCGACAGGCCGCTTACGTAGAGCGTTCGTTCGGGGGCGAGTGCCGCCAGCGGCGGAAGGTCGGATGGCGCAAAGATGGAGTACACATCATCTTCCACGATGATGACGTCATGGACTTTGCAGAGCCGAACGATTTCCTCCCGGCGATGAAGGCCCATCGTCGAGGCCGTGGGGTTTTGCAAGGTCGGTGTGATGTAGAGAACACGCCCGGATGCCCTGGCACGGGATTGCAGCGCCCGTTCCAGCGCCTCCGGCTGCAGGCCCTGTTCGTCCATTTCCAGTCCGATCAGCCTGTGACCGTTCTGGCGGGCAAGCGCGATGGCTCCCGGATAGGTCACGGATTCGGTCAGGATGACAGCGTCCCGAGGACAGGTCAGGCCGAAGGCGATGGAAAGAGCGTGCTGAGCGCCATGGCACAGCAAAACGCGGTCGGGTGTGGCCTCCAGCCTTTGCAGGGCCAGCCAGCGTGTCATCTGGCTTCGGTGCGCGTGGCTGCCCGCAGCGGGCGCATAGGCACCGAAGCTCCCGGCATCGAGGCGCTTGGCGAGTTTGGTCAGCGTCGCGGCCAGCAGACGATCGCTCAATACCTGCGGCGGCGTGTTGAGGCTCAGGTCGATGATGCTTGCCGGCCTGGACGGCAGTCCGGTCACGAACATCCCCCGGCCGCGAACGCTATGCACGAGGCCACGCCGTTCAAGCACGCCATAGGCCTTGGTGACGGTGCCGAGACCTATCCCGAGCTGATAGGCAAGATCGCGGTACGCCGGCAAGCGGGCGCCGCTAGGGACAGACCCGCTGGCAATATCGTCCGCAAGCGCGGTGACCAGCCGTTCGTAGGGAAGCCCTTTCGTTTCGGACAGGCGGGGCGTCCAGGGAGAGGCAAGGCGCATGGGGTATCCAGAAAAGTGTCACGTGACGCTTTAGCAATTTATCGCAAAGCGTCACGTTTTTATAGTGTAGCCATCAACCGACCGATCTCTATGGCGCACTGATGACTTTAGACCTCCTTCCGGCCTTTGCCGCCTATGCGTTCGTGACCTCCATCACACCCGGCCCTAACAACACGATGCTGCTGGCATCGGGCGCGAACCACGGGTTCCGCCCGACGATCCCGATGATCCTTGGCATCAGCATTGGCTTCGCAATCATGGTGCTGGCGGTCGGGTTGGGGATTGGAAGCGTGTTCCTTGCCTTTCCGATCCTGCACGATGCGCTCCGCTATGGTGGTGCGGCTTACCTGCTCTGTCTCGCCTGGCGCATCGCCGGCTCGGCAGCAGCAAGCGCCGAAGGTTCGAATGCCAAGCCGCTGAGCTTTTTCCAGGCAGCGGCTTTCCAATGGGTCAATCCCAAGGCGTGGATCATGGCCATCGGCGCAGTTGCAGCCTATACGCCGCAGGACGGCTTTTTCCTGAACATTGCGATCGTGGCGGTGCTGTTCATGGTCATCAACGCCCCCTGCGTTAGCGTCTGGGCGGCGTTCGGGACCATGTTGCAGCGATTCTTGGGCAATCGCGTCTATCTGCGGGTCTTCAATGTCGCCATGGCGCTGCTGCTGGTCGCGTCACTTTATCCCATCCTCACTTCAGCAACGGAAATTCCGCTGAATTAAACGCCGCCAGATTTCGGACGGCATCGCCTCATTGACATAGAATGGCGCAAGCCTCGTCGGCACGCCTTATATGCGTTAACAGGTCCGAATCTTCATGGGAGAAGGCAAGCACATGGGACGTGAATATTCATCGCGCATCGTCTGGACCGGGAACCGTGGAGCGGGCACAGCAGGCTATCGCACGTATGACCGAACCTGGGACATCGCCATGTCGGGAAAGGCTGTCATCCACTGCTCGAACGATCCGTTGCTCGGGGGCGACGCAAGCAAGATGAACCCCGAGGACCTGCTGATCTCGGCTTTGTCCGCCTGCCATATGCTGTGGTATCTGCATTACGCCTCGGATGCCGGGATCGTCGTCACGGCTTACGAGGATTCCCCGATCGGTATTGGCGAGGTCACGGCTGACGGGACGGGGCGGTTCACTTCTGCCATCCTGCGTCCGCGCATCACAGTGCCACCCGGTGCGGATATCGATGCTGCGACGACCATCCATCACCGGATTCACGAGGTCTGCTTCATCGCCCGCTCCGTGAATTTTCCGGTCAGCTACGAGCCGACATTTCTGTTTGCCTGATTGGACCGTCGGCCAATGTGTCAGCGTCGACTGCCCAATCCCGAACATCGCCGTCGGCCGTTTCCAGAAGGCCGGAGATACCCTTACGTTCCCGCTCGCAGTCCAGGTGCATCACGGCCTCGCTGATGGTCTGCATATTCAGCAGTTAGCATCGATACTTGCGGCTCAACGACGCAGCGGAGATAAATTAAAATGAACGATGAATATATCTTTCTCTCCGTCGCGGAAGCCTATGACCGTTGGGCGTCTTTCTATGATGCTTACGACAATCCGATGGTCTTCGGCGCAACTCAGATTGTGGAGCGTCTGTCCGATGATGCCCGTGGCAAAGTCATCGTGGAGTTCGGGTGTGGCACCGGCCGCAATCTTGCGCGATTGAAGCAGGCCGGTGCTGAAAGGCTGATCGGTTGCGATCTTTCGCCGGGGATGCTGGAGCAAGCCCGTGCGCGCGATCCTGATTTCGTGCTTTTCCAGCAGGATATGTCGCAGCCCCTGCCATTGATCAATGGCGTTGCCGATTTAGTGCTCTTCTCCCTGGCTCTGGAGCATGTCGGCGACCTGATATCGCCGCTGCGCGAAGCCCGCCGTCTTCTCCATGAGAAGGGGAAGATCGCGGTAATCGAAATCCATCCATTCCTGTCGCTCGGCAACGTGAGCGCCCATTTCCGGGATGGCAGCGAGACCGTGCGGATGCCGACCTTTCCGCACCGCTTTTCCGACTACATCAACGCTTCCTCAAATGTCGGCCTGGCGATCAATCAATGCCGTGAGTGGCTGCCGCGTGATTTTCAAGGAGCGACGCCGGAAAAGGTATTCAAACGTGGCCCCGATGTTCCGCTGCTTGTCGCGTTCACGCTGACGAAAGCCGAGTCGAGCCGGCCATGAGGTAAGGCAATGCGATACTGTATATTTTCCGGCTCCAGCTGCGGGCGGCCGTCCATTTACGACGAGGCGGCGGAGCAGCTTGGTCATGTCCTCGTCGATTTCGGGATCGGTCTCGTTTACGGCGGCGCCTCCGTCGGCTTGGTGGGGTGCAGGCGCAACCGCTCATGACTGGCAGTTTCCGACCCCAACTTGGTCATCATGGCTGCCAGTTGCCCCCCCCCCCCGAGACAATTTCGTTACGCTATTGCCTGTAATGGCCTCACGGTCCGGCGGCATGACATACAGGTGATTGACTGCATATTCTGCCCATGCAGACGAGAGTGACCTATGGATATGGACAAGATCTTCAAGGCGCCGGGCGATCCGATCCGCCGGAAGTTGCTCGACCTTCTTTGCGAGAAGAACGGGCAGACGCTCGGCCAGCTTTGCGAAAACCTCGACATGGCCCGCCAGTCAGCCACCCAGCATCTCGGGATACTGGAGGACGCCAATCTGGTGAGCACGGTCAGGCGTGGCCGGAAAAAGCTGCATTTTATCAACCCCGTCCCGCTCCACCAGGTCTACGAGCGCTGGGTGCGCAAGTTCGGACGCCAGCGGCTCAGCCTACTGCACGATTTGAAGACGGAACTCGAAGGGAAATGACGATGACCACGGAAAAGACCAGCTTCGTTTACGTCACCTACATCGCCTCGACGCCCGACAAGGTATTCGAAGCCATCACGCGGCCTGATATTGCGCGGCGTTACTGGGGGCACGAGAATGTCTCCGACTGGCAGCCCGGATCGAAGTGGGAGCATAAGTTCAAGTCTCGGGATTTTCATAAGGGTGCGTTTCAAAACCATCGCGTCATAGCCCTGAAGCATATGATGGCGCACGCGAACAGGGTGAATGCAAGATGGATGTCGGCGCGCCGTTCGTATCGGACGGTGAGGCGGCGAGATCTCGAAAGCCACACGAAAGTGCGTTCGACCGACCTCGGCGAGATGTTGAAGCCGTTCTTGCGTGCACCAGCATGCCCGGGCCACGATGGTGAAGCCGGTTCGTTTCCCGGGAGGCGGTTTTCCGGAAAGGGCTGGTCGTTGTTGAGGAAATGGCCCGGTGGAGGAGGCGGACGGGTTGCCCGCCTCCGCGTTTCGATCCGCTCGGGAGCCGCCTCAGGCCATCGCCTGCATCTGCCCGATGGATTTGCGCGCTGCTGTCAGAGCTTCGTGCCGCCATCGACATGGAGGATGTCTCCGGTCATCCATCCCGCCGCATCCGACCCGAGAAAGACGATGGCCCCGGCGATGTCGTCCGGCGCGCCGATCCGCTTCAGGGCTTGCATCGATAGAGCCGTCTCGCGCCCGGCCTCGGTCTTGGTGAAGTGCGACATGTCGGTATCGACGATGCCCGGCGCGACGCCGTTGACCCGTATGTTGCGCGGCCCCAGCAGCACGGCGAAATGCCGAACCAGGGTGTTTAGTGCGCCCTTGGCCGCCGCGTAGACGGGTAGGGCACCCATTGTCGCTCCGGCGGTCACGGAGGTCACCACGACGATGCTGCCCCCGTCGGCGAGCGCCGGCAGGAGCTGCTGGACGAGGAAGAACGGGGCACGGACATTGACCGCGAACAGGTGGTCGAAGTCCTCGATCGTCTGCTCCTCGATCGTCGCTGCCTTGGACACGCCAGCATTCGACACGAGGATATCGATAGTCCCGGGGGTGAGCGCCTTGACCTTCGCGGCGAGCTCTGCCGGACCGTTCGACAGGCCGAGATCCGCGCCGACCGCGTCGGCCTGGCCTCCGGCCGCGCGAATTTGTGCAACCACGTCCCGGGCCTCGTCGGCACCACGTCCATAATGGACGATGAGACGGGCCCCGGCGGCGGCGAGGGCCAGGGCGGCGGCGCGCCCGATGCCCCGTGAAGCGCCCGTTACCAGGGCGGTTTTGTTGGCAAGATCAATCATCATTATCACCTTTGTGGTGGTGGCAGGGCAAGCCGGTCCCACAGCCGGAGCCAAGGATCACCCCGCGCTTGTTCAAGGATGTCGGGTGTTCGGTCGGTGGCCGGCTCAGTCGGTCGCGGTCGGCGTCAGGCGCATGAGTGCGCCGGGGTTTGCATCCTCGATCGCCCATACCGAGCCATCGGGTGCCACGGCGACATCGCGTATGCGACTGCCCATGTCCCAGCGGTCGGCTTCGTCTGCGCCCCCCTGCCTGTCGAAGCTCACGCGCACGATCGCCGTAGACGCCAAGCCGCCGATCAAGGCCGACCCCCGCCAATCCGGAAACAGGTCCCCCTGATAGAAGGCGAGGCCTGCCGGCGCGATCACCGGCGTCCAGTAGAGGACGGGCGGGGTGAACTCGGGACGGGTCGAATGCCTGGGGATCGGCGTGCCGTTGTAATTGTCGCCGTTCGAGACGATCGGCCAGCCGTAGTTCTCGCCGGCGACGATCAGGTTGAGCTCATCGCCGCCGCGCGGTCCCATTTCATGGAGCCAGAGCTGGCCGTTGCCGTCGAAGGCAAGGCCATAAGGATTGCGATGGCCGCTGGTCCAGGTCTGGGCCCTGACGGCGCCTGCCGCAGCGTTCGGGTTGTCGGCCGGCGTCGAGCCGTCCAGGTTGAGACGGAGCACCTTGCCAAGCGCCTGATCGGGATCCTGGGCCGTATCGGGCCGCATGCGGTCCCCGGATGTCAGGAAGAGATGTCGGCCATCGGGTGCAAAGGCGATGATGCCGCCGGGCTGGCCACCGCCGCCTTTCGGCAGTTGGCGCCAGATCACCTCCAGGTCCTGCAGCCGGGCGGAGGATCCCGCTACGCCGAGCACCGACCGTGCAAGCGCCAGGCCGCTTCCGCCATCGCCGGGCTCCATGAAGGTAAAGTAGATGCGCCTGTCATTGGCGAAATCCGGCGAGACCGCGACATGGAGAAGGCCGTTCTGGCCGGACGCCGCGACCGCGGGCACGCCGGCGATCGCGATCTTTTGTCCGTCTGCGGAGACCACGAACATTTGCCCGCCCTTCTCCGTGACCACCATTCTGCCGTCAGGCAGAAACGCGATGGCCCAGGGCGTATCGAACTCCGCGACCACGCTGGTTTCGAATGGCCGGTCGGTCGAGTATGCGTATTCTCCCGCATTGATGCTTTGGCCCAAGGCTGACGCGCTCGCGAGACCCATCAAGGCGCCGACCAGAACCGAAACACCGATAATCCGTCGTTTCATGATCCCAACTCCTGCCTGCTGCTCCTATTCCGGGGGAAAGTCCGCCCCGAGGCCCACTTCCCGCCAAGCCTCGACGTCCGCCAGCGCCGCATGCAGCCGCTTGGTCACCTGATCGACACCGAACGCTCCGAGGACCAGGTGCCTCGGCGGCGCTTGCGTCCCGGCAATGCCGATGATCGCCTGAGCGGCGCGCGCCGGATCGCCCGGCTGCTTTCCGCTCACCTCTTTCGTGCCGCTGAGCCTGACGCCTGCAGTCTCCGCATATTCGGCAATTCTGTTAGGGGTCTGCGTCATGGAACGGCCGGCCCAATCGGTGCGGAACGGGCCGGGCTCGATGCAGGTCACCTTGATCCCGATCGGCTTGCCCTCTGCGGAAAGGGCGTCGGCCCATCCTTCTACCGCATGCTTGCTCGCTGCATAGTAGCCGGAACCGGGGAACCCGACTATGCCGGCGACCGACGTGATGCTGATGACATGCCCGCTGCGCTGCTGGCGCATGACCGGCAGGACGGCGCGCGTCATCGCGAAGAGACCGAAGACATTGGCATCGAACTGGCGGCGGATCTCCACTTCCTCGCCTTCCTCGATGGTCGACATGTAGCCGTAGCCAGCATTGTTGACGAGGATGTCGATCCGGCCGAACCGCGCCACGGCGGCAGCCACGGCCGCGTCGATCTGGTCGGAGCGCGTGACATCGAGATCGAGGGCCAGCGTCGTGTCCTCATGCCCATCGATGAGGCCGGCGAGGCGGGCCTTGTCGCGTGCGGTGACGACCGCGCGGTCGCCCCGCGCGATGACCTGCTTGGCGAGCTCGTGCCCGAAACCGGTCGAGCAGCCGGTGATGAACCACACTGATGATGACATTTCTGCTTCCTTTCATTCGGGCTTTCCTGGCGCGCGTCAAGTCCGGCGCGCGCCAGGGATGCCGACTCCGTCGGGATCAGCCCCGGCTGACGGAGTCGAGTTCGGCAAATTCGGCGTCGCTCAGCGTCACGCTGGCGGCGGCCACGTTCTCTTCGGCATGCGCAACCCGGCTGGTGCCCGGGATCGGCAGCATGACCGGGCTGCGCTTGAGCAACCAGGCGAGCGCGATCTGGCCGGGCGTCGCGCCCTTGGCCTTCGCCAGCTTGTCCACGAGACCGCCGGGCCGGGCGAGACTCCCGGCCGCGAGCGGATACCAGGGAATGAACCCGATCCCGTTCGCCTCGCAGTAGTCGAGCACGTCCTCGTCAGCCCGATTGCCGAGATTGTAGAGGTTCTGCACGGTTGCGACCGGGAACACCTTCCGGGCTGCCTCGATCTGCTCGACGGTCACCTGGCTCAGACCGGCATGACGGATGAAGCCGTCGTCGATGAACGACTTGATCGCATCGAACTGCTCCCCCTGAGGGACGCGGGGATCGATCCGGTGGAGCTGCCACAGATCGATCCGCTCGATCTTGAGACGGCGAAGGCTCATTCGGACCGCCTGGCGGAGATAGTGCGGGTCGCCGATGATCGGCCACGGGTTGGGTTCGATACCCGGCCGCACGAGGCCGCCTTTGGTGGCGATCAGCAGTCCGTCATAGGGGTGCAGCGCCTCGGCGATCAGGTCTTCGCTGATGAACGGACCGTAGCTGTCGGCCGTATCGATGAAGTTCACGCCAAGTTCGGGCAGGCGCTTGAGCACGCGGATCGCCTCCGGGCGATCTTCCGGCTCGCCCCAGATGCCGGGGCCAGTGATGCGCATCGCGCCAAAGCCGAGGCGGTTGACGGTGATGTCGCCGCCGATGGCGAACTGGCCGGACAAGCTTGCGTCGATATTTGCCATGGGAGTGCTCCTTTCGATTTCAGAGTGTCAAAACGGGTATTCGCGCGGCGTGCGCCGGACCGAGATCCAGTGCTCGGTCGTGAAATCCTCGATGACGCCGTGCGCGCCGAACCGGCCGAGGCCGGAGTTCTTCTCTCCGCCGAACGGCATGTTCGCGAGGTCGACTGCGGGCAGGTCGTCGATGTGCGTCATGACGCATTCCTCAGGCTTGGTTTGATCGAGATGCTGCCGCCCCGCCGCGGACCGCGATGACGAGCCCGAGGGTCAGAATGGCGAGGCCGACGATTTGAAGGCCGGTTGGGATCTCGCCGGCGAGGGGAATGCCGAGCAGGATCGCGACCGCAGGCGCGAGGGCCGGGAAAAGGGTGGCGCGCGCCGGCCCCAGGTTCTGGACGGCCTGGGAGAAGGCGAAGAGTGCGACCACGCCGGAGAGCACACCCTGCACGAGGATCTGCTCGGCGATCAGGGTCGTGCTCGCCTTGTCGAGAAAGGCCAGGCCCTCATGCGCCAGATAGAGGGGCGAGAAGATCGCGCCCGAAAGAACGGACACGATGGCCGTCGCAGCCAGCGGCGGAACAGACCAGCGACGCTGCAGGACGGTGAACAGCGCCCACATCGATCCGGCCAGCGCGAACAGCAGATCGCCGATCCAGGCGGTCGAGCTGCCTTGAAGCAGGGATGGCCCGGCGGTGACGACGAGACCGATGATAAGCACGCCGATTCCCGCCAGCCGGCGCAGGCTCGGGCGTTCCCCGACCAGCAGGGCGGCGAGCAGGATGCTCATCAGCGTCAGCATCCCGAGCTGGATCACTGCACCATGCGCCAGCGGCGCGAAATGATAGCCGCTCGCGCCGGCCAGGACGAACGGCGGTCCGGCGAGCATTGCGAGCGCGAGGCCCTTGCGCCAACCGATTCCAGCCAGACGATGCGGCGATCGACGCACCAGCCATGGCAGCAGCAACAGGCCCGCCGTCGCGTAGCGAAGAAACGCCAGATCGGCCGCTTCGAGCCCCGCTCCGATCCCCTGTCGCGATACTGCAAGGAAGCCGCCCCAGATCACGGCAGCGACCAAACCGCACGCGAGGCCGCGCCGCACACGGGTGCCGTCATCGTCGGCGACGGTGCGAGCGAGCGAAATGACGTTCATGGAAGGCTCCTGGTCAGGCCGGTTCGCAGATCCGGCCGGCGGCGAAACTGCCGAGCGCGGCTCACGGGCGCTTGCGCATGTAGGGCAGCACCGCCTGCGTCACCGCAACGGCGCCGACGACATTCACGTCGAACTGGCGACGGAGGTCCTCGAGCGCGGATTCCTCGAACACCCCCTCATGGCCGTACCCGACGTTGTTCACGAGCACGTCGATCGGTCCGATCTCGCGCTTGACGCGCTCGACAGTCGGCTGAATGTTGGCGTTGTCCGTGACATCGAGGATGACGCCATGCGCACGGCCGGGAGAGAGGGCCGCGAACGCCTCTCGCTGTTCCTCGTTGCGCAGCGTGCCGACGACGGTGTCGCCGGCTTCGAGCGCGGCATTGGCGATGGCCCGGCCGAAGCCCGAGCTGACGCCGGTGATGAACCAGGTTTTCATGATCATTCTCCTTGGCTGGAGGGACTGCGATCAGCCTGCCCAGGCGACCGCGCCCGTCGGTTCGAAGTCGGTGGACACTGAGACCTCGCGCCATTGTTCGAGCAGTGCATCCGCCTCGCGCGCCCGGCGTTCGGTCCGCGTCACCGTGTCACTGCCCAGCGGCAGGCGGAGGGGTGGACTGGACAGAGCGGCGATGTCGACGATCACCTCGGCGAGCCTGTCGGGATTGCCGGGCTGATTGTGGTTCGCGCCCCCGGCCGTCTCGCGCATCGCGCCCGATGTCGCGTGATAGTCAGCAATCTCGTTCGCGCTCGTGATGAGCGACGCGGAATCGAGGAAGTCCGTACGGAAGAAGCCGGGCTCGATCACCGTGACCTTGACGCCGAGCGGCGCCAACTCGATTGCCAGGGCCTCGCTCAGCCCTTCGACGGCGAACTTGGTCGAGCCATAGACACCCCAGCCGGCGAACCCGACGATGCCGCCGATCGAGGAGATGTTGATGACGTGGCCAGCGCGTGCGCGGCGCATATGCGGCAGGACTGCCCGGGTGACCGCCAACAGACCGAAGACGTTGGTCCGATAGAGCGCTTCGATCTCTGCAGCGCTCGCCTCCTCAACGGCGCCGAGCAGACCGTAGCCGGCATTGTTCAGCAGGACGTCGATTCGGCCGAATGTCTGGACGGCCTGTTCGGCCGCTGTGTGAGCCTGTCTTTCATCGGTGACATCGAGGGCAAGCGCGAGCAGATTCGGATGCTCGCCGAGGCGCTCGGTCACCTTGCGGGGATCTCGCGCCGTGGCGACGACAGCGTCGCCGTTTGCGAGGGCTCGCGACGCGACGAGCGCACCGAAACCTCTTGCCGCACCGGTAATGAACCAAACTTTCTGAGTCATGCTACATCTCCTGTTCGTTGGACGAAGATGTAGCAGCGCAATCTATGTCGAATTAGAGCATCAATCGGCGAAAGGGTTTGAAGCCGCACTTACGGATCTTGGCAAATTTCATTGATGTCGACGCTTCTTCATCTCGGCGAACAATAAAAGGGGCCGTGACATAAACCATGGTCCCGAGGAGCAGCCCGGGCGGAATCCCGGCGCGGTCGGCTGGTCGCTGACGGGGTGTCCTGCCCGACAACGCGAGCGACCAGACGCCGGTCTATCCCTGCTGGCACCAGCGTGGCTTCGACGAGCGCAGGTCGGGCGCCTGTCGAGATCGGGACTCCACGCGAACCTATCGGAGCGGAGGAAAGACTAGCCGAGCTCGGCCAAGAGGATTTCGGCCGCGCGTTCACCGATCACGACGCAGGGACCCATCGTGTTGCCGGTCGTGATGCGCGGCATGATCGAGGCGTCGGCGACCGTGAGGTTCTCCAAGCCATAGACCTTGAGATTCGGCCCTACGACCGCATCATCGTCTCGACCCATGCGTGCGGTGCAGCTCTGGTGCCAGAACGGCATCGCGCTGTCGCGAATGAAGGCAGCGAGATCTTGCTCAGCGCGCTTTCCAGGAATGATCTCGCGTGAGCCAAGCCGAGCGAAGGGCTCCGCCTTCGCAATGTCACGGCTCAGTTTGACGGCCTCCTCGGCAATGCGGCAATCGTCCGGGTCACTGAGCGCGTTCAGCTCGATGATCGGGGATGCGAGCGGATCGGCGCTTCGCAGGCGCACGCGGCCACGGCTCCTCGGTTGGGCCAGGCCCGCAAACATGCTCCAGCCATGTTGCGGGACACCGCCACGACCGGCTTCGGGGCTGCAGATCGGGAATTCGGCCTGACACATCAGAATGTCCGGAACCGCTCCGGCGGTGGAGCTCGCCGCGTAAAGCATCGCCTCGCTGCCGTTGCCGCGGGGTAAGATGGATGAAGGATGCTCCGACACCACCTGGAACGTCGTGTGGTCTTGCAGTCCGTTTCCGACGCCAGGCAGGTGCTGGATCAAGTCGAGGCCGTGGGCAGCGAGCTGCGCACGATCGCCCACTCCGGAAAGCATCAGGAGCTGCGGGGTATTGATCGCTCCCGCCGAGAGGACCACCTGGGCGGAAGCTCGTAGAACGTGCTTCTCCCCGTTCCAGATCAACTCGACTCCGGTCGCACGGCGTCCCTCGAACATGACGCGCAGGACCCGAGCCGATGTCAGGACGGTGAGGTTTGTTCTGTCGAGGATGGGCCGGACGTATGAGCCGAAGACGGAGAGCCTCAGGCCGCCTTCCATGCGCAGGTCAAGTGGCGCGACGCCGGCCTTCGATTCCATCATCTCGCCGTTGGGGCTGTCGAAGCGTGGAATGCCGAGCTCGACGGCGGCATCGATCATCGCCTGAACGACGGGACTCGGATCGGTCGGCTGCGTGACGGTGAGAATGCCGCCGCTACCCCTGCGTACATCGGGAGCACCGCGCCAGTCCTCGATCCGACGGTAGATATCGAGGACCGAATCGTAGCTCCATCCGGGGTCGCCCGATACTTCGGCATAATAGTCCCAGTCGCGCTTGTGACCACGCGCCCACGCCATGACATTGATACTGGATCCTCCGCCGAGGACCTTGCCCATCGACATCGGAATCGATCGGCCGTTGACGCGTGCGCTCGCTTCGGCGGCGAATCCCCAGTCGGTCTCGCTACCGAGATTCTCCGGCCAGCGTGCGGCTTCCAGGACGCTTGGACGCTGGTCGTCGCCGCCGGCTTCAATCAGGAGAACCTTCAGGTCCGGATTGTCGGCAAGGCGGCGAGCGATAACCGAGCCGGACGAACCCGAGCCGCAGATGATGATATCATGGGTCGGCACTAGCCGACGTCCGTTGAAGGAGGTGTCTGTCATTGTCGTTATTCCTGAAGCGTGGCGCGGCAACAGCTCGACGGCACACCAACCGTCGCGGCTGGGCCGTTGGCATGCGCGCGGATGCGCACCCGAGCGTGATGCCTTGTCCGCCGTCCGGCTGATCCGGTACTCCGGCGAGCGAACGGGGAGCGGGGAGAAACCATACCGGAAGGTTAATTGGCCTTTTGGACCCGCGCTTTCACCAAAGGCTCAAAATTGCACCCGAATGCTATTTTCCACGTCGGACGTCGCTCGGCGTGATCCCGTAGCGCTGGCGGAAAAGGCGGGTCAGATGACCATGGCTCGAAAAGCCGCATGAAAGCGCGACCTCTGTGATCGAAGATGCTCCGGCAACGAGCTGCCCATGGGCCTTCTCGAGCCTTGTCGTGAGGAGGTGATGATGCGGGGTGGTGCCCGTCGCGGCGCGGAACATACGCAGGAAATGCGCGCGGCTATATCCGCTTTCGCGCGCGAGTTCTTCAAGGCCCAGTTCCCGATGATATTCGCTCTCGATCTTATCGAGCACCCGCTGCAGGCGTGTCTTTGGAAGCGCGGCTATCGCCGAGGTTGGGATGCTGCGCTTGCGGGAGATACTGTTGAAGCGCGCCATGATCGCCACAGCCAGCGACTCTCCATATAGCTGGCCATGGACACCATCCTCATCCGCCTCGCGTGCCGCGAGATCGATCAGCCTCGCCAGCGCGTAGTCCTCGACTCCAAGATGCTCATATAGCGGTTGTGGCGGGCCCACCTCCTCCTCTTGGGCGAGCTTGCCAGCAACCGACGGGTCAATCACGCCGGCGATGACGTCGTAACGCGAAGGGGATCTGACGGCCGGAAGATGGCCGGCCGGCCCGACCGATAGTGTGCCGGGTTGCTTGACGACGCGGGTGAAGCGGCCACGTTTGTATTCTCGCTCGGTGATTGTCGGGTGGCCGCGCCAAAGCAGAATGTAGTGCCTGTTCAGCATCTCCTCGGCACGCAGCGTCGGAGGGGCACGTCTTTGCTCGACGACCAGCCCTTTCCAGCCAAGAGCAATGCTGGACCGACCGACAAGGTCCGACCCGCGCAGCAGCGTGTCGATGTCCCCGCATCGAGACGCTGGCACAGGTGTTGTTGGCCGATCTGTCATGACTTCCGCACCGGGATGAGGCTGGATCATCGCTTCATTCTGGAGCATGTCATCATTTCACGGAAACAATGACATGCTCTAACTTTTTGATTTTGAGTGAATTCTTATCGAACAGACGATTCAGTCTGATCGGAACGCGCTCTAGGAGGGCCGGTATCACTCGGGAAAGCGGCCCTCTTATGGTCACATCGTCGAGCGGCGCCAGCCGAGGGCGAAGATGGCGAGGCCGGCGGCCGTAAGGGCGAATCCGGCCCAGGCGGTCGCGAGCAGGCCCATGCCCGCGCCGATCACGACGCCGCCGGCCCAGGCGCCGATCGCGTTGGAGAGGTTGAGCGACGCCATATTCATGGCGCCCATCATGGTCGGCGCTTCGGGCGCCATACGCGTCAGGCGCACCTGGATGGTCGGTATGGCCGTCATCGTCGTGAAACCGACGCCGAACAGCGCGCTCATCAGCACCAGCGGATTGGAGCCAGCGCTGCCAAGAACGGCGAGGACCAGGAGTGCAAGGCCGAATCCGACGATGAGCCCCCGTGCCGGATGGGTGTCCGCCAATCTTCCGCCGACGATATTGCCCAACGTCATCCCGATGCCGAACAGGGCAAGCCCGACCGGGATCAGCGCAGGGGACAAGCCGGCAGCGTCGGTCACGAAGGGGCCGATGAAGGTGTAGACGGCGAAGATGCTGGCGACGGCGATCGCGGCGACGCTCATCATCCACCAGACCCGCGGCCGCGCGAGCGCGGACAATTCCTGCGCCACGGGCCGGCCGGCCAGCGCGTCGCTGCGTGGAATCCAGGCCCAGAGAGCGGCAAAGGCAACGGCGCCCAGCCCGGCCACCGCGACATAGGTCTCGCGCCAGCCGAGATGCTGGCCGAAGAAGGTCGCGAGCGGCGAGCCGAAGATGGTGGCGACGGTCAGGCCCGACACCACCAGGGAGAAGGCCTTGCCGGCGCGTTCGGGGCCGACGATGTGGGTCGCGACGACGGCGCCCGCCCCGAAATAGGCGCCCTGCGTCAGGCCGCTGATGAAGCGCGCGGCGACCAGCAGCGTGATGTCGGGTGCGATCGACGACAGCAGGTTGCCGAGGATGAACAGGCCCATCAGCGCGAGCAACATGGTTCGGCGGTTGAGCCTGGCGGCGGCGAGCGTGATCACCGGCGCACCGACCACCACGCCGAGCGCGTAGGCCGTGATCGCATGCGTCGCGGTCGGGATGTCGATCGCCAGCGATGTCGAGAAGAGCTGCAGGATGCCCATGCTCGCGAATTCGGTCGTGCCGATGGCGAAGCTGGCGAGCGCCAGCGAGAAGAGCGCGAGACTGTTCGAGGACACCGCACGCGACGGTGCCTCGACTGCGAGAGTCGATGTGTTGTCCATTTGAGTTCTTTCTGAGCGAATGAGGAACGGCGCATACGACTTAGATCCGCTCGCGCCCATGGATAAGCCGTGCAATCGCCAAAGGCGCTTGAAGCCGAACTTAAAGGTCTCTTGTGGTGCGTGCTTCCCGCACGGCCAGCTCTGCCGTCCGTTCACAGTCGACGGTTTCCGACAGCGGACGCGCGCTCATCTTGCGCGCGTCAAAACCGGTCGTTTCATCGACTCGAAGCGCAGGTCGCGATGCGCTCAGCTCGGCAGCCTCGGGAGAGGACAGAGTCATGGGAGGGCCGCTGACGGCCCAGGCGGCCAGCAACGCCAGTGCCAGCAGGCTTCCGTCTGTGGCCAGAACTGTCCCGAGCGAGCGGTGCGGGCCTGTGCGGTCGGCAACGTATTCGGGTAGGTCTTCCTTGGACCGGCTCATCGTCAATGCTCCACGGAATAGGGTTTGGATCAGGGATGTCTCCTTGAGGGAGGTCTCCCCGGGATCATGGAACAAGGCATTTATGAGCAGATCGGGCGCGCACGATAATCCGCTTAATCGCGCAATCGCTTTGAAGCCTCGCTTCAGAAAGCAGCCGGCGGTATCTGGACTCCGGTCTTTGATTTCATAATAATCAGAGGCAATTTCCGTTCATTCATAAACCAGCCCGCATAATATCGGAGTCGCAGCATGCTTCGCCAGGATCAGTTCGAGGGGCTGGCCGTCTTCGTCGCGGTGGCACAGGAATCGGGCTTCTCGGCCGCGGCCGTGCGGCTCGGCATCTCGCCGTCCGCGGTGAGTCAGGCGGTCCGCAATCTCGAGCATCGGCTCGGCTTTCCGCTGTTCAATCGCACGACGCGAAGCGTGAGCTTGACGGAAGCGGGCCAGCGCTATTTCGAGCGCATATTGCCTTGCGTCGAGGAGCTGGCCGCCGCAACCGAGGAGCTTGGCGAGCACGCTGATCAGCCATCCGGCTCGTTGCGTCTCAATGTTCCGCGGGCGGCCTACATGATCATCCTGCAGCCGATCCTGCCGGCGTTCTTCGAACGCTATCCGAAGATCTCGGTCGAGGTCGTGATCGACAATGCCCTGGTCGACATTGTCGGCAGGGGCTTCGACGCCGGCATCCGGTTTGGGGACCTGCTGGAGAAGGACATGATTGCGCTACGGATCGGGCCTCCGATCAGCGCCCATATGATCGCTTCTCCCGCCTATCTCGCCAGTCGCGGCACGCCTGTCCATCCCCGGGATCTGCAGCACCACGACTGCATCCAGTTCCGGCATGTCACCACGGGGCAGATCGAACGATGGGAGTTCGCCAAGGACGGCGAAACCATGGAGATGGTGCCGAACGGGCGCCTGATCATCAACGACTCCGAAGCGCTGGTGCAAAGCGCGCTCGATGGTCTGGGCATCGCCTATATGATCAACGGCTATATCGAACGCTTTCTCGATAGCGGCGAACTCGTCCGCGTACTTTCCGACTGGAGCCCGCGCTTCGACGATCTCCACATCTACTATCCTGACCGTCGTCGCGTGCCCGCCAAGCTCCGGGTGTTTATCGATTTCCTGCGATCCACGGGCGCAAGGGCCGGATCGAGCGCATTGCTATACGCTGGCGCGGAACGGAGCATTGCGCCCGCTTGAGCTATTCCCCGGCTTGCTGAACGGGCTCGGCCGCGCCGGCACGCGGGCCGTGCTATCGGCCGATGTGTCTGGGACCGATCGGCCGTTGACGATCTGGATGACGCGTCCGGCGCTCGCGATGGACGCGGGCCGGTGAGCGATGACGATGCGTGTCTGCCGATCGGGCAAGGCCGCGAGATTGCGCAGGACCTGCGCCTCAGTTTCGCGATCGAGCGCTGAGGTCGCCTCGTCCAGGATCAGGAGCGGCGTCCGGGGGAGCAACGCCCGCGCCAGGACGATCCGTTGGCGCTCGCCGCCCGACAGCGTGACCCCGCGCTCCCCGACGAGCGTATCGTATCCGGCCGGAAGACGCGCGATGAAACCGTCGGCGCAGGCTATGCGCGCGACATGTTCGATCTCGGCCAGCGTGGCGTCCGGCCGGCCATAGGCGATGTTGTCGCGGATGGACCGATGAAAGAGCGTCGGTTCCTGGGGCGCCACCGCGACGGCGCGGCGGAGCGACGAGAGGGAGACCCTGGCGATGTCCTGGCCGTCGATCAGGATCCTCCCCGCGCCAAGCGGATAGAGGCGGTGCAGAAGCTTGATGAGCGTCGACTTGCCCGAACCGCTCTCGCCTGTGATCGCAACGCTTTCGCCTGCCTCGATCGACAGGTTCAGGTTCTCGAACACGGATCGGTGGCTATCGCCATAGGCGAAGGACACGCCTTCGAATGCCACAGCCCCGCCGGAGACGACGAGGTCCGGTGCGTTCTCCTCCATTGGCTCCCCCTTCGCCTGGACGAAGCGCAGCGCATCGGCCGTATCGTCGAGCCCTTTCAACAGCTCGCGGACATTGTCACCCAGATTGCGCAGATAGCCGCTCATCAGGATGAAGGCGGTGATGGCGAAAGCAACGTCGCCGGGCGAGGCGCGCCCTGTGAGCCAAGCCTCGACCATCATGCCGGTCACGCCCGCCTGCAAGAGCAGAAGCACGAGGTTCTGCATGATCCCGAGATCGACGAACCGGGCCCAGGTGCGCATGGCCGATGTGCGCCAGTGTGCCGTATCGGCCGCGAACCTCTCCAGCTCCCGGGGCTCGGAAGCGAACCCCTTGACGACGGCGTTTCCCGCGAGCGCGTCGGCGACGGTCGCGTTCATCGTAGCGTCAAGCTCGTTGGAGCGTTGATTGGCGGGGCGAACATAGCGGGCGGTGACGACGAGGTTGAGCACCGCGAAGAGGATGATCGCGACAAGGGCGATGGCTCCCGCGAGCAGGCTGCGCATCATCAGCATCACGGCCAGGCCGCCCAGAACCAGCAGCGAGGGACCGACGCGGATCGTCAGCGCATCGGTGACCTCGTCATAGCCCCACATGGCACGGCTGACGCGACGGACGACACCGCCGGCGAAGGCAGATGCGTGCCAGGCCGCTGGCAAAGTCTGGACCTTCGCGAAGGTCTCATTGGCCAGCTCCTCCATGTTTCGGGCCGCGACCGGAATCCACAAGCGATGGGCGAGGTTCCGCGCGAGCGCGAATCCCAGGAACATGGCGATGAAAATCACCCAAGCGTGCCAGACATCCTCGACGGATGACGGGCCCGAGGCGATCGCATCGACGAGCGCCGCCGAGGCCCAGGGCAAGGCGAGATCGAAGACGGTGGCCAGCAGCGAGACGGCCAGTCCCGTCAGGAACAGGCGCGCACGGCGGCGCCAATAGCCGGCGATGAAGCGCATCACCGAGAGCATCGGCATGGGCGCGTTGGCTTCAGTGTCGCGCGATGGCGTCCCTGACGCCTTCGTCGCCGGAAACATGGCGCGCCGCAGGCGTCCGCCAAGCGGCAAGACGTGGGACCGGAGCAAGGTGAGGGACGACATCATCTCAATCACATGTATTGCGAGGGCTCAGCCCGGCGGCGAGAAGCCGACGACGTGGCGAGGCCAGGATCCTCTCATCATTCATTCCGGAAGATACTGAGGCGGCTTTGGGATGATAACCGGGGCAACGGGGAACAGGCTTTAAAGCGCGACTTCAAAATGAGCCAAGCGCACTTGAGCCAAGCACACTTGAGCCAAGCGAACCTGAGCCAAGTGAACCTGAGCTAACTGAACTTGAGCCAGCCGCACTCCCGGCGCAGCTTTGGAGGTTGCCCCACTGTCCTGTTCTGCTTAAAAGCTCTTGCTCGATTGTGCGTATTATCGCGGGCCAGCAACCACGGCATACCCAACCACGGCATACCGAAGAAAAGCGCGACAGCGCCTTTTGATCGACAACTCGACCGTGGAGACCAAACATGCCTATTCAGCGATGGAAGGGCGCTGCCCTTTTGACGACTCTCAGTGTTCTCGCCGTCGGTGGCGGCGCAACCCTCTTTGACGCCGCCGATCCGGGCGCACGCGCCCAATCTCAATCCAATGCCGTGGCGCCGATATCGGCGGCCGTGACGACAGTGCAGCAATTCGACGTCCCGCTCTGGCAGGACTTCTCGGGGCGGCTGGAACCGGTCGAGGCGGTCGATGTCCGGGCCAGGGTGTCGGGCG
Source organism: Pseudochelatococcus sp. B33 (assembly GCF_053570585.1). Lineage (NCBI taxonomy): Bacteria > Pseudomonadati > Pseudomonadota > Alphaproteobacteria > Hyphomicrobiales > Chelatococcaceae > Pseudochelatococcus > Pseudochelatococcus sp. B33. Next base: position 207,127 of record NZ_JBSEFH010000008.1, on the reverse strand, counting down.
CGATCAGCGCGATCCACTTCGTGGAAGGATCGCTCGTGCAGCAGGGCGATCTGCTCGTCGAGATCGATCCCGAGCCATACCGCGCAGAGGTCGAGCGACTTGGAGCGCAGGTCGCCGCAGCGGAAGCGCGGGTCCGCTTCACCCGCGCCGAGGCCGATCGCGCCGACCGTCTGGTCGGGTCGAATGCGATCTCCGCGCGGGACCGGGATCAGCGCACGAATGCCGCGGAGGAGGCCGTGGCCAATCTGGCGATGGCGCGCGCCGCGCTTCGCAGCGCGGAATTGGCGCTCTCCTACACGCAGGTTCGGGCGCCTATCTCCGGGAGGATCGGCCGGCGCGAGATCACGGTCGGCAATCTTGTCGATGCAGGGCCGAATGCGCCGGTGCTCGCTTCCATTCTGTCGGTCGATCCGATCTACGCTGCATTCGAGGCTGATCAGAACACGGTCAGCCGTGCTCTCGCCGACATTGGGGGTGATCGTTCCCGCATCGGCGCTATTCCCGTGAGCGCGGAGTTTGATGGCTTCGCCGCTCCCGTCGAGGGATCGCTGCAGCTCGTCGATAACCGCGTCGACGCGCGAGCCGGGACCGTGCGGCTGCGCGCGACCCTATCCAACCCTCAGGGGGCTCTCACGCCGGGGCAGTTCGCCCGCGTCCGTCTCGGCAGGGCACAGCCGGAGCCGTCGCTCCTGGTTCCCGAAGAGGCGATCGGCACGGATCAGAGCCGTCGCTTCGTCCTCGTCCTCGGACAGGACAACCAGACCGCCTATCGGGAGGTCCAGCTCGGCCAATCGCTCGACGGGATGCGTGTCGTCACGTCAGGCCTTCAGCCCGGTGAGCGGATCGTGGTTTCGAATCTTCAGCGGCTGCGGCCCGGCGTCCAGGTGGAGCCCCGCACCACGTCCATGACCGCCGACGCGAGGTGATGCCATGAACATCGCACCCTTCTTCATCAACCGGCCGATCTTCGCGGGCGTGCTGTCGGCGCTCATCTTCATCGCCGGGCTGATCGCCATCCCCAATCTGCCGGTCTCCGAGTATCCCGAGGTGGTGCCGCCGACCGTCATCGTCACGGCACGCTATCCCGGCGCCAGTCCGGCGGTGATTGCGGAAACCGTGGCGACACCGATCGAAGAGGCCGTGAACGGCGTCGAGAACATGCTCTACATGAGCAGCCAGGCGACGACGGACGGCCTCATGACGCTCGTCGTCACCTTCGAACTCGGCACGAATCCGGACCTTGCCACGCAGCTCGTCCAGAACCGCGTCCAGCAGGCGGAGGCGCGCCTGCCGGAAGCGGTGCGTCGGCTGGGCGTCACCACGATCAAGAGCACCCCGGACCTGACGCTGACCGTGCACCTGTTCTCGCCGGGTGAGCAATACGACATGAACTACCTGCACAATTACGCGCTGTTGCATGTGCGTGATCGCCTCGCCCGCATCCGCGGCGTGGGTCAGGTCATGATCCGCGGCGCCGGCGACTATTCGATGCGGATATGGCTCGATCCCGAGCGGGTGGCGGAGCGGGGCCTGTCGGCCACCGATGTCGTCAATGCGATCCGCAACGAGAATGTCGAGGCGGCCGGCGGCGCGCTCGGCGCAACGCCTTCGGCCGAGGGCGTGCGGACCCAGCTCACCGTCAATGTGCGCGGTCGACTGCGCAACCCCGAGGAATTCGGCAACATCATCGTCCGCACGGGCGAAAACGGCGCGATCACACGGCTCCGGGATGTGGCGCGTGTCGAACTGGGCTCGGCGGAATATGCCGTGCGGGCACACATGGACAACCAGCCGGCGGCGGCGCTGTTCGTTCTCCAGGCACCGGGCTCGAACACGGTCGAGATCGGCCGGCAGGTCCGCGCGGTGATGGAGGAGCTGAAGCAGACGATGCCGGACGGCGTCGACTATCGCATCGTCTTCGATCCGACCCAGTTCGTCGTCGCCTCGATCGAGGCGGTGGTCGACACGCTGTTCGAGGCGGTGCTGCTGGTCGTCCTCGTCGTGATCCTTTTCCTTCAGACGTGGCGGGCTTCGATCATTCCCTTGATCGCGGTTCCGGTTTCCATCGTCGGGACCTTCGCGGTGATGGCACTGCTGGGATACTCGATCAATGCGCTGACACTCTTCGGCCTGGTTCTCGCTGTCGGCATCGTGGTCGATGACGCGATCGTCGTGGTCGAGAATGTCGAGCGCAACATCGAGGGCGGCCTGAGCCCCAAGGACGCCGCGCTGCGGGCCATGCGCGAGGTGACCGGCCCGATCATTGCCATCGCGCTGGTGCTCGTCGCCGTGTTCGTCCCGCTGGCCTTCACCTCCGGGCTCACGGGGCAGTTCTATCGCCAGTTCGCCATGACGATCGCCATCTCGACGGTGATCTCCGCGATCAACTCTCTGACCCTGTCTCCCGCGTTGGCGGCCCTCCTTCTGCGGGCGCCCGATGCGCCGAAGGATTGGTTGACGCGGCAGTTGGAGCGGGTCTTCGGACGGTTCTTCGGCTGGTTCAACCGGGGCTTTCACCGGGCGGGCGAGCGCTATGAGGTCGGCGTCAGGCATCTGCTTGGCCGGCGGCTTGCGATCATGTCGGTCTATGGAGGGCTCGTCGTCGCGACGGCCGTGCTGTTCAACGCCGTGCCGGGCGGCTTCGTGCCCCAGCAGGATCGCACCTACCTGATCGCGAGCGCGACGCTGCCCGACGGGGCGACGCTGGATCGCAGCGACGAGGTCGTCCGCCAGATGACCGAGATCGCCCTGGAGGATCCGGACGTGCGCGCGTCCCTCGCGTTCCCCGGTCTTTCCGTGAACGGCCAGCTCAACAGCACCAATGCGGGCATCGCCTTCATCAACCTGAAGCCGTTTGATGAGCGGCGGGGGGCCGATCAGAGCGCTGCCGCGATCCGCGATCGGCTGAACAGGGCGTTCACGCAAATCGACAACGCGCGGATCGTCATCTTCCCGCCGCCGCCTGTGCGCGGCCTTGGCGCGACGGGCGGATTCCGGTTGCAGATCGAGGATCGTGGTGCGCTCGGCTATGCCGCACTGGATAGCACGGTAAGGGCTTTCCTCGAGCGCGCGGCCCAGCAACCCGAATTGAGCGGCATGTTTTCGTCCTTCCAGATCAACGTGCCCCAGATCGAAGCCGACGTGGACCGCGAACGGGCGCGCCAGCTCGGCGTGGCGATCCCCGATGTCTTCAGCACGCTGCAGGTCTATCTCGGCAGCTTCTATGTCAACGATTACACGCAGTTCGGTCGCACCTATACGGTGCGCGCGCAGGCGGATGCCCCGTTCCGCGCGTCTATGGAAGATCTGGGAGCGCTCAGGGTCCGTTCGGCGTCGGGCGAGATGATCCCTCTGGCGGCGCTGATGACCATCCGCCAAAGCTCCGGCCCGGAACGCGCGATGCGCTATAACGGCTTTCCCACCGCCGACGTGAGCGGGACGGCGGCGGCAGGCTATTCGTCCGGACAGGCTCAGGCTGCCATCGAACGGGTGGCGGCCGAGACGCTGCCACCCGGCATCAGCTTCGAATGGACCGATCTCACCTATCAGCAGATCCTCACCGGCAACAACGGCGTCTGGATCTTCCCGCTGGCGCTGATCCTGGTCTTCATGGTGCTGGCGGCGCTCTACGAGAGCCTGGTCCTGCCGATCTCGATCCTGATGATCGTGCCGATGGCCGCCTTCTCCGCACTCGCCGGCATCTGGCTGACGGGGGGCGACAACAACATCTTCACGCAGATCGGCCTCGTCGTCCTGATCGGCCTCTCGGCGAAGAATGCGATCCTGATCGTCGAGTTCGCGCGGGAGCTGGAGTTTGCCGGGCGCACGCCCTTCGAGGCCGCGCTAGAGGCTGCGCGGCTGCGCTTGCGGCCGATCCTGATGACCTCCTGCGCCTTCATCATGGGTGTCATCCCGCTGGTCCTGTCGTCCGGCGCCGGTTCGGAGGTTCGCCGCGTGATGGGTGTGACCGTCTTCAGCGGGATGCTGGGGGTAACGCTGTTCGGGCTCGTGCTGACACCGGTCTTTTACGTGCTGCTCCGCAGGCTCAGCGGCAACCGGCCCCTGGCGCACCACGGCGGCACATCCGGGGCATTTGCCGACACGGCGCCGGTGCCGGCAGAATGACGGTCGGCAGCTGGTCGAGCGACCGGTGCAGACCCTCGGCGGGACATCTTCGGCGACGGGCGCGATAACTCTTGCATGCGTTTCGATCCGCGGGTCGGCGTAAAGTCGACCCGCACCGAGATGACGGTCGCGCTTATGGTGTGGTTGCAGACCATTCTTAAGCTGGGCTGAAAAGCTCTTCGCGGCCATTCCGTCTAAACCTTCGGGAAGGTTCTGCTTATCCTTCGCGCAAGGTACTCATTCGACAACTCAAGCGATATCGAGGACGCCATGAAACTCAACGACGCATTCGATTATCATACGCCCTCCGTCGGCCTTTCTCCTTCCCACCTCCTCGCAGATGAAGCGGCAGGCCTTCCGTCCGATGAGCTGCACGACGAGGACACGCTCGATGAGGACGTCCTGTTCGAACTCATGAAGGAGACTTTTCCGACCCTGACGGCGCGCCGGTCGGTCTCCGACAATCTTGGCGACGACCCCGGCGCGCTCGGAACCCGTGAGCGGCAGCTGACAATGCTCGCGGTGGTCGCTGCAGTAGGCAGTCCCCGGCAGCTTCGCGAGCATACCCGCGCCGCGGTCGCTTGCGGCATCACCCCGGCCGAGCTCAAGGCGATCGTCCATATCGTAGCCCGTCTGGTTGGCCAGCTCCGTGCGCTCGAGGCGGCGCTGGTGCTGATGACCGGGATCGTCGGACGCCGGACAGGCGTGATCGGATCCTGACTGTGATCGGGCCGTGGGACCGGATGGCGCTCCTGGCTTATTGCCAGGATGCCTGCTTATTTCATGAGGTCTGCGTAAAGTACCTTCGGGTTGGCCGAAAGAGCGCCCTTGACCTGCCGTGTCATGTCGTCGGCCAGCACTTCCCATTCGCCGGCCTCGATTGCGTCGAGCGCGGCATGGGCGACGTTCGCGGGATCGTTCTTGGGCATGTCGATACCCTTCATCATATCCGTGTCGGTGGCGCCGAGCTGCACGCCCACAACGAGGGTGTTCTGGCTTGCGAGTTCGAGGCGAATGCTGTTGGTCAGGCTCCAGGCGGCGGCTTTCGCCGCCGAATAGGCTTCGGCGCCCGGATAGCTGAACCATGACGTCACGGACAGCATGTTGACGATCGCGCCCCCGCCATTCCTCTCAAGGATCGGCGAGAACGCGCGCACCATGCCGAGAAGGCCGTAGAAGTGAGTGTCCATTTCGAGCCGGATCAGATCCATGTCGCCAAACACAAGGCTCTGGTTGGTCGCGATTCCGGCATTGTTGATCAGGATCGTCGTATCGGCCGCGACCGCAGCGGCGGCCTCGATCTGCTGGCGACTGGTGATATCGAGCGCAAGGTACTCGGCGCCTTGGATATCGACGCCTTGGATATCAATGTCGGCGGGGTTCCGCGCCGTCGCATAGACCTTCCTGGCTCCTCGGTCGAGCAGCGCGCGAACATACTCCCGGCCTATGCCCCGACTTGCCCCGGTGACGAGGGCAACGCTTCCTTCAATCTGCATCGATTATTTTACCTTATTGTGAGTCTCGCGAGGACGCGGTCGTCCGGATTGGCGGTTCCCGAGCGGACATGGGTCCATGGTCAATAGCTAAGTCGCGGCTGATGCGAGCCGTCGCAATAGCTGCCGCGCCGCAGTCATGTCGCGGCCCTCCGCCTCTCCTTGGGCGATGCAGCCGCGCATCATGGCAACATCGGCCGCATGCACTTTCACGCCATGATGGCGGGCATTGAACGCAACGTAGTCGAGGGGTGATGCTGCCGCCTCCAGAGCCCTCTGGGTCGCCAGGACGCTCTCGGACGTCAGGGCCTTTGCTGCGAGGGCACCCGCGCTGCCGTGCTCGGACAGCCCGAGAATGGCGCGCATCGCGTCGATTGTAAGCGTCCACAGTTCACCGTCTTCCGCCGCAATATCGGTGATCGGCAGGCCGAGGCCGACGAGCAAATTGATCGGCGCGCTTTCGTGAATCATCATCGCGAAGTGCTCCGGGGTAGCCGTGAAGCACCTGGCAATGCCGCATCGATCGTAGAGCTGTACGAATTGCGCGGCGACACGCGGGTGGCGGGTCTCAAGCAGGAAGCCCCCCTCATTGAGATGGCGGTAAGCAAAGTCGGCTTGCGCAAGCAGAGCCGCATCCGTGGGAGGGTGGATTGGCAGATCGAAGCCATCCACCTGATGCGCCAGCATGGCGAAGAGACCTGCGATGACGCGGTCATCCGAAAGTGCCGTCTCGGCGATGACGAGATCTCGCACACCTATGCCGACCGCGCCCACGACGACAATGGATTGCCGATCGCGGATGGCCTCACCAAGCTCGCGCAACATGGCGCGTCCGGCTTCGCTCGCCAGCGCCGCGCCATCCGGTGTGAGAATGACGAAATCAGGGGCAATGCCGCCTAGCCCCCTGGGGCCGCCGATGACATCGAAGGACAAAAAATCCTTCAGAGACGCATCGTCATAGGAATAGAGGGTGACGGCTGAAGGCGTATCTTCAAGCCGCTCAGGTTTGACAACGAAGACCACCTGAGCGCCAGCGAGATGAAAATGATAGCCGGTAACGACGCCCATGGCGCCGGCGCCGACCACGGCGACCGTTGGCCGTGCCGCCGAGCGGCTGTCCCTGGAACTGCCTTCGGTGCGCGTTGTATCCTGTGCGGCGCTTGCCATTCATTGTCTCCGTTTCTTGGTCTCCGTTTCTTGACAAGCACCTCGTATAGCTATGGAGCATAGTCCATAGTCAATGGGTCGGGAGATGCTCATTTCGGAATTTGCAAGGAAGACCGGCCTGACCTCTGACGCCACAACGCTCAATGGGCATGCTCGGCTCAATGCGCATGCTCGCGCAGTTGGGCTGCGTCCTTGGATGGCGGTCGTCCGAAGAGGCGGGCATATTCCTGTGTGAACTGGGTCGGGCTCTCGTAGCCGACCGAGAAGGCGACCGACGTCGCGGTGCCAGCGCCTGAAATCAGGAGCGAACGTGCTTCGAGCAGCCGTATCCGCTTTTGATACTGCAGCGGGCTCAGTGTCGTGACCGCCTTGAAATGGCGGTGGAAGGCGGAGACGCTCAGTGATGCCATCCTGGCGAGGTCGTTGACCCGGAGTGGCTTCGTGAAGCGACGCGCGGAATACCGGTCTCCGTTCGCCGGTTCTCGGCGTGGGCCGCCAGTCGTCTGAGTTCCTGAAGCTGCGCATCCATCTTTTCGAGAAATGTCATGGCGGTGGCCGACGATCAAGCGAAAAGCAGAAATAGGCAAGGATGAGGCAGAATCGGGTGAGCGTCGTCCCGCTGGCCACCTTACCGTCCTCGCGAACGAGTGGGCGAGGCGTCAATGAAGATAGTTGTGATTACCGGCGGCAGCCGCGGCATTGGGGCGGCGACCGCAGTCGCGTGTGCGAAGGCGGGGATGGGCGTCAGTCATCCTGACCTACAACGCCAACGGCCAGCACGCCCATGCTGTTGTGGCGCGCATCGCGGCGCTTGGCGGGAGGGCCGTCGCGCTTCGTCTGGACGTCACCGAGATTGCGTCGTTTCCCGCCTTCCGGGATGCGGTGAAAAGCACCCTGGAAACCATCTGGGCGCGCACGGATTTCGACTACCTCGTCAACAATGCCGGCTATGGCCTGTACGCGCCGATCGAGACGGTCAGCGAAGAGGAGTTCGACGGGCTTTTCCGGGTGCATCTGAAAGGGCCGTTCTTCCTCACACAGACCCTGCTGCCCCTGATGGTGGACGGCGGCCACATCGTCAACCTGTCGAGCGCCACGACGCGGGTCGCAACGGCAGGTGTCGCTCCCTACGCAAGCTTCAAGGGCGCTCTCGAAGTGCTCACGCGCTACCAGGCCAAGGAATTCGGGGGGCGTGGCATCCGGGCGAACGCGATCGCGCCGGGGCCCACCGTACCGAACTCGGGGGCGGGCTGACGGAGGAATTCGAGACACTGCTTGCGGGCCAGACGGCGCTGGGCCGCGTGGGCGAGCCCGAGGAGGTCGGCAGCGTGATCGCGAGCCTGCTCTCGGAGCAGAACCGGTGGATCAACGCCCAGTCCATTGAGGTCAGCGGCGGCTACATCATCTGATCCAAAGGTAAGGAGGTCGTCATGTCCGAAGCCGTCGAGATCACGACGTTCCGCCTTGCTGACGGGATCGATATCAAAGCCTTCATCGCCGCCAATGAGGACATCAACGCCTGGCTGAAACAGCAGCCGGGCTTCATCTCCCGCCGCATATGCGAAGGCGAGGACGGGCTCGTCGTCGACATGCTCATCTGGACGAGCGTGAAAGACGGCCAAAGGGCGGCGGAAGGCATCATGACCGAGATGGGCTCATCGCCGGTTCACGCCGCGATCGACCAGTCCACTGTGAACTGGTCGATATCAGCGGTCAGATTCACGCTGGCTTAGGTGTCAGCCAGTGCGCCAGGGGGGGATCGGAGATCGCCTCGCGCGCAGTGAACTGGCCTATCGCCCAATCGATGAACAGGCGCAGGCGCGGCGATAGCTGCCGGCTCGTCGGATAGAGCACCGAGACCGGAAGGGCCGAGGCCCGGCAGCATACCGTCACGAAAGCTGTCCGTACCCTCACGGAGAGGGGGTGACGACGTCCATCCGCCGCGTCTCGCCATCATAGTGAACTCGAACGGCGTCAGGCTCCCTGCGGTGGTGGTCCGGGTTCCGACGGCGCGATGACGAATCGTGTCGTCGGGCTGCGACGGGACGCCGTAGCGCTCAGGATAGCACGGTGTGGCGCGGGGATCCGCCTGAGCGTGGTGACGGTCCTCGCCACCAGATCACTATCGGGAAGCGCGCCGTAGCGCAGCACGCAGCCGCATCCCATCCAGCCGGTCCATTTCCTCGCCTGCCTCCCTGACATTGTTCGTTTGAACAGAACAGTAATGTCCAATTCCGGATGATTATCCGGATGCCCACGAGGCGCATGTTTCCACCGCGCACTGAAGCGCAACACCAAGGAGAAACATCATGAGTGACAGCACCAAGGTCGCCCTCGTCACGGGCGCTTCGCGGGGCATCGGTGCGGCGATCGCCCAACGCCTTGCCCAGGACGGCTTCACCATCGTCATCAACTACGCCGGCAATGTCGCCGAAGCCGAGGGACTGGCCGCGAGCATCGAGAAGGCCGGTGGCAAGGCCCTGACCGCCCAGGCCGATGTCAGCGATCCCGCTGCCGTCGCCCGCATGTGGGACGCGGCCGAGACCGCGTTCGGCGGCGTCGACGTCCTCGTCAACAATGCCGGCATCATGCGTCTCGCCACGATCGCCGACGGCGACGACGCGCTGTTCGACAGCCAGGTCGCGATCAACCTCAAGGGCCCGCGCAACACCATGCGCCTAGCGGCACAGCGGCTGCGGAGCGGCGGCCGGATCATCAACCTGTCGTCGAGCGTCGTGGGCCTCTATCAGCCGACCTATGGCGTCTATGCCGCCACCAAGGCGGGCGTCGAGGCGATGACCCACGTCCTGTCGAAGGAGCTGCGCGGCCGCAACATCACGGTCAATGCCATCGCTCCGGGGCCGACCGCCACCGCGCTCTTCCTCGACGGCAAGCCGCAGGCGGTCATCGATCAGCTCACCAAACTGGCGCCGCTGGAGCGCCTCGGCCAGCCCGAGGACATCGCCAACGCGGTCGCCTTCCTCGCTGGTCCCGACGGCGCCTGGATCAACGGTCAGGTCCTGCGCGCCAACGGCGGGATCATCTGATCATCCCCTTCTCAACCCGTTCTCTCCGTCCGCCTTGAGGAGGACGAACCCGAAAGGAATTTCACCATGTCCAGGAAGATCATTCTCGTCACCGGCTCCTCCAGCGGCTTCGGCCGGCTGACCGCCGAAGCCCTGGGCCGCGCCGGCCACACAGTCTATGCCTCGATGCGCGACGTCGCCGGCCGCAATGCCGGAAACGCTGCCGAGCTGTCGGCCATCGCCGGCAGTGACATCCGCCCGATCGAACTCGATGTGCAGTCCGAGCCGTCGGTCAATGCCGCCGTGGAGAAGATCATTGCCGAGAGCGGCCGGATCGACGTCGTCGTCCACAATGCCGGCCACATGATGTTCGGCCCGGCCGAGGCCTTCACCCCGGAGCAGTTCGCCCAGCAGTACGACGTGAACGTGCTCGGCACGCAGCGGGTCAACCGTGCGGTGCTGCCGCATATGCGCGCCCGCCGCGAGGGTCTGCTGGTCTGGGTATCCAGTTCCAGCTCGGCCGGCGGCACGCCGCCTTATCTCGCGCCCTATTTCGCCGCGAAGGCGGGCATGGACTCGTTGGCGGTTCTCTATGCTCGCGAACTCGCCCGCTGGGGCATCGAGACGACGATCGTCGTGCCCGGCGCCTTCACCAAGGGCACCAACCACTTCGCCCATTCCGGCCGGCCGGCCGACGAGGCGCGCGTCGCCGAATATGAGGCCGGGCCCTATGCCGGGTTCGGCGAGCAGGTTCAGAAGGCGTTTGCCGCGATCGTTCCCGACGACGCCGACCCGGCGCCGGTCGCCGAGATGATCGCCGAGGTCGTCGACACGCCCTTCGGCGAGCGCCCGTTCCGGATCCACTACGATCCGACCGAGGACGGCGCCGATGTCGGCTTCACCGTGCTCGACCGCCTGCGGGCCGAAATGCTCCACCGCGTCGGCCTGTCCGATCTGCTGAAGCCGGCGAAGAAGGCCTGAGCCAGACCGCCCATGTCGGGCGCCCGGCGCGCCGGCATGGGCGCTGCTCGCCCCCCGATTGAAGGAGAAATGTAATGGCTTCAATTGCCTCCCCGCGCCAGAGCTTTATCGTGACGACGGTGGTGGCGGCTGCCACCGCAGCGCTCGCGGCAGCCGGCAGCCTGGCATTATCGTTGCCCGTCTGGGCCATGTTCGTCGGCTGGATCGCGTTCTTCACGCGCGGTCTCGATACGCGCAACGCTGTCGAGAACCTCGGCTGTGTCGGTCTGGGCATGGCGATCGGGCTGCTCGCCTCGCTCGCAATTCCCTCGCTGGCGTCAATTGCTGGTCCCGGCCTCGCGCTTCCGGTCGTCGTGTTCGTTGTTGCGCTGATCGTCGTAGCGCTGCGCGGCCTGCCCATGATGAACAACCTGCTGGGCTATTTCCTGGGCCTGGTGGCGTGGTTCGCGGCGCACCTCGAACCTTCGCTCGAGAGTATCGCGCACCTGTTCGGCGCGAGCGCCATCGGCTCCGTTGCTGGGTGGATATCGCACGGTCTGCCGGCGCGTGTCATGAGCCGGAACGCACGGGCTCACTAGGAACAGGCTCGTAACCGGCTACTCCTGATCACCCGGCGCGCTTTCGGCGTCGGCGAGCTGATGCAGCAAAGCCGGGCACCAAGGCGATCATCGCCCGGCGACGCTTGCCGCGACGCTGGGCGATGATCGACAAAAGAACCGAGCGGAAATCCTTCGCCTCCAACAGAGTGAGCGAGAACATGACGAACTTACCTGACCCTATCCAGCGTTTCTTTGAAAGCAGCAATCGCGGCGACCCCGTCGCGGTAGTCTCATGCTTCACGCCAGATGCGATCCTGAATGACTGGGGTCGCCAGTTCGAAGGACATGCAGGAGTGGCTTCGTGGGACAAGACCGACAACACCGGTGTTCAATCCCACCTTCAGATGGTCAGTGCAACCCCTGCCGCCGAAGGCTATGCCGTGACGGTGCAAGTCCGCGGCAACGGCTTCAACGGCAACGGCCGCATGTATTTTCAGCTTGAAGACGACAAGATCGCGAGGCTGGATATCAAGTGAGGCTCAAGCGTCGACCTTCTCGATAACCCATCGACGCGCGAGGAAGGAGCCATACGATTTGACCCAGCGCGGCGCCCTAAGGTCCGTACTCACTTATCTCCATGATTGATTATCGGAATGTGGTTCTCTGCGATTGAAGAAGAAGATCACATGGCCAATGAGTTCGGGTTGAGCGACCAATAATGGGCGGCGATCACCCCGTCTTCCCACGAACCCGGGTGGTCCAAAATCTTCTGGACGTGTTCAGTCCAACGACAGTTGGGTAACCTCCGCAGTCGGAAGCTTCACTTCCATGTCGAGCTCATAAGTGGAGAAGGACCTGTTGAGCGCCGGCAAGATCGCCACGTCCATGGTGCCGAGCTCCGGCTCCATAACAATCATCGCAACGGTTGCCGATTGATTGTTGCCCGACAGCGACGCCCGTGGCGGCCGACAAACCGAGAAGGGGGTTTCAAAATCGTCGAACAGCGCTGTTTTGACAGTCGCGGACGTGATCGATCCATGGTGGCGCTCAAGCAGATCACGGACCCTGATGTCGCGGTAAAGAGAGTCCGGCATGTTCGCGACGCCTTTATCGAGCAGCTTGGTGAGCGCGACAGGGCTCTGAAAGTGGTTGGCATGGACGATCAGGCCGCGCTCGGGGAGAACCTGAAAAGTCTCATCGGGCGCACATTCGAAATTGATCGCGATGCCGTTGGCATGGCTGATGATGATGTTGTTTGAAGCCGATTTCCGCGTTGAGTAGGCCGCCTTTATCGCGAGGGCCAATTGGCTTTGCTCGAGCACCTTGCGGCGAATGAGCGACAGGGGAACCCTGAAGTTGCGGTAGTCGCGGTCGCATTCGAGATAGTTGCCCGTGATGGCGATGCCCACGGAATTGAAGCCGAAGCGAGCGAGCGCTCCGGCCTCCGTAAACGTCATGAGGTCAGGGCCATCGTCGCGGCGGACTTTGAGAATAACGGACGTGTCGGCGCATTCGGCCTTCCAGTCCCAGTTCTGAGCATGGATCAGTCGGCCGGATGTCGAAGCGGGGGGCATCACGACGACGCCGGTGCACCCGTCAGGGTCATCGGGCATCGGTTCGCCGGCCCGGCGGCGCTGCGCCAGCTTCAGCAGTTCGGTGCGGGCGTTCAACAGGAGGATGCCGCCATACTCCACGCCCGCCCCCTCGGCGATGCCACGCATTTCATCGAGGTAGTCCTCGGCAAAGGCTGCTATCGTCGGCTCGAACTTCGCCGTGACTTCGCGTATGTCTTTCCAGGAAATCTCGGATCTGTCGAGCTGGGCGGAGTAGTGCTCGATGCCGAGCTTCACACGTTCTGCAGCCTGTTCGCCATACTGTCGACCCCGCACGCGGGGATTGCCTTTGACCTCAATGAGCGGTGGGTTGGAGGACGTGGGCATGTTCGAAATCTCCATGGCGGCCTTGGCGTCGACTATGATATACCTATGACCCCAATCGGTCTTTTGTGCAACAAAAAACATTTTGGTTCCGGCCATGACAGCATCGCAGCCCAATCCTCAAACCGCGCTGACCGAACGGATCTTCGATCTGATCCACAAGGAAGGTTTGGTGCCGGGCGATCGTATCAACGAACATCAGCTGGCGCGTCGGCTAAATGTCTCGAGGTCGCCGGTGCGGGCCGCGCTCAATGCCTTGGCCGAGCAAGGCGTTGTCGTCCGCCTGCCGCAGAAGGGCGTGCAGCTCGTCGAGCTCCCGCCAAGACTCGAGATCGATGACGGCGGTGAAGGCAGGGAAGAGCTGCTGGTGAGGATCGCCCGGGATCGCGATCATGGCGCGCTGGGCGACGACTTTTCCGAATCCGAACTGATGCAGCGCTATGCCGTGCCGCGTGCCATGGTGCGCGATGCGCTGCAGTCGCTGGCCGATCTCGGCATGGTGCAGCGGAAGCTTGGATACGGCTGGCGCTTTGTCACGAACTGGGGCGCTGAGGTACGGGCGGAGAGCTACCGTTTTCGTATCGTCATGGAGCCTGCTGCCATCCTCGAGACGGGCTTTCGGCTGCCCGACGGCTGGGCCGACGATATGCGTCGCCGGCATCGGGAGATCAGTGAGGCGTCGTGGACCCCAGCGCTGGGGGTGGCCTTGTTCGAGGTGAACGCCGCTTTCCACGAAGGGATCGCGGCGGCCTCCGGCAACCGGTTTTTCCATGAGGCCATTCGACGTCAAAACCGCTTGCGGCGTTTCTCCAACTATAACTGGACGCATGGCCTGGAGCGCGTCCGCGCCAATCATCGGGAGCATCTCGAAATCCTCGATCATCTCGAAGCAGGGGAGAACTTCGCGGCAGCCGGGCTGATGCATCAACATCTCCTCACCGCCAGTCGGATGACGCCCTCATTCGAAAACAAATGATTTTTGTCCTCTGAAAATCATTTATAGTTCGTGTCGGAAGTTTGGCCCTGTCGGAGAAGGATGATGAGCGCCGCGACTGCAGTGGAAGAGGGCAAACGGCATGTTCTGGCCTTTGGAGACAGCCTGACTTGGGGGGCGCGTCCCGGCGGAGGCGGTCGTCATCGCTTCGAGGATCGATGGACAAGCGTTGTCGAGGCGGAACTTCCCGGTGTCCGGATCATTGCGGAGGGCCTTGCCGGCCGCACCACATCCTTCGATGACTACAGCGCGCCGGCTGATCGTAACGGAACACGCATCCTGCCGACGCTTCTCGGCAGCCACTACCCGCTCGACCTCGTCGCCATCATGTTGGGCACCAACGATTTGAAGCCCCATTTATGCGGAAGCGTCCTTGGCGCCGCAGCCGGGATGGAACGGCTTGTCGAGATCGTCCAGACCTATCCGTATGGATACGGCGCAAGACCGCCACGCATTCTCCTCATCAGCCCGCCACACTTCACCCGCCGCAGTGAAGGGGATGGCGTGCCTGCCGGAGGACGAAGCATCGCCGAATCCGAGAAACTCTCCGCCGCGTATGAGGCCGTTGCGGACCGCAGGGGATGCGCTTTCTTTGATGCGGCCGGCGTCGCAAGAGGGTCGGACGTCGATGGCGTCCACCTCGATGCCGAGAACAGCCGCGCCATCGGTAGAGGGGTCGCACCCGTTATCGCCCGACTGCTGGACCTTTGACGGCGTCGTTCCGCTAGCGGCCGACCGCGTAGGCTTGCATCAGGCTTGCGGTCGCGCCGGCGCGCAGTGTTCCGTCTCGCGGCATGGAGACGGCGGCAAGGCGGCCGATCGTGTGGGCTGGAGCGACCTCGACATTGTGGCCGCGGACTCTGAGATCTTCCAGCGTCTGCGATCCGAAGCTCTCCTCCGCGAGAAGGTGTAGAGGTATCCGATTGCGGGGATAGAACGAGCTGTGGATGTCGGAGGTTTGCCAGATGGGCATGTCGATCGCCTCTTGCAGGTTGAGGCCGTGATGCACATGCCGCAGGAACAGCATCAGCGCCCATTGCTCCTGCTGATCGCCACCGGGCGAACCGAACGCCATATAGGGGGCGCCGTCGCGCAGGGCCAGCGTGGGCGTCAGCGTTGTTCGTGGCCGCTTTCCCGGGCCCAGCGATGCCGGCAGCCCTGGTTCGAGCCAGAACATCTGGGCGCGGCTGTTGAGCATGAAGCCCAGTTCGGGGATGACGGGCGAGGACTGCAGCCAGCCACCGGAGGGCATGGCCGACACCAGGTTGCCCTCGCTGTCGACGACATCCACATGGGTGGTGTCGCCGCGACGATCCGAACCCGCCTGCGCGGTACGACGTGCAAGCGCCATGTCGGCACCAACCGGTTCCGCCCCGGCTTCCTCCCTCTTGCTGGCATTGATCCTGGCGAGCATCTCGATCGTTCTGCCGACTTGGCCCTCATAGCCGGGGACGACGCCTGGCCTGAACTCACCGGAAGCTGTATCGCCGATGAGCGCACGACGCTGGTCGGCGTAGCCATCGCTCAGGAGGAAATCGAGCGGGACGGTGGAAAAGTCCGGATCGCCGTAATAGGCATCGCGGTCGGCAAAGGCGAGCTTCATCGCTTCGGTGAGGGTGTGGACGAAGACCGCGCTGGCCGGCCCCATATCCTTCAGGTCGATGTCCTTGAGCAAGGCGAGTGTCTGGAGAAAGACGGGCCCCTGGCCCCAAGGCCCGGTCTTGCAGACCTTGTAGCGGCCGTAATCGTATGTGGTCGGCATCTCATAGCGGGCCTGCCATCCAGCGAGATCGCCGGCCCGGATGACGCCGCGATGGCGGCGCCCGGATCGGTCGAGAATATCGTTCGAGGTCACGAATCTCTCGATCGCCTCGGCAACGAAGCCCCTGTAGAAGCTGTCTCGCGCGGCGTCGATTTCCGCTTCGCGCGAGCGGCCGGGCGCCTCCGCCTCCCGCACGATGCGGTTCCATGTTTCACCGAGCGCCTCGTTTCGCAAGATCGTCCCGGCCTTCGGGGATTCGCCGCCCGGCAGGTAGACGGCTGCGGATGTCGGCCAGGCCTTTTCGAAGAGTTCCCTGAGGCCGGCGATGCGCCCGGCGACGGACGGAAGAAGAGGGTGGCCCTTCGACGCGTAGTAGGTCGCCGGTGCCAGCACGTCCCGAAGCCTCAGGCGGCCATGGTCGCGCAGGAGCAGCATCCAAGCGTCGAAAGCCCCGGGTATGACCGTTGCCAGAAGGCCGTTGGCAGGGACGAGGTCCAGCCCGAGGCCCTTGTAGTGCTCGATTGTTGCGCCCGCCGGCGCCGGCGCCTGGCCGCAGATCACCTCGATCCTGCTGGTCGCTGCGGAGTGGAAGAGGATCGGCACATCGCCGGCAGGGCCTGACTGATGCGGTTCGACCACTTGCAGCACGAATCCGGCGGCCACCGCAGCATCGAATGCGTTGCCACCCTTTTCGAGCATGGCCATGCCCGAAGAAGACGCCAGCCAATGCGTGCTGGCGACGGCACCGAACGTGCCCAGGATTTCCGGCCGTGTCGTGAACATCAAGACTTCCTTCCCTGTCCGGCGCGATCACCAGCGGCCGCAAGATCAACGTTTTTCGTCAGAACCTGCCGTCGGCCGCGGCGGATTTCGACCGGGCGTCAGCGGACCGCATGGCGCGGCGCAGGATGAGGGGCATCATGCCGCCGATTTTCAGGATCTCGACTTCCAGGGCGGTCTCGACGGCCGCCCGGCACTCCATCTCGACGGTCTCGCCGTTGCCACGAACGATCCTGACGCGTGCCGAAGAACGGGGGGCGAGGTCCTGGGGCGGCAGATCGATCTCGATCCAGTCATCGACGGTAAGGTCCAGCCCTTCCGACGTATGACCGGCCGGGAGAAGCAAGGGCAGTACACCCATGCCGATCAGGTTGGACCGATGGATACGCTCGAAGCTCGAAGCCAGGATCGCACGGACACCAAGGAGTTCCGCGCCCTTGGCGGCCCAATCCCGCGACGAACCGGCACCATAGCGTTCGCCGGCGGCGATCACGACGTGAACGCCCTCGGCGGCATATCGGCCAGCAGCCTGCCACAGGGGGAGAACATCACCGGAGCCGGCGTGAATTGTCGATCCGGCGGGCAGGGCAGGGGCCAGGAGGTTGACGACCGTGCGGTTGGTGAAGAGCCCCCGCAACATGACCTCCCAGTTCCCGCGGCGAGATGCAAAGACGTTGAGATTTCTTTGGTCGCCGCCGCGTTCCAGCAGGTAGGCACCGGCTTCGCCTTTGATCGGAATCTGGCCGGCCGGGGAGATGTGGTCGGTGGTGATGTCGTTGCCGAGGGCCAGAAGGGGTTTTGCGCGATATCGGCCCAGGCGCGAGGGTTGGTCGGCAGACACGAAAGGCGGACGGCGGACGTAGGTGGATGCCTCATCCCATGGGAAAAGGTCGGAACCGGGGGCATCCAGGCCAGCCCAGGCTGGATTGGCTTCCGCCTGTTCGAGGGCCTGCTCGAAGTCCGACGGATCGGCCGCACGGCGCTGGAATTCGTCGATCTCGGCGTTCTCGGGCCAGATATCGCGAAGCAGTACTGGCGTTCCGTCGTTCTTGTAGCCGATCGGGTCGCGCAAAATGTCCCGATTGACGTCGCCAGCCAGAGCATAGGCGATGACCAGGGGCGGGGAGGCGAGGAACGCGGCCTGAAGCTGGGGGTGAACGCGGCCGGGAAAGTTTCGGTTGCCCGACAGGACCGCCACGGCGGCGGTCCCTTCCTCGATCGCGGCGTCCATGCGCGCCTCGAGCGGCCCCGAATTGCCGATGCAGGTGGTGCATCCAAACCCGACGATATCGAAGCCCAGGGCGGCGAGATCGTCCATCAGCCCGCTGCGAACCAGATAGCGTGCTGCGGCGGGCGATCCTGGCGCAAGGGAGGTTTTTACCCAGTAGGGGGGCTTCAGGCCCAACCGTCGTGCGTTCCTGGCCAGCAGCCCGGCTGCGATCATCAGCCGAGGGTCGCTCGTGTTCGTGCAACTCGTGATCGCCGCGATCGCCACCGCGCCGTCAGGGGGAGTGTCGCCACCGGCGGATTTGCGAAGCGGCCGCCGATAGAGGATCTCAAGCGCCATCGCCGATTTGCCGGGCGCGATGCGATCCTGAGGCCGTCGCGGGCCGGCGAGGCTCGTGGTAACCCGCGACAGGTCGATATCGACGATATCGGTGTAGCGTGGAGTGATGTCGGGATCGAACCAGAGCCCTTGACGGACGGCGACAGTGCGGACGAGGTCTTGCGCGGCACGTGTCCGCCCGGTTGCCGCGAGATAGCGCACCGTGTTGTCGTCGATCGGGAAATAGCCGCTGGCGCCACCGTATTCGGGCGCCATGTTGGCGACGACCGCGCGATCGCCGGCCGACAGCGTCGAAACCCCGGCACCGAAGAATTCGACAAACTGCCCCGACATGCCGTATGCGCGCAGCTTCTCGGTTACCGTCAGGGCCAGATCGGTCGAGAGGACGCCTTCCCGCAACCGGCCGGTCAGCCGCACGCCGATGATCTCCGGGATGCGCAGCATTACCGGCATGCCGAACATCACGCCCTCGGCTTCCAGTCCGCCTACCCCCCAGGCGAGCGTGCCGATGCCGTTGATCATGGGTGTATGGCTGTCGGTGCCGATGAGCGTATCCGGCACGGCCCAGCGCTCGCCACGGAAAACCGTCAGGCCGATCACGCTCGCCAGCTGCTCGAGGTTCATGGTGTGCATGATGCCCGTGCCCGGCGGATGGACCCTTATGCCAGAGAACGCATTCGTCGCCCATTTCATGAGCCGATAGCGCTCGGCGTTCCTGTCGATTTCTCGGGCGATATTGGTCGCCAGCGCCTGGGGCGAGCCATAGGCATCGACAGCGATCGAATGATCGACCGACACATCGACCGGGAGAACGGGGTTCAACACCGTTGGGTCCACGCCCTTTTCGCTGAGCACCGCCCTCAGCGCGGCCATGTCCACGAGAGCGGGCACGCAGGTGGTGTCGTGCATGAGCAGCCTTCCTGGATGGAACGCGATTTCCTCGGTGCTTCGACCGTGGGCCAGCCAGTCGAGAAAGGGCAGGCAAATCGCGTCGGCGTCACCTTCTCCGTGGCGAAGGGTGTTTTCCAGGATGACGCGCATCAGCCAGGGGAACCGGTCGAGTTCCGTCCCCAGTATGGCGGGCAAGTCTATGAAGCGCGCTGGCTGGCCGCTGTCTGTTGTTATGGTTGATATCATTGTGAGAGGGTGAATCGACATGTTACAAACATCATTGCACGGAGTCACAACTAAATGCAATATGTGAGGCCGCGGTCACTGCCCGCCGATGCGAGAGGAGCCCTATGGGAACTGTACAGTTGACGCCGCAGATCGCCGGCATGATCGTTGATTATGCGCAGACGAATATGCTCAAGCGCGGGGACCACCTTCCAGCCCAAAAGCTCGCGGATGAGTTTCGTATATCCCGCTCACCCGTGAACGAGGCGCTCAAATATCTTGAGAAGCATGACGTGGTGAGGCGGGAACCTAACCGTGGGTACTTTCTCGCGACCGAGCCGGACGGCATATCCCTGGATGTTCCCGAGGCGGTGAATGGAGAGATCGGCGAGGAGGTCTATTTCCAGCTCGCCGATGATCGCCTGTCGGGCAAGCTCCCGGATCGCGTGACCGAGAAGGAGATCATGCAGCGCTACGGCACGACGCGCGGCAAAGCCCTGAAGATACTGCACCGAATGGCGCGCGAGGGGTGGATAGAGCGGTTGCCCGGCAAAGGCTGGGAATTCCACGCCACCCTGACCTCCGCAGAGGCCTATGAAATGGCCTATCTCTTCCGCATTGCGATCGAGCCTGCCGCGATCCTGCAGCGCTCGTTCAGGATTGATACGGTTGCCTTCCGCCGCGCGCGCGAGCAGCAGCAGACTTTGCTGGACGGAGAATACCTGACCCTCTCCCGTGCAGAGCTTTTCCGGATCAATTCGGGGTTCCACGAGATGATCGTCGACTGCTCGAACAACGTCTACTTCATCGAGTCGATCAAGCGCGTCAACGCAAGTCGGCGACTTGCCGAATATCGCAAGACGCTGGACAGGACCCGCCTGGTCGGCCAATCGCTGGAGCACATCCGCATCCTCGACCTGCTTGAGGTGGGTGAGCTCGAAAAAGCGGCTGATTTCATGCGCTTCCACCTCGAATATGCACTCAAGGTGAAGACCGACGACAAGCTCGGTTAGCCCCGAGGGCCGCCGTTTTTTCTCCTCCGTTGCGACGGATAGTGAGTTTGCGGGCAATCAAGGATTGACTTACGTTGCAACTAAATGCAATTTTGCTTTTCGAGAGATCGGGATTGGAGCCGGCCACTTAAGAGGTTGAGACCGGCAATCCATCCCTGGTCGACGATGCCGGCGGTCGCGGCGATTTCGGGAGACGCCGGGCGCGCCTTCTGGAGCGGAAGACCGCCGGAGGGCCAGCACCACCGAAATGGGGATGGATCCAGGGCATGGACGACACGACTGACAGTTTTGCGGCTCGCGCCAGGGCGATGTTCGAATTCGGAAGCACCGCCGTGTTCGCCCTCAAAGCCGATCCTCGGTTCAGCTATTGCCTCTACGTGCCGCAAAGTGCGACCGCAGGGAGCGCGACGGAGTTGGTCGTCGCGATGCACGGGACGGGCCGGACGTTCACGGACTACCGGGACGCGTTCTCCGAGTTTGGACGCTGGAATGACTGCATCATCCTGTGCCCGCTCTTTCCGGTCGGCGTGCGCGGCGACGACAACCGCGACGGGTTCAAGTATCTGCGCGAAGCCGACATCCGCTATGACCGCATCCTCAACGCGATGGTTGACGAGGTCGGGCTCCGCTACGCGCGCCAATTCAATGAGTTTGCCCTGTTCGGCTACTCGGGCGGCGGCCATTTCGTCCATCGCTACTTCATGCTCAATCCAGGCCGGCTTTGGGCGCTGTCGATCGGCGCCCCGGGGTCGGTGACCCTTCTTGATCCCGAACGTGACTGGTGGGTGGGCGTCCGCGATGTCGAGACGATCTTCGGCCGGAAACTCGACCTCGAGGCGATGGCACGCGTGCCGACCCAGATGATCGTGGGCGCCGCGGATATCGAAACCTGGGAGATCACCCATCAGGAGGGGAAGCGGCACTGGATGCCCGGTGCGAACGACGCCGGCCGCACACGGCCGGAGCGGCTTCAAAGCCTGCGCGCATCCTTCGAGAAGGCCGGCATCTCCGTTCAGTTCGATCTCATCGCCAATATGGCTCACGACGGGATGGCCGCAGTCGCGCCGGCCACCGAATTTCTGGCCCAACAGCTTCGCTTGCGCCGCAAAGGGGACGGCGAAGACGAATTCTGAAGCAACCAAAGCAGAGGGAAAACAAATGAAACTGGGACTACCGATTTTCCTTGCGCTGTCATTCGCAGCCGTGCCCGCGCACGCGGCGGACACGATACGCATCGCGCTCAATGCGGATATCCGAAGCACTGATCCGGGTGTGAATCGCGATGACAACACCGATGGTGTCGTTCTCAATGTCGTTGAAGGACTGACGGGGCACCGTGAAGACGGGTCCGCTGCTCCATTGCTCGCCGAGAGCATTGATCTGTCCGAAGACGGATTGACCTACACCTTCCGCCTGCGTTCCGGCGTCAAGTTTCACAACGGTGAAGATCTGACTTCCGAGGATGTTCTGTGGAGCTGGAACCGGTACATGGATCCGGCAACCCAATGGCGATGCCTCGAAACGTTCAACGGTACCACCGGGCTCAAGGTCGAGAGCGTCACCGCGCCCGATCCTTCAACCGTCGTCATGACGATCAATCGCCCCTATGCCCTGTTTCCGGATGCTTTGGCGGCCACGGACTGCGGTGGCACGGCCATCGTCCACCGGGACTCGGTCAATGCGGATGGTACCTGGGACAAGCCGATCGGAACCGGGCCTTTCCAGTTTACCGAATGGCGTCGCGGCGAGTACGTCCTCCTCACGAAGTTCGATGACTACCAATCGCCCCCGGGAGACGCAGTTGACGGCTATGTCGGCTCCAAGCGCCCGCTCGTCGACGAGGTGAGGTTCGTGGTCGTGCCGGATGCAGCGGCCGTCAAGACTGCCCTGCTCTCAGGAACGATCGATGCCTCGCAGGTTCTCGACAGCGACGTGGAAGAGCTCAAGCAGATAGACAAGATCGTCGTTCAGTCCGGTTCTGCAGCGTCCAAGCACACGATCATCATGCAGACGCTCAACCCGGTCCTGTCGAACGTTCTGATTCGGCAGGCCATTGTCTCGGCCATCGACGGCGATGAGCTGGCTTTTGCCACCTCGAACGGCCTGGCGACGCCGAACAACTCCGCAATCTTCCCCACGTCGTTCTATTACAGCGACGTCCAGCGCGAGCGCTACAAGTACGATCCCGATCGCGCCCGGGCGCTGCTGCAGGAGGCGGGCTACAATGGGGAAGAAATCGTCATCATGGCCAATATGCGCGTCCACGTGCCCAGCTATCCCGCCGCGTTGTTTGTCCAGCAGATGCTGCAGCAGGTCGGCATGAATGTGAGGATCGAGGTCGTCGAATGGCCAACGCAGCTCGACGCCTACAATTCGGGCCGGTTCCAGATGATGTCGACGTCCTATTCGGCCCGCCTCGATCCGGCGATGAGCTATGAACAGATCACCGGCCCCAAGGCAACTCAACCGCGCAAGGTTTGGGACAATCCCGAGGCAACGGCCCTGATCGATAAAGCGATGGTCGAATCCGACCCCGCCGCGCGGCAGGCGATCTTCGATCGGCTCCACAGGATGCAGCTCGAAGACGCTCCGCTCTACATCATGTACAGCGGCGTGGAGTCGAACGCCTACAGCAAGCGCATCGACGGCTTCAGCTATTGGCAGGGCAAGCCCCGGGCCTGGGAAGTTCGCATTGCCAATCCCTGAGTGACACTTCGCCGGCGGGCAGGGTCGTTTCATGAGTGACTCCACGCCGGTTTCTTGTGACGGGCGCACCGCCTGCCGTGCCCACCCCGCGCGGCGGCTGGCCGGAGAGTTCCAATGTTGAAGTTCCTACTCTCGCGAATACTGATGGCGATCCCGACGCTGGTCATCGTTGCCGTCTCCGTCTTCGTGCTCATTCGTCTTGTCCCGGGGGATCCTGCCTCCCTGATGCTTGGCGACCTCGCAACGCCGGAAAACATCGCCCGTCTGCAAGCCGACCTTGGCCTCGACAAGAACATCCTGACGCAGTTTGCGATCTGGGCAGCCAACATCCTGAGCGGCGACTTCGGGGTTTCCATCACCAATCGCCAGCCGGTGCTTCCGCTCATCCTGCAACGGTTTGCGATCTCGGCTCAAATCGTCGTCGTTGCCGTCGCCTTTGCCAGCCTCGTGGCCGTTCCCGCCGGTATCATCGCCGCGTGGCGGCAGAATTCGACGCTGGACGTCTTCCTCGTGGGGGTGGCGACATTGCTATTGTCGATTCCCACTTTCTGGCTTGGCCTGTTGATCCTCCTCCTTTTCGGCCTCAAGCTCGGCTGGCTTCCGGTGCTCGGATATGTGTCGATCACGGAGAACGTCACGGCCGGGCTGATCTATTTGATCATGCCGATCATGACGCTCTTCCTCCATGAGATGGGCGTCATCATCCGGATGTCACGGTCCTCGACATTGGAGGTTCTGCGCCTCGACTACGTGACCCATGCTCGGGCCAAGGGGCTTTCGGAAGCGGCCGTGCTGCTTCGCCACGTGTTCCGCAACTCTTTCGGGCCGACCTGGACGCTGCTCGGTCTCGTGTTGGGCAATCTGCTCGGCGGGATCGCCGTCGTGGAGATCGTCTTTACGGTGCCCGGTCTCGGCCGCCTGCTCGTGGATGCGATCTTCGCCCGGGACTATCCGGTCATTCAGGGCTGCCTTCTGTTCGTGGCCGGCACCTACGTCATCGTCAACCTTGTGGTCGACCTCGTCTATCCCGTTTTCGATCCCCGAGTTACGACCGAATGAAACGACTTGCTCCCAACGCCCTCATCGGCGGAACCATCATTGGCTTCATGCTCATCGTCGCGGTGATCGGCGTCTTCTGGCAGCCGGGAGATCCGCTGCGGCTCAACTTCGCCGGCCGTCTCGCGCCACCCAATGCGAACAATCTGCTAGGCACCGACGAATTTGGACGGGACGTCCTGTCCCGGCTGATGGTCGGCGCCGGAACCAGCGCCTGGATCAGCCTGACGACCGTAACCTTCGCGGTTATCTGCGGAACCACGATCGGTCTGGTCACCGGCTTCGTGCGCGGCTGGGTCGACCGGATCGCCATGGCGTTCAACGACGCGTTGCTTGCCTTCCCCGGCATCCTGCTGGCGCTCGGCCTGCTCGCTGTGTTCGGCGCAAACCCATACGGCATCATCGTGGCTCTCGGCATTGCCTATACGCCGTCGGTCGCCCGCGTCGTGCGCGGCACCGTGCTGTCGATCCGCGAGAGGGAATTCATCGACGCCTCGCGTGTCATGGGCAATTCCGAGCTCTACACGATGGGACGCCATATCCTGCCCAACTGCATCGCACCGCTAACGGTGCTCGCTACATCGATGTTCGGTTGGGTCCTTCTGGCGGAGAGCGCGCTGAGTTTTCTCGGGCTGGGCGTCCCGCCCCCTGCGCCGACGTGGGGCAACATGCTCTCCAGCGCGCGATCGTTTCTCAGCCAGGCGCCATGGCTGGGAATCTATCCCGGTCTTTGCATCTCGCTGACCCTGCTCGGCATCAACCTCCTCGGCGACGCGGTTCGCGACAAGCTCGATCCCAGGATGAGGGGGGCCTGATGAACAGCACCGAACAACTATTGCTCGATGTCACGGGCCTCACCTTGACGGTCCGACACGTGGACATCGACGTCGTCAAGAACATCAGCTTCCAGATCGCCCCCGGAGAGATTGTGGGTATCGTGGGGGAATCCGGCTCGGGCAAGACGCTCGCTGCAAGGTCCATAATGGGGCTGGAACCGCCGCCGATCGTGCGCAAGGCCGGATCGATCAGGTATCTCGGTCGCGAGATCACCACCATGCCGCCCGGAGACCTGCGCAAGATCCGCGGGTCGGAAGTCGGCATGGTTTTCCAGGAGCCGATGACCTCGCTCAATCCTTCGATGACGGTCGGCCGCCAGCTTGAAGAAGGCTTGGTCCTGCACACCGGCAACGATGCTGCGAAGCGACGTGCGCTCATCCACGACATGCTCGTGCGGGTCGGCATCGACGACCCGGAACAGGCGGTCACCGAGTTCCCGCATCAATTCTCCGGGGGCATGCGTCAGCGCATCATGCTCGCCTCGGTCATGCTGCTGAAGCCGAAGCTGCTGATCGCCGATGAACCGACAACGGCCCTCGATGCGGTCGTCCAACGGGACGTGCTCGAGCTGATGGTTGATTTGACGAGGGCCAACAACACGGCCGTGTTGATGATCAGCCACGATCTGGCGATGGTCGCCCGCTACACCCACCGCGTGATCGTCATGGAGTCGGGTCGGATCGTCGAGGAAGGGCGCACCGAAACCATCCTCCAATCACCAAAGCATCCCTACACCCGCAAGCTTCTCGCGGCCATGCCGCGGCGCGTCGACGCGCGACCTGCGCCTTCGACCAAAGAGACGCCGGTCGTGGCAGTTCGAGATCTGGTGATAGAGTATCCCGGACGGCGGCATCTGTGGAAGGCCGGAACGCCGAAGCGGGCGCTGAAAGGTGTCAGCCTCGATGTCGCACCGGGCGAGGTTGTCGCTGTCGTCGGCGGTTCGGGGTCGGGGAAAACCACGCTTGGCCGCACAATCGCCGGCCTGCTTCGCCCCACGGAGGGCTCGATCCTCTTCGAAGGCAAATCCATCGCCAGGAGCGAGACGGCTTTTCGGAGCTACCGTGTGAACTGCCAGATGGTGTTCCAGGATCCGTACTCCTCACTCGATCCGCGCATGACGATCGGCCAACTCGTCGGCGAAGCCTTACGTCACGCCGAAGCCATGAGCGGCGCCGAGAAGCGTGCGCGTGTGCGTGAGATGCTTACCGAGGTCGGTCTCGATCGAAGCCATGCCGAACGATATCCGCATGAGCTCTCGGGCGGCCAGCGGCAGCGTATCGCCATCGCGCGGGCTATCATCCGACGTCCTCGCTTCGTGATCGCGGACGAGCCGGTTTCTGCCCTCGACGTGACCGTGCGCGCGCAGGTTCTCGACCTGCTTGCCGAGCTGCAGCAGCGCCACCGCTTTTCGTGCCTTTTCATCAGCCACGACCTGGGCGTGGTGGAACAGGTTGCCGACCGCGTCATCGTGATGAAGGATGGCGAAATCATCGAGGGCGGGACGCGGGACGCGGTCTTCGACAAGCCGGAACATGACTATACGCGCAGGCTGCTATCGGCCATTCCGGCGCTGGCGACGACCGAGACCGGGGGCGTCCGGCTCAAATGGCGCTTCGAGGATGCGGACGCCGGGCCGGCGCCCGCCGGCGGTTCTGGAGGCCCTGTCAGGCCTATCGGCATTTAGAAAGAAGGTTATCTGGACCCAATGTCTCACAATCCATCGCCATCGGTGTCGGAAGCGCGCATGCGAGAGCTGACGCTCGAATTGGTCGGGTGGCCGAGCGTCACCGGAACCGAGGGCGAGGCGGCGTTCGCCGACCGCCTCAAGAACCTGCTGCTTGGGCTCCCGGCCTTCTCGGCATCGCCGGGCAACATCCGCCTTGTAGACAGCCACGGTAATCCGAAAGCGCGAACGGTGGTGGCTCTCGCCAGAGGCACCGGCCGGCGCTGCCTGGTGCTCACCGGCCACTTCGATGTCGTATCCATCGACAACTTCAACGAGCTCACTGGCCTCGCCTTCGATCCGCTGAGCCTCAAGACCGCCATGCTCAAGGAGCTTGCCGAGGCGAAGCGAGGCGGGAAGGAAGAGCAAGCCTACCGGGATCTCTTGAGCGATGACTTTCTTCCCGCGCGCGGCATTCTCGACATGAAGAGCGGGCTGGCGGCCGGCATTGCCGCGCTCGAAGCTTTTGCCGCCGATCCCGAGCGGGTCGGGAATGTGCTCTTTGCCGCGATGCCCGATGAGGAGAACCGCTCCAGGGGCGCGCGCAGTTTCCGCGACGCGCTGCCGGCGCTCGCAGTCGAATGGGACCTCGATATCGTCGGCGCCGTCAATCTCGATTCAAACCATGGTCCGGGCGAGGAGGACGGTCGGTCGGTCTTTTTCGGAACGACCGCGAAATATTCCCCATTCGCCTTCGTCGTCGGGCAGGGGACGCATGTGGGCTCACCCTTCAGCGGTGCGAGCGCCCATCTGATGGCGGCTGAGATCATACGGGCCATCGAGACCAGCGCCGACATGGCGGATGAGAAGTTCGGCGAAAAGGCCGCGCCACCGGTTTGCCTCGAGGCCAAGGATCTGCGGCACGCCTATGACGTGACGACCCCCGATCGCGTCTGGCTGTCGTTCAACTGGCTGTGTTATGCGCGGACGGCGGCCCAAGTACTCGAGGAGTTTCGGACAAAGGTTGCCGCTTCCGCCGCTTCCGCGCTTGCGCTGCAATGGGACAATCGGAAGCGCTTTCTGGGCGCGGAAGGCCAGGCGCCCACGCCGCGAGTGATGACCGTTGCTGAACTCAAAACCGCCACCCTCGGCAGCCGGCCCGAAGCCGCTGCCTGGTTTGCCGAATTCGAGGACTCGCTGGCTTTGGAGGAGAATCCCCTCCGCATGAGCCGCATCGCGGTCGACCAGCTTGTCCGCAAGGCGGACCTGGATGGCCCTCTCGTCGTCATCGGCTTTGCGAGCCTTTATTATCCGGTTGGGCATTGCGGCACGGTCGAAGAAGGCACTGACGGCTTCCGAAGCAGAGTCGAGGCGGCGTGTGAGGCGGTCGAACGCTCGCATCAGACCCGGATTCGACGTAAGGAATTTTTTCCGGGCATTTCGGACATGAGCTTCTTCGGGCGTGGCGCCGCCCTCGGGGATAGCACCTTGGTGGCCGACAATACCGTCGCGTCCGCCCTTTCCGATCGACCGCCGGCAGGAGATCTCGAATTTCCGGTCGTCAACGTCGGACCGTGGGGCCGGGACGCGCACCAGAAGTACGAACGGTTGCACACCGGCTATGCTTTCGGCGTCCTCCCCCATCTGGTCTGCGCCATCATTCGCGAGGCTCTGGCCTGAGTGGTCGTTCCGTATAACCATCAAGGCAATTCCGTGCGATCACTCGCCGAGGCCGCGGCGTGGCAGGCCGGTGAGGACGAGGCGGTGCTCGAACCCGACCTGCCGATTGTCGATCCGCATCACCACATCTGGGTCAAGGAGAACAATGACTATCTCGAGGCCGATCTGGCGCGCGACCTCGGCAGCGGTCACCGCATCGTCGCTACCGTTTTCGTGGAATGCACGACAGAGTATCGCCGAGAGGGCCCGGAGGAAATGCGGCCTGTTGGCGAAACCGAATTCGCCGTGAGGACATTGCCGGCACGGGAAACGGCGCCTCGTTATGCCGCAGGCATTGTCGGGCGTGCTGATCTCACGCTCGCCAACCGCGTTCGGCCCGTGCTGGAAGCGCAGATCGAGGCGGGACAGGGGCGGTTCCGGGGTGTGCGGCAGCCCCTGCGCTGGGATCCGGAGGGGATCGGCCTGTTCGGCCAGTCCTTCCCGCAATCTCTGGCGCTCGATAAGGGCTTCCGACGCGGCGTTGCCGAACTTGGACCGCTCGGCCTCAGCTTCGACGGCTGGCTCTTCCATCACCAGATCGGCGAGTTCGCCGATCTCGCGACCGCCTTTCCCGACACACTGATGATCCTGAACCACATCGGCGCGCCGCTAGGCGTGGGCCGGTTCGAAGGGCGGCGGGCAGAGGTGTTCGATGACTGGCGAGCGGCGATGGCCGAGCTCGCGCGGCGGCCCAATGTCACCGTCAAGATCGGCGGTCTCGGTATGCTTTATTTCGGCTTCGGCTTCCACACCTGGCCGAAGGCCCCGCGGGCGGAAGATCTCGTCCAAGCCTGGGCTCCGTATGTGCGCGAATGCATCGAGCTTTTCAGCCCGTCTCGATGCATGTTCGAAAGCAATTTCCCGGTTGACAAGCAGAGCTGCAGCTATCGTAGTCTCTGGAATGCCTTCAAGCGCATTACGGAAGGCTTTTCGCCCGACGAGCGGGCGGATCTGTTCTCCCGCACTGCGGCCAGGGTCTATCGCCTGTCCATCTGAACCAGACGATCCTGGGCCTCGTCCTCGCATCGCCGTGCAACCAGACCCGCATCGTGGGCACGCCGGACCAGCCGCGACAGGATAGGCAATCGGGAGGAACGGGCGATACCGATGTCGGCGCGCGGATGAAGCGTCAGGCAGGCATAGCCGGCCACTGGCATCAAGGCATCCAGCTCTTCGGTGAGAAACAGCTCGGCGCGCGCATGAGGCAGCCTGCGGCTGAAATGGGTGGAGTCGGACAATCCTTCCGACCAGGGCAACTCGACCATTCCCGGCGCGCCGTCGGCCTCAAGTGCGTAGGGCGCATCGTCGTCGAGCGCGCTGCTATCATAGAGATAGCCGAGACCGGCAAGCAATCGCAGCGTGTTGGGCGAGAGAATGCCGTTCGGCGCCCTGTATCCCCTGGGCGCCCGGCCGGACAAGCGCGTAAGCACGTCATGGGCTTCGCCGAGCACATCGGCTTCCCGCGCCTCGTCCATGACGGCGTGATCCTCAAACGCCCGACCATGGCCGGCGATTTCGTGGTTGTCATCGAGGCAGCGCTGGAAAAGGTTCGGTACGCGCAGCGCTTCGCTCGACGGCCAGAAGAAGGTTGCCTTGACGTCGAGGTCGCGCAGGGCATCGAGCAAACGCGCAAGCCCGATCCGGTAGGCGTAGCGCCCATGCCCGAGACGGCCGTATAAAGCCTCGACATTCCCGCCCCCGGTGGCGGCTTCCGGGCCAAGACCATGAACGTTGACGGTGATGAGAAGGGTGTCAATCATGCCCGCGGCTCCGCCCACGCACCGGGATCGGCGAGACAATGCCGGGCGAGATCCTTGAGCGTGAGGAAGCCGAGCCCCGATACAGCACAGGCCGTTTTCAGGAAGCAGTCGAAGGCCGCGGCCCGCGCCGGCGTCCCGGACCCGTATCCGGCGCGCGGATGCACGGTGAAATGCACATAGCCCTCGGTCTCGACGAGCGCCTCCAGTTCCTCGATCCAGGTGCGGTAGGCTTCCTCGGCCGTCGCCTGACCTCGAACGAACAGCGGCGCATCATCGAGAGAGACCGTGTTGTTCGGAAGTATCACGAAATCCTCGGCAATCTTGCCATTGATCGTCGCAAGATAGGGCAGATCGTCGTCCTTCTCGCTCGCATCGTAGATATAACCCAGACCGCGAAGCGTCGGTAGCGTCACCACGCTCTTGCGGCCGGAGGGCGAGCACCAGCCCACGGGAGCTTCCCCGATGCAATCGGATAGAATGGCATGGGTCTTGGCCAGGAGGGCAGGTTCCCCGTCGCCGAGGTCGAAACCTTCGTGCTTGTAGCCATGAGCCGCGATCTCATGGCTCGCGCGATGAACGTCGCGCATGAGTTCGGGGTAGAGCTCGGCGTCATATCCGCACATGAAGAAAGTCGCCGGCACTCCATGACGCGCCAGGATATCGAGATGTCGGGGCAAGCCCCGCCGGACTGCGTACCTGCCCCTGGAATAGATTCCCAGGCCGTTCTGATTTCGGCCCGCTTCGACCGCCGGGCCGTCCATGTGAACCGTGATGCAGATGACCGCCCGCGCGCCATTCGGCCAACGGCTGGTCCTGAGGGCACGCGTTTCAGTTCCAGCCGACATGAGGCGCCTACGAACCGGGCAGGAGATCAGGCATGCAGGGGTTCACGACCACCTGAGTCGATCTGGAGCCTTCGCCGCAGCAGCATTCCGTAGAGGTCGCGCGGCTCGTCCGGATCGGCCAGGAGATCGAGATTTTGATAGTGTCCGGTCCCGGTCAGCTTGTCACGGACATAGCGCAGCGCCGAGAAGTCCTCGGTCGCGAAGCCGACACTGTCAAAAAGCGTCACCTGGTTCGCTCCACTGCGCCCCTGCGCCGACCCCGCGATGACGCGCCAAAGCTCGGTGACGGGATGGTCCGCGAGGAGCTGCTGGATTTCGCCCTCGATCCGGGTCTGGGGTGGGTATTCCACGAAAATGTCGGACCGCAGGAGGATGTCGCGATGCAGTTCCGTCTTGCCGGGACAATCGCCGCCGACGGCGTTGATGTGGATACCCGCTCCGATCATGTTGTCGGTGAGGATGGTCGCGTTCTGCTTATCCGCTGTTGCCGTGGTGACGATCTGGGCCCCTTCGACCGCATCCTCGGATGAACGGGCGACGTGGATCTCAAACCCCTTGCCCCGCAGGTTCCGCGCGCACCGCTCGGTGGCCGTGGGATCGATATCATAGAGGCGGAGCTTGTTCAGCCCGAGCAGGGCCTTGAAAGCGAGCGCCTGGAACTCGCTCTGGGCCCCATTGCCGATGATCGCCATACAGTCCGCGCCGACCGGAGCAAGGTATTTGGCGGCAACCGCTGATGTCGCTGCCGTACGCAATGCGGTCAGGATAGTCATTTCCGAAATCACGAGCGGGTAGCCGCTGTCGACATCGGACAGCACACCGAAGGCGGTAACTGTCTGTCTTCCGGTCTTGGTGTTCTTAGGATGGCCGTTGACATATTTGAAGCCATAGAGCGTGCCGTCGCTGGTCGGCATGAGCTCGATCACGCCGTCGCGCGAATGGGACGCGACACGCGGCACCTTGTCGAAGATCTCCCAGCGCCGAAAGTCGGCTTCGATATAGCCTGCGAGCTCCTTCAGGAATGTCTCCACCCCGACACGAAGGACAATATCCATCATATTCTCGACGCTGATAAACGGCACGATGTTTAGATTCGGAATGGCAGTCATCAATGGCACTCGTGAGGACAAAGAAGGCAGAATTCTGCTGGATTGAGCGAGACCGGCTTCCCCCTTTTTGAAAGGGCGGAGACGTCGATGCCGCGCTCACAGGTCATCATGCCATAGAGGCAAGCGATATCCAATCTAAAGTTTTTTGGATGACAAAGAACATTTTCCCTTCACGTCTGTGGTTTGGGCTTGCCGTTGGGTGCGCGGGTCAATCATACGAGGCCGTGTTGACTCACACCAAGAGCGCGAGGCCCATCGTTGCATTGAAATAGATTGTCGTCGGGTTGGGAATGCTCGGGATAGTATTTGCAACCTCGGCTCTGGCTCAGGATACAGGTCCTCGAACCATCGCGCACGAGATCGGCGAAACCGTCGTTGAAGGAACATCCGGGCGTATCGTTGCTCTTGAATGCTCCTTCGTGGATGCCCACGAGTCCCTGAGAAAGCTTCCAGCCGGGATCGCCGATCGCTTCCGGCTGTCAGGGCGCCAGCCATCGTTCGTCCGGCTCAGTACGATGGCGGCGGAGGCACCGGAGCGGACGGAGGCAGTGTAGTGGCACTATACGGCGTCGGCCAGCCGACAGATTGACCGACCTTTGTGGTGTGACATCCGGCGAGCGAGACGGAGGCAAGCAGGAGAATGGCGAAGCGGATCATGCGGGCCTCGATATGGGCTGGCGGCAGAATGGTTCCCCGCAACCGCACGGCTTCAGCAGACAGGCCGGCGGTGCCGGATAGCACGGCCTTCATCTGCCATGCTCGTTCCCCATCCGAATAGACGCCATATTCCGGGATTATCCATCCGCATCACCGATAGGCGAGGCGAATGGCCGAACTGCCGAGGCGGACAGACGGCGCATCCGGCAACCTGCCTCGATAGGCTCCGGGTTTACTTCAGCACGTCCGGTCTGATCCGGCACAGGACCTCAGCCGCTCGATCAGCCACCGCCCTGCAGGGCCCGGTGGCTCGTTCGAGCGATAAGCCACCGAAATGGGCAGCTGCAATCCGCTCCCGGGCACATCTTCGATGGCAAGCTCGACCAGACGCCCGCTTTCAATATCCGCTTTCACCGTATGAAACGGCATGCCTCCCCACCCCAGACCATTCAGCAGAAACGTGTGCTTGGCGAAGAGATCGGCAAGCCGCCATGTCTGGGACGACAGTACGCCGAACTCTCGCCCTTTCGACAGGTCGGTACGATCGGTCAGCACGAGCTGGACATGCCTGGAAAGCTCGGCCCTTGGTATCGTGCCCGCATGGGAGGCGAGCGGATGATCCGCAGCCGCGACCAGGCAGAAGCCGATGCTGGAAAGCGGCTCGCTCATGATACCCGGCGGCATCATGGGCAGGGAACCGACGATGCCCACGCTGGCGCGCTGATCGAGCACCAGTTGGAAAGCCCCGCCCAACGCCTCGACATAAAGGCGCAGCGGCACGCCCGGAAACCGTTCACGGAACTCCTTGGCCGCCTCGGCCATGACATGGATGGGAAAGAATACATCGATAACGACGGATAGCTCGGGTTCCAGTCCCGTGGCCATGCCTCTGGCCCGTGACTTCAATGTATCGACGTCCGCAACGATCGAGCGCGCGCTGGTAAGCAGCGCTCTGCCCGCTGCGGTGAGTTGCGGATAGCGTCCCCTGCGATCGAAAAGATCGACACCGAGCTGGAGCTCGAGGCCGCGCACCAGTTCGCTGACGGCGGACTGGGCACGTCCAAGTTTGCGTGCCGCCGCAGAGAAGCTGCCTTCATCGACGGCAACGATGAATGTCCGCAGCTGGTCGAGCGACAGACCGTCGAGCATCCCGTACCTCGTCGTGTATCGGCTCATCCGATGGATAATCCCGGAACATACCATCTGTTCAGATGGACTGCAAACATGGCATAGGGAAGCTGCCATCAGGCCCGTTGCTCAAACCGCGCATGGAAAACCGCGCATAGGGCAAGTGTCTGCGGCAGGGGGGAGCGGCAGAACGGATGAAAGTATAGACCATGGGTGAATTGATCGCTGGGGTCTGGCAAAGGGCCGGTTTCAGCATCGATGCCGAGACGGGGACGCTCAAGCGTCCGCCATCCATCTTCCGCAGCTGGATCACACCGGACGGAACCGCAGGGCAGGGAAAGCGCGGCTTCAAGGCCGAGGCCGGACGCTACCACCTATACGTCTCGCTGGCCTGCCCGTGGGCGCATCGCACGCTGATCATGCGCAATCTCAAGGGGTTAGCCGATATCATCAGTGTCTCGGTGGTCCATTGGCTCATGGGCGCAGACGGTTGGACGTTCAATCCCGGTCCGGGCGTGATCTCCGATACGGTCAACGGCACGGCGAAGCTCCATGAGATCTACACGCTCGCGGATCCGGTCTGCACGTCGCGGGTCACCGTTCCGGTGCTATGGGACAAGAAGGAGCGAACCATCGTCTCCAACGAATCCTCCGAGATCATCCGCATGTTCAATTCGGCGTTCGACCATCTCGGAGCCAGGGAGGGCGACTATTACCCCGCCCATCTGCGCGCCGAGATCGACGACGTGAACGGCCGTGTCTACGACAACCTCAACAACGGCGTCTACAAGACCGGTTTTGCCACCACCCAGGCCGCCTATGAGCGAGAGGTTGCCGCCATATTCGAGACCCTCGACTGGCTGGAAGCACGTCTGGCGCAACAGCGCTATCTGGTCGGCGGGCAACTCACGGAGGCGGACATCCGCCTGCTGCCGACCCTGTTGCGCTTCGATCCGGTCTATTTCGGCCATTTCAAGTGCAATCTCCGCGCGCTCGTCGATTACCCGGCGCTGTGGGCCTATACGCGGCGGCTGTTCCAGCATCCCGACATCCGGCCCACGGTCGATTTCCGGCATATCAAGTCGCACTACTATGCCAGCCATACCTTTCTGAACCCGAGCGGCATCGTTCCGGTCGGCCCGGAACGCGACTTCGATGCGCCGGTCGATCCTCAGGCCACGTTCAGCCCTGTCTGACGGCTTCAGGTCGCCGCCTTCGGCGCCGGATCCTGGAGTCTCGATGCCCGCCGGCTGCTGGCGGTTTCCTGATGCCGATCCGACCGACACAGCAAGGCCCCATCCGGCGATGGCTGGGCCAACTCTTCCGGTTTCGCAACGCCGGACAACCATCTTCAACAGCGAAGGAAAACGACATGTCGACCATTCTCGTCCTCAACAGCAGCGTTCTCGCCGATGAATCCGTTTCCAGGACTCTCGTCGACGACGCCGTACGACGCCTGTCCGGCAACGACCGGGACGCAACCGTCATCCAGCGGGATCTGGGCTCCACACCCATTCCACACCTGACGACCGCCAATGTGGCCGGTGTGCGGGGAGAGCCGAAGACCGATGCGGAGCGGGCTGCGCGGGCGCTCTCGGACGAACTGATCGCCGAGCTGCGCAAGGCGGATACCATCGTCATCGGTGCGCCGATGTACAACTTCAGTATCCCCACCGGGCTGCGGGCGTGGTTCGACCATGTCCTGCGCGCCGGCGAGACGTTCAGCTATTCGGAAGCCGGCCCGCAGGGACTGATCACCGGCAAGCGCGTGATCGTCATCGAGTCGCGCGGTGGTCTCTATTCGGAAGGCCCTGCACAGGCGATCGATTTCCAGGAGCCCTATCTGCGGACGCTCCTCGGCTTCATCGGGTTGACCGACGTCACCTTCATCCATGCCGAGAAGATCGGCTTCGGGCCTGAAGCACGCGAGGCGGCACTCGCCGGTGCCAGGCAGGCGCTCGCCGCGGCGGCCTGACCCATCGCACAGGCAGCCGCAAACCGTCCATGATGTCATTGAGCGTTGCAACTGCGAGCGAACGGTCGGAAGGTCCCGCATCGCCGACGCTTCCCGCGCGCATTTGCTGCGGCAAATACGAATGGCAGGTTTCGGGAAGCTGATTGCGAAGACCGGACGGCGGGGGTCAGGGCCGGGGCACGTCGTCCGACTGGCATTGACTGCAGCACGCGCTGCATTACGTTGCTGTCCGACGCTTCGAGCCCTTTCCGGTCATTCCGTCATCGCGCGTTCGGTGAGAATGCGGTCGATCAGGCCCCATTCCAGCGCTTCTTCTGCCGTCATGAAACGATCGCGATCCATGGCACGCTCGAACTCCTGATAGGTCCGGCCGCAATGGTCAGCATAGAGCCGCGTTATGCGGTGCCTGGTCCGCCTGATTTCCTCGGCGTGGATGAGCATGTCCGACGCCTGCCCCTGAAAGCCGCCTAACGGTTGGTGGATGAGGATGCTGGCGTTGGGCAAGGCGGCACGCGCACCGGGTTCGCCTGCCATCAACAGGAACGATCCCATCGAGCGGGCCGTCCCCATGCAGAGCGTGTGAACAGGTGCCCGGATGTATCGCATGGTGTCGTACATCGCGAAGCCGCTAGTAACGACACCGCCGGGCGAATTGATATAGAGCTGGATCGATTTCCTGGGGTTTTCGGCCTCCAGAAACAACAACTGCGCGCAGATCAGCGCGGACACCTTGTCGTTCACCTCGCCATTCAGAAAGATAATCCTTTCTCGAAGCAAGCGGGAATAGATGTCGAAAGAGCGCTCCCCACGGCTGGATTGCTCGATGACCATAGGGACGAGTTGCATCGTTTCGCGCATAGGCGAACTCCTGTCCGCTGATTTTTCAGTTGCTAGACCGAGATGCTGTCAGGCGGCGCGCATCAGCCGGGGCCAGTTGTTGTTGGCCGCTGGGGGTATACGTGGAGCCAGTCGCGCATCCACCAGCCCATGAACGATTCTGAGTATCGTGCCGCCGTTCGTGTCGGGGCTGACCTGAAACGTGACGATGCTTTCAAGGAATGGCAGCTCGCCATCGCGCATTCTGTAGCGGATTTCCTCGCCTGGTGCCGTGGAGACGGGCTCGGTGTCGGCCAGTTCCCCCTCGGGCAACCATTTTTCCCGAAAAGCCGGGATGCTGATCGCCCGCCAGACCTTTTCAGGTGGTGCGTCGAGTGCGTATTCGAGCACCAGATCCTTCGCCTTTCCTTTGGCCTCCATATCGCTCATTGGTCCATGTCCTTCAGCAAAGCCTTCAATGCATCAATCCGCGCCGGCCAGTAGGCGCGATATTTCGCCAACCATCCGGCGATGAGCGCCAGCCCCTCCGGATCGACCTCGTAGTTCACGAAGCGCCCCCGCCGCTCTTCTCGCACCAGCCCCGCATTGCGCAGCACAGCAAGGTGCTGGGACATGGCCGGCTGGCTGATGTTCATGCCGTCTCGCAAGGCACCGGCGTTCATGCTGCCGCTCGCCAGCTTCTCGAAGATCGCGCGACGTGTCGGGTCGGCCAGAGCTTTGAATATTTCATTCTCGGTCATGCCAACAGATAAGCATACACTTATCTGATTCGCAATGCCGATGCTATTCCAGGCTCACCAGCAAACGACCACCCCCCTCCGCGTCTTCGGCTGCACCGACCCGCAGAAGCGTATCATGGGTGACCGAGTGGCCATCCCGCAGGAAAGATATGCGTCGAAAAAATTATTGATGCACACTCGCGTTTGCGTGCAGCAAAAGCATATTTGATGCACATATCCCGAGGGAACTCGATGACCATAGCCTCCCGTGCCGCGCAGGTGGCTTACTAGGACCTGCTGCGGCTTCATCTCAATGAGACCGCCTCGGAGCTGATCGGCAGCATTGAGGAACGGTCGCGCAACGGGCGCACCTATCTCTACGACAAGTTCCGGATAGGCACCGAGATGAAGAGCCGCTACCTGGGCGAAGGCACCCCCGAGTTGCGTGCCCGCCTCGCGCGCGCCGCCGAGCTGAAAGCTGAGGCCGATGAGCGCCGGAAAACGATGGCGCGGCTCGCCCGCGTATTGCGCGCCGAGGGGTTCATCGGTGTCGATCGTGATACCGGCTCGCTGCTGCTGGCTTTTCCCGCGCGGGGGTCTTTCGCCTTGGCGGCACGCTCGTGGGCACGGCGGCCTACAGCCTTTATCAAGGAGAGCTGGGCGTGCGCTTCGGCTCGGAAGAGCTGGCGCAGACAGGCGATATCGATTTCGCCAGCCTCGAGCGGCTGTCAGTCGCCTTGGGGGACAAAGTCGGGAAAAACCCCGGGGAAATTCTGCAGGCACTGAAGTTCGACCCGGTGCCGGGCAGTCAGGATCGGCAGATCTGGAAGTGGAAGCAGAGCCATGGGGAGGCGATGGTCGAGTTCCTGACGCCCGCCTTCGGCGACGAGCGAGTCAAGCCCCTGCCTGCGCTGAGTGTCAGTGCGCAAGCTCTCAACTATCTGAATTTCCTGATTGCCGCGCCCATTCCGGCAATCGCGCTCTACCGTTCGGGCGTGCTGGTGCAAATCCCGCGGCCCGAGCGTTTTGCGATCCACAAGTTGATCGTCGCCGTGGCGGCCCCGATCAAGCGAAAGCACGCAAAGACCGTGGCCAGGCCGCGTTTTTGAGCTCGATCCTCGCCGAGGACCGGCCCGACGACCTGCGCGAGGTTTTCGAGGACGCCCTCTCGCGCGGCCCGCGTTGGCGCGAACGGCTTGAGGCCAGTCTGGCAAGGCTGCCGATGACCGCTGAGATCCTGCGCGGCATCATCTGAAGTGCCGGGCGGGGAGTGGACGTCCATAGTGACTTGAACGAACGGCTTACAGAGGCCGAAGCACGCCGATGCCAGGGTCTCGTTCGAGGACACCGACGGGAGCGATGAAGGTCGCGCTGGAGATGATCTTCAGCACGGCGGCCGAGTTCCAAGAGGCCAGGGGCTTCGGTGCGGTGGAGCTGGGGCTCCAGACCCTGGGCAAGCTGGCGCGCTTCGTCAGGACCGAGTGAAAAGCTGCGGCCGCCGAAGCGAATGCGGTTTCGATTGGCGTAGTCGAGCGTCTTATGGACGTGGCGGGGAAGCCGGCACGATTCGATCCGGTGACGTTCCGATCGGGACTCTTGCAGAGGTGACTGATACAATTTCCGCGCTTGTGCTCAAAAAACATATAATATCATAAGCTTATCAAAAAGGAAAATGTGCCGCCAAAACTACGCCGCTGCTCGCACTAATCCTCTGCCGTCTTCGGAAATAATCCGTTCAAGGAGTTGCCGATACGTCGAGAAGAATTGCAAGTAAAGATGGTTGCAGGTCCCCACAACCAAATCAGATACAAAAAGCCCCGCTAAGCCAATAACTTATTGGGGCTTTGGTTCGGCCGTTCATGCAGTAAAAAGTCTTCCTCAATAAAATAAATCGATTAGCTTGCCATGCTCAAACCGAGGGGGCATGGCTAGCAGCCAACTATATCCATCCTTTTTGAGCAGGTGGAGCAGTGTCCCTATTATTGCCACCTTGGCGGTTGAGCTAGGGTTCTCTATCGCTGATGGCGATCGTTCTGGACGAACCGGAGGCGGATGTCTCCGCCGCTGTTCTCGAAGCCGAGGATCATTTGCTGATTTCCGCCGGCACGGTTGCCGAAGCGCTGATCGCCGCCAGACGCCGCAATGCGGGCAAGGAGATGGAGCGGCTGATCGGCGGGTTTGGCTTCGAGATCGTCAACGTAACCGCGTCGGCGCGGCGCATTGCCGAGCCCTATGAGACATGGGGAAAGGGCATTCACCCGGCCTCTGAATTTCGGGGACTGTTTTGCTTATGAGTTGGCGAAGGAGTACTGCTGCCAATTGCTGTACGTTGGGCAGGATTTCACGCAAACGGATGTGCAAAGTGTTCTGAGGCAGGCGGCCAAGCCAGGAGGCGACGTGATTTATTATGCGCATACAGGTAAAAGAGCTGACAAAGGTGATTGGCAGCTTCTGAAAGATCACCTGCCGGCTGTTGCCGATCTTGCTGGGGAAATGGCCAGGCCGCTGGGGTTGGAAAACGCCGCCCGTCTGGCCGGCCTGCTGCACGATCTGGGAAAATATACCGTTGCCTTTCAGGCACGTCTTGATGGGGCGTCGGAAGGGGTCGACCATTCGACGGCAGGGGCGCAGGCGGTTCTGTCGCTTACGTCTGGACATGACAAAAGCATTGCCGAACTGATTGCCTATGCCATCGCCGGCCATCATGCAGGGCTGCCGGACCGGCGGGGCGAGGCACGCGGTACGCTGAGCGATCGTCTCGAAAAAAGCATGGGCCCTCTCGATACCGTCTGGGAAATGGAGCTGGCCGCCAGCCCTGAAAGACTCGTTCCCGGATTTTTCTCACGCATCCGCGGGCCCTATGCGGCTTTCCAGATCTCGGTTATCGGGAGGATGATCTTTTCCTGTCTTGTCGATGCTGATTTCAGGGATACCGAGGCTTTCTACATGGCGCTGGAAGGCCGGCAGGTCGACCGCGAATGGGGGGCTCTTCGGGCGCTGCTGCCTGGCTTTCGTAATGCTTTCAACACCTTCATGCAGGGCAAGAAACGCGACACGCCCCTGAATCAATTGCGCAACGATATTCTTGGCTTTGTGCGCGGCCAGGCCGTAAAGAAACCCGGACTCTTTACGTTGACCGTACCGACCGGCGGTGGCAAGACGTTGGCTTCTCTAGCTTTCGCGCTAGACCATGCGCAAGTGCATGGCCATACGCG
Organism: Pseudochelatococcus sp. B33; assembly: GCF_053570585.1. Classification (NCBI taxonomy): domain Bacteria; kingdom Pseudomonadati; phylum Pseudomonadota; class Alphaproteobacteria; order Hyphomicrobiales; family Chelatococcaceae; genus Pseudochelatococcus; species Pseudochelatococcus sp. B33. The sequence goes on along the minus strand of NZ_JBSEFH010000008.1, from coordinate 166,401 downwards.
TATCGTCTATGCCATTCCCTTCACGTCGATCATCGACCAGACGGCGGCGATCTTTCGCGAGATTCTCGGGGATGCGCACGTGCTGGAACATCACTCCGCCATCGATGAGGAGAAAGTCGACCCCGACAGGCCGCCGCAACAGCGGGACAAGCTGAAGCTCGCCATGGAGGACTGGGCCGCGCCGGATCGACACGCTGCTGGTCGCCGTCGGCGGGGGCGGGCTGATCGGCGGCATCGCCGCCTGGTTTGCCGGCCGCAAGCGGATCGTCGCGGTGGAACCCGAAAGCGCGCCGACGCTGCGCATGGCGCTCGATGCCGGCCGGCCCGTCGATGCGCCTGCCGGGGGAATTGCAGCCGATTCGCTCGCGCCGAAGCGGGTCGGCGGCCTGATGTTCCCCATCGCCCAGGCCTATGTCGACCACTCGATCCTGGTCGGCGACGACGATATCAGGCGAGCGCAGGCCGCGTTGTGGGGGGCGGCTCATATCGTTGCGGAGCCTGGTGGCGCGACCGCCTTCGCAGCGCTCTTGAGCGGAAAATATGCGCCCGCACCAGACGAGAAGGTCTGCGTTCTTGTTTGCGGAGCGAATACCACCGCAGTGCAGTTTGACTAGAAGCCTTGGCAACATGGCTTGCAGCTGTCGCGAGTGGCTCGAAACGCACGAGAGATCCCACTCGTCCACTGCTCATTCGCTGCGACGGAAAGTAGGCCGGATGCCGGAACGCCGCTCATCCGATCCTGCCTGATCCTGCTTTTCGCTTGATTGCCAACGGTTCGCGTGACAGAGCTTCGCCATGGACACCCGGCTTCAGGAACTCAGGCAACTCGCGGCGCATGCAGAGAACCGGCGCACCGAGACCGGCATTCCGCGTGTCGCGATGGTGCAGGGCGAAATCCCCGAGCACCGGCTTTCGGCTGTCTACGACCCGATGATCAACCTGATCCTGACCGGCTCCAAGACGCTGACCGTCGGTGACCGGACGTTCCACTATGATCCGGCAACCTATTTCGTGATGTCGGTGGAGCTGCCTGCCGCGGGCTCCGTCCATCCTTCGGAGGCGGGCGAGCCCTATCTGGCGATCAGCCTGACGCTCGCCCCGCCGATCGTCGCGAACCTCCTCGCCGACCTGCCCAGACCTGCCGGTGGCGGCCTCTACGGCTCAGGCTTCTCGGTCGCGCCGGTGACCGCGGAACTGCTCGACGCATGGCTGCGCATGTTGCGGCTGATGGAATGCCCGGACGAGATCGCAGCCCTTGCACCTGCCTATGAGCGGGAAATCCTGTTTCGCGTTCTGCAAGGCCCGCTCGGCTGGATGTTGCGCGACACCGCGGTGCCTGACACGGCCCTGTCGCGGATTTCCGTCGCGATCCGGTGGATACGGGAGAATTTTGCCAAGCCGCTCCGGGTCGAGGCGCTCGCCGAGATGGCGGCGCTGAGCGTGTCCGCCTTCCATCGCCACTTCAAGGCGGTCACGGCACTGAGCCCGCTGCAGTATCAGAAGCACATACGCTTGCTGCACGCGCGTTCGCTGCTGATGGCCGGCGCGGGAAATGCCACCTCGATCTCCTACGGCGTCGGCTACGAAAGCCCGACCCAGTTCAGCCGGGAATACGCCCGGCTGTTCGGGCTGCCTCCGTCGCGGGACATCGCCAAGTTGCGGGAGCATCAGCGCGATTTCGCATAGTGATCGAAGCGCGGGGGAGGACCTTTCCCTTCTTCGAGCCAGGCCAGCTTGTCGGAGACATAGGCGATCATGCGGTCGATGTGGTCGCGCCGTTCCTGCAATTGCCTGAGCTGGCCCTCCAGAACCTCTCTGGTGCGCTCCTGCGTCAGACGTCCCGCTGCATTGTCATGCAGAAGCTGGCTGATCTCGCGCAAGGGCAGGCCGAGCGACTGCTGCATGCGGATCAGGCCGACCGTCTCGACGTCCTTGTCCGAGAAGATCTGGTAGGGACGGTTGCCGCCCTTGGAGCCCGTCGCAGGTTTCAGAAGCCCGAGGCGCACGTAGAAACGCACCGCGTCGGGGGTGAGATCCGTCTTTTTCGCAAATTCCGAGATCAGCATATCATTGCCTATTGACCATGGACTATACTCCACACTTATAGGAGGTGCTTGTCAAGCAATGGAGAGAGTCAATGACAAGCACCCCGACGAAAATCCCCCCGGTCAAACTCGGCGCGAACGGCCCGCTGGTGGGCGCCCAGGGCCTCGGCACCATGGCGATGGCCACCGGCGTCTACGGCGACACCGACGAGAAGGAAGCGGCGGCCACGCTGGAGCATGCCCTTGAGCGTGGCGTCACGCTCTTCGATACGGCCGACATGTACGGCGATGGCCGCGGCGAGGAGTTCGTCGGCGCCTTCGTGCGCAGGCACCGCGACGAGGTCGTGCTGGCGACCAAGTTCGCCTTCGTGCTGAAAGAAGGCACCCAGTACGACTTCGCCATCAGCAACCGGCCCGAATACATCCGCTCCGCCGTCGATGCCTCGCTGCGTCGGCTCGGCGTCGACGTGATCGACCTCTACTATATGCACCGGCGCGACCCGGAGGTTCCGCTGGCCGATTCCGTCGGCGCGATGGCCGATCTGGTCAGGGCCGGCAAGGTGAAGCACCTTGGAATGTCGGAAGTGACCGGTGAGGAACTGCGCGAGGCGCATGCGATCCATCCCATCGCCGCTATCCAGTCGGAATGGTCGCTGTTCTCGCGCGACATGGAGCAGACCTCCGTGCCCGTCGCCGCCGAACTCGGGATCGCCTTCGTGCCCTATTCTCCGCTCGGGCGCGGCATGCTGACGGGCGCGATCCAGTCGGCGAAGTTCGATGCGAGCGACGTGCGCAACTTTTTTCCCCGTTTCGGCGAGGGGGCTCTGGATGCCAACGCCCGGCTCGTCGCGGAAATCGGCAAGATCGCCACGGCGCACGCGGCGACCCCAGCCCAGATCGCCCTTGCCTGGGTGCATGCGCGGAGCGAGGCACATGGTCTTACGGTCGTTCCCATTCCCGGCACCCGCAAGCGCAACCGGCTGGACGACAACCTCGGTGCGCTCGACGTCCGGCTGACTGCCGGCGATCTCGACACGTTGGGCCGACTCGCCGACGAAGTGCGCGGCAATCGCCTGCCGTAGCGTTCGATGGAGCCGTTGTGGTGTCCGGCCGCCGAAGCCTGCCTGCGCGGTGCGCCTTGTTTCGCGGTCCGTCCGGCATGGGAACCGTTCCTGGATGGGGGCGTTACCTGCCTATAGCCGAACTCGCAGCCGGGCCGGACAGGAGGCAATATGATCAAGGTAAACACCGACCGTGTTCGTCTTCATGTCGAGGACACGGAAGGCACCGGATCCCCGGTCGTGCTGATTCATGGATGGCCCCTTTCGGGTGCCGCCTGGGAGCATCAGGTGTCGGTGGTGAGCGATGCCGGATACCGTGTTATCACATACGATCGCAGGGGGTTCGGCCGCTCCGACAAAACCGGCAAGCGATACGACTACAACACGTTGGCAGATGATCTGGCGGCAATTCTTGTCGACCGCGATCTCCACGATGTGACACTGGTCGGCTTTTCGATGGGTGGCGGCGAAGTCGCCCGCTTTGTCGCCCGTCATGGCGAAGAGCGGCTGCGCAGCATTGTCTTCGCCGCCGCCGTTCCGCCCTACCTGCTGAAAACGGCGAACAACCAGGAGGGTCCCCTGTCGAATGACGAGGCGGAGAAGAAGAAAGAAGCGCTGCTCGCGGATCGCGATGCTTTCTTCGAGGAGTTCACGAGGGATTTTTTCAGCACCAGGGAAGGGCTGAAGGTATCGGAGGAAGAACGCCGGAAAGCGGTGCACCTGTGCCGCGAATCCGGCGAGGAGGCGGCGCTCGGCTGTATGGAAGCCTTCAGCACCACTGATTTTCGGGATGATCTGCGGAAGATCACGGTGCCGACACTTGTCCTTCATGGCGACGCCGATCTCATCGTCCCGTTGGAAGGCTCGGGATTGCGCACGCACAAGGCAGTGTCTGGCAGCCAGCTTGCGGTTATCCCAGGTGCGCCGCATGGCTTGAACGTCAGTCACGCCGATGATTTCAACAAAGCATTGTTGGGGTTTCTGTCCAAATAGAACGATCTGATCAGTGAGGCAGCGGGGAGATGAGCCGCCGAAGCGGCGGACGTGGGCCAATACGGTCTCTCGCGCAGGCGAGACCGGCACATCAAACCGGAAAAGCACGAGGTGCAGCCCGGGTGCGGGAGGAACGGATTGTCGAACGCGCGCAAGACGCGATCTGCGGATGCGGGTAAGGCACTGCAGGATCTCGGCCGCGCAGCCGGCGGCGCGCTGATATTCTCGCTGCCGATGCTCATGACCGCGGAGATGTGGTCGCTGGGCTTCACCATGGATCGCCTGCGCTTGCTGCTCCTGCTCGTGATCGCGCTGCCGCTGCTGATCGGCCTGTCGCGCCGGATCGGTTTCGAGAAAGTGCAGAGATGGTCGAGCAGCTTCCTCGACAGTCTCCTGGCGCTGGGGGTCGCGGGTGTGGTGTGCTCGTTGATCCTATACGTTTTCGGCGTGGTCGGACCCGGAATGGGGTGGGACGAGATCGTCGGTAAAATCGTCGTCCAGATGATTCCGGCGGCCATCGGCGCGCTCCTAGCAAGAAGCCAGTTCGGCACCTCCGGTGAAGACGCTCCGGGCAAGGAGGAAACCTATGTCGGCGAGCTTTTTCTGATGGGGGTCGGCGCCTTGTTTCTGGGCCTCAACGTCGCGCCGACGGATGATGTCATGGAAATTTCATACCGCATGACCGACGTGCAGGCATTGATCCTGACAATCCTTTCGCCGCTTCTGATGCATGGTTTCGTCTTTGCCGTGGCCTTCACCGGCGGGTCGGAGCTTTCGCCTGACACGCCGTGGTGGAGCGCCTTCGCCCGCTTCACGCTGCCGGGGTATGCCATCGCGCTGCTGTGCAGCTTTGGCCTGCTCTGGTTGTTCGGACGCTTGGACGGCATGTCTTTCGACAGTGCGGTGGTCGCCGTGGTGGTGCTGGCCTTTCCCTCCGCCATTGGCGCCGCCGCGGCGCGTCTCATCCTATAGGAACGGCAATGCCCGAGGATGTTCAAGTACCCGAGGATCCCGATGCCGATCAGGCCCGGATGCACGGCTGCGGGAGCCGTGTTGTCGAATGGACAATCGCCGGAGCCGCCTCGCTCGTGGTCGGAGCGATGATGATCTACCTTGCCTATCAGGCATTGAACCTCGGAGACCGTCCGCCCGAGTTCATCATCATGACGGAGAGGATCGATCGGGTCGAGGCCGGCACGGTGGTGAGCGTGGCGCTTCACAACCGGGGCGAGGTGGCGGCGGCGGCCGTTACGCTGATATCTTCGATCCGTATGCCATCCGGGGCAGTCGAGACGCAGGAACTCGTGTTCGACTACGTGCCTGCCCGCTCCGTCCGGCGTGGCGCAGTCATCTTTCCTTCCGCGTTGATGATGAACGGGCTCACGTTTCAGATTGGCGGCTATCGCGAACTATAAGTTCCGGTATTCGACTCGGTCAAACAGGAAATATTTCTTGCGAGACCTGTTGCACAGCGTTTCGTTGTTTCCGTAAAATGATGAAACGCTCTAAAATCACGATCAACAGCTTGAAAGGATTGTGCGGGATTCTCCTTCTCAGGGCGATTCGAACGTGCCCATCAGTCTGGCTTCCCCCAGGACATGCTTTCCCACCTCCTTCAGGACATCGTCTATGGGGACCTTTCCACCAAGCCCCAACGTCTCCACGTCGAGCGCCACCAGGCGGAAGTGGTAGCGATGCACGCCGTGTCCCGGCGGGGGCTGGGGTCCGTCATAGTGCGGATTGCCGAAATCGTTGACACCACGCCCGAGGTTTTCTGTCCTCGTACCTGCCGTCGTTCCTTCCGGCAGTGCGGTGCGCTGTGCGTCGATGTCGTAGACAGCCCAATGGCGGAACAGGCCGGAAGGCACATCGGGATCCTCCACCACCAGGGCGAAGCTTTTCGTCCCTTCCGGGGCGTCGGACCATTCCAGCGGTGGCGACACGTTCTCGCCATTGCGGGAATATTTGGGCGGCAGTTTTTCGCCGTCGGCGAAGACAGGGCTTCTGAGGGTAAAGACCACGATTTGTCACCTCCATGGACGGACGCTGTTGGCGCCTAATCGCGCGGGCGCTTTTTTGTTCCTGCGGGGCGGAACCGGAAAGTGGCCGGAAGCGACACGTCAACCACAGGGTCGTTCCGATGCGCGCGGGCGGAACATTCAACGGTCTGCGGGGTTGGGAGGCTCTCGGGTTCCACAGCCTCCCAACCTGACAGCGAATGAAAAGGAGACAAGCCGTGACGGACATCAAAACACGTGTGGATCAGAGTCCAGCGCCGGGCATGCCCGATAATTGCAGTCTGAAGTTCGGGATCGCCGCTCGAACATCGACGTATTCGACTTCAGCATCGCTGAGGACGAAATGAACGTTCTGAATGTCTGAACGAGGAATACTCCTCGCTCGGCAAGTTTTCCTACGTGTAGCAAGCAACCTGAAAGGCGGAATACATGAGCTTTCAGGAGTCAGGGAGGGCCGCCGTCGACAAGGGCTCCCTCCGCCCTGCCGTCCTCATCACCGGCAGCAGCGGCTTTCTGGGCCGCTCGATCGCTCGCGGCCTGATGGAACGGTATCAGGTCATCGGTCTCGACGTCACCAAGCCGCAGCACCCCTTGGATGGCGTCGAGACGATCGAGATCGATCTCACTTCGGATTCGAGCGTGAGGAAGGCGCTGGACGAGGTCCGTGCCCTGGCGGGTGGCCGGATCGCCTCCGTCATTCATCTGGCCGCCTATTACGACACGACAGGCGAGGACAATCCGAAATACGATGAGGTGACCGTCCAGGGAACGCGCCGTCTGCTGGCGGGTCTCAAGGGATTCGATACGGAACAGTTCGTTTTCTCAAGCACGCTGCTCGTGCACGCTCCGAGCCCCGCGACGGGAACGAGGATCGATGAGGATGCTCCGATCGAACCGGCCTGGGCCTATCCGCGCTCGAAGGCCGAAACGGAAACATTGATCCTGAACGAGCGCGACGACATCAAGGTCGCGATCCTGAGGCTCGCAGGCGTTTACGACGAGGATTGCCGGGCGGCGTTCATCGCCCAGCAGATCGCCCGCATCTTCGAGCGCCTGCCGACCGCCTATCTCTTCACCGGCGACATAAAAACCGGCCAGCCCTATCTTCACAGGGACGATCTCGTCGATGCCGTGGTGCGGCTGGTCGACCGGCGCAACGAGCTTTCCGACGAAACCGTGCTGCTGATCGGCGAGGAGGAAACGCCGACCTACGACGAGATGCAGAAGCGCATCGGCCGCCTGCTGCACGGTGAGGCGTGGCGGACGCTGTCGCTCCCCAAGGAGGTGACGAAGCTCGGCGTCTGGATGCAGGAGAAGGTCCTCGACCAGGAGACCGACATCAAGCTGTGGATGGTCGAGAATGCCGACGACCATTACGAGATCGACATCTCGCGCGCGAGGAGGCTCCTCGAATGGCAACCCCGGCACAGTCTGACCGCGACCCTCCCGGAGATGATCCGGCGGCTCAAGGCCGACCCGACCGGCTGGTACGAGACGAACAAGCTTGAACCTGCGACGGTCGCAACGTCCGATCCCGAGCTCGATCAGGCCGCGGAGAGGCTGCGGCAGCCTCTGGAGCGCTCCGAGCAAGAGGTGGAGGCAGAGACGGCAGGGCATCGCGCGCGGACGTTCTGGGCACCGCTGACCAATGCCGTTATCGGGCTGTGGCTCGTGGCTTCGCCCTTTACGCTCGGTCTGTTCGATCCGCCCGCGGCAGTGCCGATACCGCCGGCGCTGGGGCATGACATCGCGGCGCCCGAAACGCGCGACGCCAGCCTCGGCATCAGCGAGATCGTATCCGGAATCCTCGTCATCGCCTGCGCGCTCCTCGGCCTGCGCGGCCGCTGGCACGGACTGCAGTGGCTCACGGCCACCATCGGCGTCTGGGTGATGTTCGCGCCGCTCGTGTTCTGGACCTCGAGCGCGGGAGCCTACGCCATCGATACCTTGGCCGGCATGCTGATCGTGACGTTCGCGGTCATCATCCCGCCGCCGCCGGGCGTCGGCCGGCGGGCGCTGGCCGCCGATGACGACCGGCCGCTCGGCTGGAGCTACTCGCCATCGACCTTCAGCCAGCGCATCCACATCATCGCTCTCGCCTTCCTCGGCCTGCTCGTCTCGCGCTATCTCGCGGCCTATCAGCTCGGGCATATCGAGCACCTGTGGGATCCGTTCTTCGGCCCGGGCGATGCTGCGGTCGCCAATGGCAGCGAGGCGGTGGTCACATCATGGGTTTCCAAGGGCTTCCCCATCGCCGATGCGGGACTTGGCGCCTTCGCCTATGGGCTCGATATCCTGGCGGGTGCGATCGGCGACCGCCGCCGCTGGCGCACCATGCCGTGGATGGTGATCCTGTTCGGTCTGTTGGTCATACCCCTCGGGCTCGTGAGCGTGGGCTTCATCGTGATCCAGCCGCCACTGATCGGTGCGCTGTGCGCGCTCTGCATCGTGCAGGCCGCCTTGACGGTGCTGCTCATTCCCTATTCGATCGACGAGGTGCTCGCGAGCTGCCAGTATCTCTGGAGCGCAAAGAAGGCGGGCGAGCCGTTCTGGCGCACCTTCTGGCGTGGCGGTCCGACGCTCTCGCAAAATCAGTCGCCCGGACCCGATCTCGACCGGCCGCTGTCGGTGCTCCTGCGGGACATCGTCACCGGCGGCGTCAACTTCCCCTGGACGCTGGTCGCGAGCTCTCTCGTCGGCATGTTGCTGATGACCACGCCACTGACCTTCGGCACGGCTCCGCCGCTTTATTACAGCGACCACGTGACGGGCTGTCTTGTCATCCTCGTCGCCGTTACGGCCATGGCGGAGGTGGCGAGGGCGGTGCGCTTCGCCAACGTCGCCCTTGGAGCATGGGTGGCCGTGTCCCCCTTCGTCCTCGATGGCGGCGCGCCGGTGGCGACGATCGCCAATGTCCTGATCGGCGTCGCGCTCGTCGGACTCAGCCTGCCGCGCGGCACCCGCAGCGACGCGCATTACGGCGGATGGGACCGGGCGATCGTGTGAAGTCCCACGGTACGGATGTCCTGTCCGCCGTCGATTATCGCACCACTACGTTGCGGGCACCTGTCTCGTGGAAAGCCCGCTCGGCCTTGGCGACTTCCTCATCCGTCACGTCGGCCGATACTTCGATCTCACCGTGTAGCGGAGCGTCCGAGCGGCTTCCGTTCCCTTGCGCGGCATCTGCGCCCGAGGGTTTCGTGCCCGCGGTATTCTGAGTGTCGGTTGCCTGCACGAAGACATTATTGCGCGCGATCCCATGTTGCTGCACGAGATGCTCCACCGCGCGGTCGGCGGCTTCCCGGGTCTTGAATGTGGCCCGGACTGTTTTCACGCTGTCGTCTGCCATTGTGACATCTCCTGCTATTCCAGGGGCTTCAGGTTTCCAAACACGCGCGGGGACCGGTGGTTCCACGTCCGCCGCGTTCTCGCCTCGCCGCCTGTTTGGGCGAAGAACGTTGAGGATGCCGCTTCAGTTGCCGGAATTGCCGAATTGCTGCGTATCGACCAGCGGGCTGCGCTCGATATTGCTGCGGATTTGCGGTGCGCCGGGCGTTTCCGGCAGTGCCGCTTGAAGATTCTGCGCATAATCATCGGGCAGGATGGGCGGCAGCATCGGCTCGTATCGATCGACCTTCGCCTGGATCAAGACCGGCCCCTTCGCGGAAAACGCCGCATCGAGGATGGTTTCCATATCATCGTGCTTCTCGATGGTGAAACCCGTTGCTCCCATGGCCTGCGCGGCCAAAGCGAAATCGATGGGCGCCAGCTCGCAGGCGAACTGCGGATTGCCGAGAAACATCATCTGCTCCCAGGCGATCTGGTTCAGCATCTCGTTGCGCAGCACGAGCAGCTTGAGCGGCAGTTCGTGCAGCACCGCGGTCGAGAATTCGCCGAGCTGCATCGCCAGTCCGCCGTCGCCCACCACGGCAAAAAGCGGGCGACCGGGATGGGCAATGCCGGCCGCCACCGCGAACGGGACGGCGGAAGCCATGGAGGCAAGAGCGCCGGAAACGGCGAAATCATTCTCCACCCCGAGATCGATATGCCGGGCGGCGAGTTCCGTGTTCTGGCCGGAGTCCGTGACCAGCACGCCATTGGCGGCGATGCGTTTCCCGAACGCCTTCACCACCGCCGCCGGCTTCAGCGGCGATCCGGCGTCCTGCTCCATCTCGGCCAGTTTCCTGCGCCACTCGACCATGCTTTCCTGCGCCTGCTGCAGGAAGCTACGGTCGTTTTTCCGCTCCAGTCGCTCGTTGAGCAGGCGGAGCGTCGGGACCGTATCCCCGACAAGCCCCGCTTCGACCGGATAGCGCAGGCCGACACGCCGGCTGCTGTCGTCGATCTGTACCGCGCGGGCCGCGCCGGGATCGGGATAATATTCGATATAGGGGAAGGACGACCCCACGATCAGCAATGCGTCGCATTCCTTCATGATCTTCTGGGACGGCGCCGTTCCGAGGATGCCGATACCGCCCGTGCAATGCGGATGCACGTCGGCCATCACCGTCTTGCCGAGAAGCGCCTTCGCGACCGGCGCCGCCAGCAGATCGGAGGTGTGCGCGAGCTCCTTCTCCGCGCCCAGCGCCCCACGGCCGGCCAGGATAGCCACCCGCTTCGCCGCATTCAGCAGCTCCACAGCGCGGTCGATCTGCTCCTCGCCGGGCAGGTTGCGGGTGGGGAACCAGCGGTTGGGAACATGGCCGGGCCGGTTGCGCGGGGAGCGCTCACTGTCCTCGATCGATTGCTCCTGCGTGTCGTTGGCCACCGAGAGATGGGCCACGCCCCGCCCGGAAAGCGCCGAGCGGCAGGCAAGGCTCGCGACGTTTTGCATGTGCACGGCATCGTGAACCGTCGCGTTGTAGAGAGCGACGTCGCTGAAGACCTTGGTGAGATCGACATCCTGCTGGGTGAAGGTGTGAAGCAGGTCGTGAAACTGCATGCCGGTGATCGCCAGCACCGGAAGCTGGTCCAGCTTGGCGTCGTAGAGGCCGGTCAGAAGGTTGGTGCCGCCCGGCCCCGAGGTCGCAAGGCAGACGCCCAGCTTGCCGGTGGCGCGGGCGTAGCCTGAGGCCATAAAGGCCGCTGAGGCCTCATGGCGGACCTGGACGAAACGGATCTTGTCCTGACGTGTGCGCAGCGCCTCCATGATGCCGTTTATGCCGTCGCCGGGCAGACCGAAGACGACCTCCACATTCCATTCGATCAGTGTCTCGACGAGCACGTCCGCCGCATTGCGCATTCTCTCCTCCTTCACTAGGGTGGGAACCCCTGCCTGCGTCCTGCCGCTATCGATTGCCTCGGGGGCGATTGCCTCTGGGGCGATCGCGCGGGTTTACACCGCCCGAGCGAGTAGCGTTGTTCTCCGTGTCTCCCTCGAACGTGCTGTTGCCTTTCAGCAGGTCTGCATCTTCGGCCGAACCCAGCCCGGGCGACTGGCCGATGCCGGGGTTTTCCTTCAGGTCCTTGTCGGACGGCTTCCTGGTCTTGCTGTGTTTCTGTGCGGTCATGGGGAACCTCCCTGGGTCGATATGCCCCTCCCAACCACGAAATCCGTTTCAGGTTCCCTCCACGGCGTGCCCGGCCGTGAAAACGCAATCCAAGCGACCGCTCGTCTGCCATCGCTGCCGTTCGCGGTATCACGCGATCCCCTTGCCCCCGGTCACGCCATAGACCTCTCCGTTGATGAAGCTTCCTTCCTGCGAGGCGAGCAGGACGTAGACGGGGGCGATCTCCACGGGTTGCCCGGGCCGGCCGAAATCACTGTCCTTGCCGAAATTGCGCACCTCGTCATCCGGCTGGCCGCCGCTCGGCTGCAGCGCCGTCCAGAATGGTCCCGGGGCGACCGCGTTGGCGCGTATCCCCTTCTTGATGACCTGCTTGGCGAGTGCCTTGGTGTAGGCGACGATCCCTGCCTTCGTGGTCGCGTAGTCGAGCAGGATTTCGGAGGGCTGGTAGGCCTGAATCGAGGCCGTGGTGATGATGGATGCGCCTGCCGGCAGATGCGGCAGCGCCGCCTGCGTGATCCAGTGCAACGCGTAGAGATTGGTCTTGAGCGTCTTGTCGAGATCCTCCGTCGAGACCTGGTCGACCGTCTCCCGATATTGCTGGCGGCCTGCGTTGACGACGAGAATGTCGAGCCCGCCGAGCCCGGTGACGGCCTCCTCCACGAGCTTGCGGTTCCACGCCTCATCCGTTATATCGCCGGGAAACCCGATTGCCTTGCGCCCGCCGGCCCGGATCAGGGCGATGACGTCGTTGGCGTCCGGCTCTTCCTCCGGCAGATAGGAGAGGGCGACATCCGCGCCTTCCCGGGCGAAGGCGATGGCCACGGCCCGGCCTATTCCTGAATCGCCGCCGGTGACCAGCGCCTTGCGCCCCTCGAGCCGGCCCGAACCCTTATAACTCTCTTCGCCATGATCCGGTGTCGGCTGCAACTTGCCGGCAAGCCCGGGCCGCGGCTGCGGCTGATCCGGAAAAGGCGGGTGGGGATATTGTTTCCGTGGATCCTGCATTTCAAGGCGGTCCGTCATATCCGTATCTCCTGATTGAGGGCGACGAAGAGGGTCGTGCGGCATTACGGGCTCTCGCGCGACGGTGCCGATATCCGCTGGCTCGTTCCGCAATCCTCATGGCAATCCTGTGCCCGCGGATCGGGTCGAGGTCTCAAGCGCCCGCGGAAACCCCATACCGAATACCCGGCGTGCGGTCTGTGTTCCTGGCCGGTGGAAGGAATATTCGTCTCTCTCGCGGGTCAGCGGTGGAGGATGCCCAAAAATCCGGACCAATGGTCAAAATCGAAAATCCAACACGGAACCAAGCGACGCGTGTCGCTCTTTCCTTTCAGGCGCTGCATCACCGCGCCGGAAAGGAGAGACCGTGAAAACGACATTCATGACTTTGGCGGCGATTTCGTTCGCTTCCGCCGCAGCGTTCGCTCAGGAGCCGCCGCCGCGTGCGCCCGGCCCTGAAAGCGATCCCCCCACGATCATCACACCCGGCACGCCAGACCGTGCGGCTCCGGTTCCGGGGGAGAACAGTTTCACCGAGGAGCAGGCGCGGGAACGCATCGTTGAGGCCGGCTATACCGATGTTGGTCCCCTGAGCCTCGATCCAAACGGTGTATGGCGGGGAACGGCCGCCAAGAACGGCCTGACCGTCAACGTCGGCGTCGACTATGAGGGCAATGTGGTCGAGCAATGAGGAGGAAGCCATGCCTACGATATCAGGACTGTTCGATACTTACGATGATGCCCGCCGCGCTGTCGCCGCACTTGAGGCGGCGGGTGTCGGCTCCACCGATATCAGCATCATCTCACATGATGAAAGCGTCGATACCGGCAACCTCGCTGCCGAGGGGGCCGGGACCGGTGCGGGAATCGGCGCTGTCGCCGGCGGTGCCGGTGGCCTGCTCGCGGGCCTGGGTCTCGTTGCCATTCCGGGCGTCGGCCCGGTCGTAGCGGCCGGCTGGCTGGCGGCCACGCTCACGGGAGCCGCGGCGGGTGCCGTAGCCGGGGGCGCGGCAGGCGGGCTGATCGGCGCACTGACGGAATCGGGGGTTTCCGAGGGGGAAGCGGAATTCTATGCCGAGGGAGTTCGTCGCGGGGGCACGATCGTCGTGGCGCGGGTCAATGAAGCGCAAGTCGACGCCGCGACCGACATTCTACATCAATCGAATGCTATTGACCCCCAGGTTCGCCGACGCATCTTCGAAGAAGAAGGATGGACGCGTTTCGACGAAAGCGCAGCGCCCTATACGCCGGAAGAGAGGCGACGGTTGCGCGAGCGCTACCGCAATGTGTTGTGACGCGAACATGGCGCGCATAGCCCCCCGACCACGAAACGCCCAGATGAGTTTTTACCCGGAGTGCCCGAGCCTTTCCATGATCGGAAGCTTGGCCACGAGGCGGGTCGCGTTGTGCAGGAGCTCCAGCAGGTATTCCAAACGCTCGGCAGACATTCGCGAGACGGGTCCCTGGATGCCGATGGCGATGCGCGCCGTGTCGCCGCCCGTGGCGACCATTGCAAGTGAGCGCACGCCAAGGTGGCTCTCCTCGTCCTCGACGGCGTAGCCTGTCTGGCGGATGCGTTCGAGGTCCGCCAGCAGGACGTCGGTGCGGGAGATGGAACGGGGCGTCATCGGGTGCAGCCGCCCGAGCGCGGCGACCGTCTGCGCCAGGCTGGCGCCGCCCGATGCCAGCAATGCCTTGCCCATGGCGGAGCAGTGGATCGGTATGCGCTCACCCGCGCGATGCATGAAGCGCAGTTGCTGGGAGGAGCCCGAGGACAGCAGGACGACGACGCAAAGGCCGTCACGGATGCCGAGGCTGGTCGATTCGCCCGTCTCCTCGGCGAGGCCGCGCAGCACGTCGAGCGCGACGCCGTAACCGTTGCTGGAGAAGGTGGAGCCGGCGAGCGCCAGCAGCATCGGTCCGACGAAGTAACGCTCCTCGCCGTCGTTGCGCCGCAGCACGCCGGTGAGCGTCAGCGTCTGCAGCATGCGGTAGGCGGTGCTGACGTTCATGCCGGTCTGGCGGGCGAGCTCCGTCAGGGTCTTGCCTTCGGCGCTGTCGACGAAGCAGCCGATGAGCGCCACCGCTTTCAGGACCGACTGGTTATGGACGACGCTGGGCGCCGCCGAGCCGCTCGACGTGACGCTCTCGTCCCTGTTCGTGCCGCCTGCGAGTACCGTCATGCCTATCCCGCCTGTTCTTCCACGCCGAGTTCGGCAAGCAGTCGCCCGCGCAGACCGACCACCGTCGGGTCCGAGCGCAGGCGCGGGGAGGGGATGTCGACCGCCAGATCGAGGGAAATAACCCCGTCCGTGAGCACCAGGATGCGGTCGGCGAGCTGGATCGCCTCGTCCACGTCGTGCGTCACCAGCAGCACCGCCGGCTGATACTTGGCGCACAGAGCGCGCAGCAGCGCGTGCATCTTCAGGCGGGTCAGGGCGTCAAGCGCGCCGAAGGGCTCGTCGAGCAGCAGGAGGTCGGGGCGGCGCGCCAGGGCACGCGCCAGCGCCACGCGCTGGGCCTCGCCGCCGGACAGCGTCGCCGGCCAGGCGTCGGCGTGGCCCGCCAGGCCCACTTCCGCCAGTACCTGCCGCGCCCGCTCGCTCGCGCCCCCGCCATCGAGCCCGAGCACGATATTGGCCAGCACACGCTTCCATGGAATGAGGCGTGCGTCCTGGAATACGACGGCGCGCTCCGCCGCGACGAGCACGGTGCCCTCGATGTCGGCATCGAGCCCTGCGAGCACGCGCAGGAAAGTGCTCTTGCCCGAGCCGCTGCGCCCGAGCAGGGCAACGAATTCGCCGGGCGCGATATCGACACCGATGCCGTCGAGCACCGGCCTGCCTTCGAAGACACGGCGCAAGCCGGCCGCATGGACTGCGAGGTTTCTGTCGTGGACCGTCATGCCATTTCCCGTTTTGTGTCACGATGCGGCATCGGGTGTGCCAGATAGCTATAACGCGTTACAAGGACCCGCTGCATCGACCGTCGGCCTCATTCCCCAGAATATCGTGTGCCGACACCTCATTCGCCGAGATAGCCCCGCCGCCATGAGAGCAGGGTGCGCTCCAGATAGCGCACGAAGGTGTAGCTCAGGAGGCCGAGCACGGCATAGATGGTGATGACGAGGACCATGACGTCGAGCTGCCACCAGCTCCGCGCCTCGCTCATCAGCGTGCCCAGCCCGTACTTGGCGTTGATCGTCTCGGCGAACACGAGCGCGAGCCAGGCGTTGGTGAGGCTCATGCGCAGGCCGACGAGAAAGCCCGGCAGGGAGCCCGGCAGCACGATGTGCCACACCCGTTGCCAATGGCCGAGACCGAGTGTGCGCGCGGACTCGATCAGGCGGGAGTCGACGTTCCTGATCGCACCGTAGGTATTGATGTAGATCGGCATGCAGACGCTGAGTGTAATCAGCAGCAGTTTGGGCGTCTCCTGGATGCCGAACCAGATGATGAACAGCGGCACCAGCGTGAAATTGGGGATGGCCTTGAAGATCTGCATGACGGAATCGATCGTGTCCTCGAAGCGCGTAGCTGTACCCGCCACCACGGCCAGGAGGAGCCCGATGCCGAGGCCGAAGACGAGGCCGATGAGGGCGCGCTGCAGCGACGCCCACAGGTGCTCCTGCAGCACGCCGTCGAGGGTGAGCTCGATCCCCGCCCGCACGACTTCCCACGGGGCGGGGAAAACGCGCGGTCCGAGTACCTGCGTGGCGCTGAGCAGCGCCCAGATCGCCAGCAGTCCGAGCGGGCCGTAGAGCCTGCGCACCCCCTGCGGCATTCCCGGCCGCTTGCGCTGCCCCGCGAGCGCGCTGATATCCACCATGGCACCCCGAAGGGCCCGCCTGCTCGCACTGCTCCCGGCCGGAGCGGCAGCGGAGGGTGCCCGGGACGCGGCTTGCGGTGTCGCCTGAAGGGCGGTTTGGGGGGCTTCCCCATGGGTAATGATCTGCGTCGACATCAGTTGGTGCTCCCGCCGCGTTGCGCCTCCGCCGATTGCGGGCCGGGATTGGCGGCGATGACGGCGTTGAAGCGGTCGTCGAAGCCGATGGCGGCATCGATCGCGGTCGTGGCGACGCCCGCCTTGTGGAACACTTCCGCCTGGCTCTGGTTGGCGGCGATCACGCCAGCATCGATCGGCACGTAGACGGTGATGCTTTCGGCGGCATTCAGCGCTGCGTCCTGCGGCTTCTGGCGGCCGGCCTTCGCAAAGATCTCCGTTACCTTGTCGAGGTTCTGCGACTGCCAGACGGCGGCCTTCTGCAACCTCACCAGGATGTCGGCGACCGCGGCCTCGCGGGCGGGATCTTTCAGCACCTCCGGGCGCGCGACGAACCAGGAATAGTTGTCGTAGAGCCCCTCGGAGGTCGCGAGCACGACGCCGTCACCGCTCGTGATGAGCGGACGGGCGTTGCTGACCGCCGTCACCAGCGCGTCGACCGAGCCGCCGACGAAGGCGGCGCGCGCCTCGGACAGGGGCATCAGCGCCAGATTGACGCTGGCGAGGTCAAGTCCCGCCTTCTCGGCGGCGATGGCGAAGAAGTAGTGGTTGGCGGTACCCTTGGCGAAGCTCGCCGTCTTGCCGGCAAGATCCTTGACCGAGGCGATGCCGGCGTTGGGGCGGACGATGATCGCCGTGCCCGCCCGGTTGAGCTGGAGATTGGCGCCGACGATCACATAGGGCCTGTCGTCGACCGTCCACGGGCGCGACGCATTGGCCTGATTGAGCACCGGTGTCGAGAAGTTGAGGCCGACGTCGACATCGATCGCACCCGCGTGCAGCGCCTCGACGGCGGCGTTGGCGCCGTCGAAATTGGCCCAGGTGAGCTTGTAGGGCGTATCCGCGAACACGCCGGAAGCCTCCAGCAGGGCGGTCGCGATGCTGTTGCCGCTGCTCTGGATGCCGATGGTCAGCGATACGCCGGAAAGATCGGGCTCCGCCGCGCGGGCATCTGCGGCGAGGGCGAAAGCGCCGGCGAGGGCGAGAGCTGCGGCGCGCAGCCAGACCGGCAGGAGACTGCGGGGGGAACGGAGGCGGGGAAGCGCGGTCATGGTCACTCCTTTCGGGTCGAAGATTAGGCTGCCGATCAGTACGTGGAGCTGGCTGAGGAGGATCTGGAGCAGCGTGATATCCGCCGTCGACCGCGAGATGACCTCGCCGCTCGCGAGGGCGCGTTTCCAGCCTTCCCCCTGTTCCCCGTTGCCCTGGCTCGCTCCGGCGTAACCGATGTCGAGCGCCTGCACGTGGCGGAAGACGGCGTTGCGCAGGTCGTGCTGGACGGAAAAGCCGAAGCCGTTGCCATTCCGGCGGCGGATAACGGTGCTCGCCGCCGAAGCCAGCCCGGGGCGGCCGCCGTCCGCGCCGGCGCCATCCCGACCAACCCGCCGGGGAGCAGGCCGGGATTGGCTGGCATTTCGCTTCGATCCGGGGATCGGCTCCACGATGTCAGGCCACGGAGAGGATGCGGTTGTCCACCAGGTGGAGATAGGTATCGTCCGGCTGAATCAGGTCCCACGACAGCATCCAGTTGTAGGTGCGGTCGAAATCCTTCTGGGAATAAGGTGCAGGATCGGCGTAGCGCAGGCGGCTGCGGGAGAAGTCGTGCGGCTCCAGCTTGACGATCGACGGATCGACGTCGTCGATGAGATACTTGACGTACGGGTAAGGGTCCTGCTGCAGCACGGCCACCGCGCGGCGGACGGCACGGTTGATCGCCTCGAAAGTCTCGGCGTCGAGCTCCGGACTGCCGATCTCGAGACCGACGTAATGGGCTTCCGCGATGGTCTTGTAACCGAGCTTCTCCGCAACCGTGATCCACGGCTCCATCAATGCGACGGCGTCGACGTGGCCGTCGCGCAGGGCGAGGAAGCGGTTGGCGCCCTCGACGTGGACGATCTTGATCTCCTCGCGCGGCAGGAAGCCCTCGAGGAGCTGCAACGCGACGTAATGGGAACCGTGGTGGAAGTTCACGCCGATCGGGATGTCCGCGAGGTCCTGCGGGATCAGCACCGGCGAATCCGGACGCACGATAATGGCCTGGCTGGCGCGCGCCGCGCGCTTGGCGACGACCTGGCCGCCGACGTTGCTGTCCTGCGTCCGGCGCACCTGACCCCATTCGCAGGCACGGTAGAGCAGGGTTTCGCCGGATTCGAACGGCGAAGGACCGCCGAAGGAGGAGACGTTGTGGTGATCCTCAATGAGCTGGATCGCTTCCAGATCGGTCGCATGCCCCTTGCCGCGCCTGATGAATTCAAGCTCAAGACCCTCGTCGGCGAAGAAGCCGAGTTCGCGCGCAACGTAGTAGGGCAGCGAGAAGACGGTGCCGCTAACCTCGTTCCGGATTTTTCTCAAAGCCATTGGTTTCAATCCTCTTAGTCACGGTTATATTGATACAATCTGTCGAAACGGTAGGAAATTATGTCCGTGGCAAAATTTTGTAAAGTAGGTAATTTCAATCTTCGATATCAATTTTCAAAATGAGGCTCGCATACGCAACGAGGGTATTCCCCAGCGCTGAGGGGGTGACTGGTGAGGCAGCGGAAGCGATTGCCGTGTTTGCGTTGCCCAGAGCATTGCCATGGCCGACCAGAGCGGATGGTTCGCCCTGCGTCAAAAGGCTTTCAGAATAAAATTAGTTTTCATTTATGATGTGCGCCATGCGCAGGCTCCATGCGCCGATGTATCCGCATGGCCGCTTGTGAGGCCTCGTCGTTTCTGACGACGGCATCGGGCTGCAGGTCAACCCAGGACCGTTTGCCTGATTGCACCTCTGGGCTTTGTTTTATTGGGGGGCGGTTTGCAAGCAGCCGTCATGCTGCGGGTAGGCGGAAGAGGCCTGGGAGGGGGCGGTATAAACCGCTCATCACCATGCCGGAACTCGCCGCCGAACCGGCCGGGCGGGGCACGGTGGTTGCCCTCCCCGTGGCACACCGGGGAGGGCGCAATCTTACTTACTCCACCGGTTCGCCGTCCGCTTTGCGGGCGACCCAGTAGTTCTCGTAGCCCAGTTCCTTGAGGACCTCATTCAGATAGCTGTCGTCGATCCACTCGTTCAGATCGAATGCCCGGCGGATCAGCTTGTCACCGGCTGCGAAGTCGATGCCGGCCTGCACGTTGGCCTTGTAGAAGTCGTCGAGCAGGGGACTCGCGCGATCTACCAGCCGGTCGCCGTCGTAGTCCTTGACGAAAGACTCCCGGGGCGTGCCTGTCAGCGACCACAGATCGAACAGCTCGTCCCGGTTCTCCTCCTGCGATGCGTAATGAGCCGCCTCGACGTAGTTCTTGACGATACGCTTGACAACGTGGGGATATTTCTCGGCAAAGGCGTCCGTGACGATCAGCGAGCCGAACGTGGTTCCGGGCGCGAGCTTGCCCTTCGTCGAATAGACGACCTCGGCGATCCCCTTGTCGACCAGATGCAGCACGTTGGAGCCGCCGGCGACGATGGCATCTATATCGCCTGTGGTGATTGCCGATATCTGGTCGGCGCTTTGCAGGTCGAAGACCTGCAGGTCCTGCACGGTCAGTCCGGCCTGCTTGAGGATGATGAACAGGCTGAGCTCGTTGATGGTGCCGCGGGCAACGGCGAGCTTCTTGCCCTTGAGGTCGGCGATCGTCTTGATGCCCGACGAGGGCGTCGCGACCAGATAGATGGGACTGGTGCCGTAGGAGGCAAGGACGCGCGTCTTCAGCCCCGCGCCGCGGCCG
This sequence comes from Pseudochelatococcus sp. B33, assembly GCF_053570585.1. Classification (NCBI taxonomy): domain Bacteria; kingdom Pseudomonadati; phylum Pseudomonadota; class Alphaproteobacteria; order Hyphomicrobiales; family Chelatococcaceae; genus Pseudochelatococcus; species Pseudochelatococcus sp. B33. The sequence goes on along the minus strand of NZ_JBSEFH010000008.1, from coordinate 146,062 downwards.
ACGATGTTCGGCAACCCGCCGTAGCTCGCGACGTCCAGTTGCCCGTTGGCGAAGGCCTCGTTGATGGCGGGGCCGGTGCCGCGCGGAAACTGCCAGGAGAACGTGATCCCTTCCTTCTCGAATTCCTTTTCGAGCAGCTCCTTCGCCTTCAGCACCCCGAACGGGCCGCTGCCATAGGGCTTGCCGGTGGCGTTGCCGGGCGCCGCGAGCCGGATCTCCTTGGGGAATTCCTCGGCCGTCTGCGCCCTCACCGGGGTGAAGGAAAGCCCTACCGATAGCGCGAGGGCGCCGCTTGCCAGAGCCTTGAAAATGCCTCTGCGATTGGGATGCATGGCTCGTTGATCCTTTCAGATGATTAGCGTGGGAAGGGAAACTATTCTGCCGCCAAGCGCAGGAAGAGCGTCGGATCGCGGTCTGCGCCCGCCATCTTGCCGCGCTTCCAGCCGAGCAGCCGGGCGTAACTGCCGAACAGGCCGCGCTGTTCGACCTCGTCTTCGGTGATGAGGGTCGGCCCGTCGGCTGCCTCGGCGACGTAGAGGGCGTCGGTCGGGCAGTAGATCTCGCACAGGAAGCACGTTTGGCAGTCGTTCTGGCGGGCGATGACCGGCGCGCCGTCCTCCGTGGCGTCGAAGACGTTGGCGGGACAGACCTTGATGCAGATGTCGCATTCGATACAGCGCCGCTGCGAGACGATTTCGATCATGATGCTACTCCCAGAAATGCGTCGGCCACGGTGTCGGCGCGGATCTCGTCGACGCCCGACAGGATGATGCTGTGAAGGAAGGCGTCGCTGCTCTGCGGATGGTCCGTCCGACGGTGCAGACCGCGGGTTTCCGTGCGCAACAGGGCGGCCTTGAGCGACCAGCGTGCCGTCGCCGCGACTGCGGCGGCCTCCCGGCTGCGCAGACGCTCGACCCCTTCGAGCAGCAGGTGGCCGCGGATGTCGGACCACAGGCTGTCGAGCCTTTGCGCTCCGGCCAATAGCGTTTCTGCGCGGCGGAAATAGTTCTTCTCAAGGGGCACGACCTCCTCCCGCACCGCCTCGACGACGTCGCGCGGCGTCAGGTCGGCGCGCACGTGGGCGGCAGGGCGCAGGCCCGCCCTGCCCAGCGGCTTCGACGTCTGCCGGAACGCGGCTGAAGCGGCGGAACGGCGCGCGCAGGCGGCTGCGCCGGCGCCGGCCCACCAGCCACTGGCGATGGCCCATGACGCGTTCACCGCCCCGCCGCCCGACTGGGCACCCGCGACGCGCTCGCGGCTCGCCGCATCGCCTGCCGCATAGAGGCCGGGGACGCCGGTGCCGCAATCCTCCGTGGCCAGATGAATGCCGCCGGTGCCGCGAACGGTCCCTTCCGCCTTGAGCGTGACGCGGAAGAGATCGCGGAACGGGTTGACGCCCGTGCGGTCGTACGGCAGCACGCAATTGGGCTGTCCGCGCCGCATCCAGTCCTGGACCGCAGGTTCGGCAAGGTCGAGGCGCGCATGGACCGGACCATCGATCATCGCCCGGGCGATGATGCGCTCGTGGTTGCGGCCGCCTGCGTTCCGCAGCGGGGCACTGTCCTCGTCGGTGAGCGGGGTGCCGTCCTCGCGATAGAAGCTCGCCCATCGGTAGGGCAGCCCCTTGTTGAGCGAGGTGCCGAACGGTGCGAGCGTATATTTGCCGGTGAATTCCATGCCCGACAGGCAGGCGCCCGCTTCCGCGGCCATCAGATAGGCGTCCCCGGTCAGGCCGGTGCCACCCAGGATGCGTTCGTAGAAGGCGCATCCGCCCGTCGCCAGCACGACGGCCCGGGCATTCACCTGCCAGTCCCTGAGACGCTGGCGGTCGACGCCCGCCGCGCCCGTCACCGCAGCGCCATCGCTGAGCAGTTCGAGCGCCGGATGGTGATCGAGCACGGTCACGCGCGACAACAGCACCTTGCGGCGCATGAACTGCATGTAGTCCGGACCGCGCAAATTGGCGAGATAAAGCCCACCGCCGTCGTTGGCCGGGAACGGATAACCCCATTCCGCGAGTTTCAGCAGGTTCTCGTAGGCGCGGTCGACACAGCGCACCATCCAGCGCTGGTCGCCGAGGCCCTCCGTGCGCCGCCAGCGCCGTTCCACGGCCGCCTGACGATGCGCGTCGGGCGGCACGCACCAGGTGCCGGTATTGGATGGCGCGGTCGCCCCCGACGTGCCGAGATAGCCCTTGTCGGCCAGCACCACCGAAGCGCCGGCCTGCGCGGCGGCGATTGCCGCCCATGCCGCCGCAGGCCCGCCGCCGATGACGAGAACGTCCGCGTCGAGATGCAACGGCCCGGTGCTGCGCAAATCCTTACGTTTGAGAGTCATGTCGCGAACAACCTATGGCTGGGATCAAGCCGCCGGCCGGGCGGGGAGAAGCCGGACGAAACCTGCGTCCGTCGCGCTGCCCCGCCGTTCGTGACCGCGGGTGAAGCGGAAGCGTGCGCCCTGCGGGGCGTGGGCGTGGCTTCCGATGCTGCGAAGAACGTCGAAATATAATCATACAAATTCTATTGACTCAATAGATATATCTGCCCATTGTGACGGGCGTGATTTCGAGGATTGCGGATTGCGGCCGATGGCAGGGGGCTGGCCCTCTCATGGCATGGGCCGGCAATCGCGGCGCAGTTCCATGCATTTTCCGGAGGCGGTGGACATGGCAGATATCGTTGGGATCGGGAAGGCGTCCTCACCCGGCGCTTCGTTCGAGCTCAATGCCGACGTGCTGGTCATCGGCGGCGGACCGGCAGGCGCGTGGGCAGCGATTGCCGCGGCTGCGCGCGGTGCGAAGGTTGTGCTCGCCGACAAGGGATTCTGCGGCACATCCGGAGCGACCGCGCCGTCGGGCACCGGGGTGTGGTATGTCCCTCCGGACACGGCCAGGCGCAGCGCCGCCATGAACAGCCGCTGGGATCTCGGCGGCAGGCTGGCCGATCCCGCCTGGATGCGGCGTGTTCTCGACCGCACCTATGAAAATCTCAACCTGCTTGCCGAATGGGGCTATCCATTCCCGGATGACGGCGAGGGCGGCAGCATCCGCACCAATCTCGACGGTCCCGATTACATGCGTCTGATGCGCAAGCGGGTGAAGGGCGCGGGCGTGAAGATCCTCGACCACCATCCGGCGCTCGAACTGCTGCGCGATCAGGACGGCGCTGCGGCAGGGGCGATCGGCGTGCGTATCCAGAAGGGCGGCACCTGGCTGGTGCGCGCCGGCGCCGTGGTGATCGCCACCGGCGGCTGCGCCTTTCTCGGCAAGGCGCTCGGCTGCAACGTGCTGACCGGCGACGGCTATCTGATGGCGGCGGAGCTCGGAGCCGAGCTGTCGGGCATGGAGTTCTCCAACGCCTATGCCATGGCGCTGGAGGGCGGCTCTGTCACCAAGACGCGGTTCTACTCGTGGGCGACCTTCACCCACGCCGACGGTACGCCAGTCCCCGGCGCGGCGTCGAAGGGCGGGCGCTCGGCCATCGCGCGGGCGCTGACGCGGGGCAAGGTCTATGCCCAGCTCTCCGGCGTGAGCCCCGAGGCACAGATCGCCATGCGCCATGCACAGCCCAATTTCTTCCTGCCGCTCGATCGCGTCGGCATTGATCCCTTTACCCAGCGTTTTCCCATCACGCTGCGGCTGGAGGGTACGGTGCGCGGCACCGGCGGGCTGCGCATCGTCGACGCCACTTGCGCGACGACCGTCCCCGGCCTCTACGCGGCGGGCGATGCGGCGACGCGCCAGCCGATCTGCGGCGGTTTCACCGGCGGCGGCAGCCACAACGCCGCCTGGGCGACGTCGTCCGGCTTCTGGGCGGGCAGCGGCGCGGGCGACTACGCGCGACGTCCGCAACTGCGCTCGCGGGCTTTCCTGCGCGCCGGCGGTCGCGGGCTCGCAGAGGGCGACGGCCGGCCTGTGCATGCCGCCGGGCTGACCCGGGCCGTTCAGGACGAGGTCTACCCCTTCGAGCGCAACTACTTCCGCTCCGGAGAAGGGCTGACGGATTCCCTCGGCCGTCTTGACGCGCTGTGGCGGGAGGTGGCCGCTGCCGGCGCCGCGCCGCTCGAGACGGCGCAGAAAACGCGCGAGAGCATCGCCATGCTGGCGACCGCGCGGTGGATGTACCGCAGCGCGCTGGCACGCACCGAAAGCCGCGGCATGCACAAGCGGGAGGATCATCCCGCCCGCGACGACGCCCAGCGCCATTACATCACCAGCGGCGGTCTCGATGAGGTGTGGACGCGCGCCGTCGCCGCGCCGTCGCTTGAGGCTGAGGTGCTGGCGGCATGATCGAGGTCATCAGCGAGCAGCGCTGTACGGCCTGCAACATCTGTGTCGCCGTATGTCCGACCAATGTCTTCGATATCGTGCCGGACAAGCAGCCGCCGGTCATCGCGCGGCAGGAAGACTGCCAGACCTGCTTCATGTGCGAGGTCTATTGCCCCGACGACGCGCTCTACGTCGCCCCGGACGCCGAGAACGTGACCGGCGTGACGGCCGATGAGCTGGAGCGCGCCGGGGTATTCGGCTCCTACCGCAAGTCGCTCGGATGGGCGAAGGGCGGCCGCGTCCGGCCGCCGCCGGAAATCATGCGCAGCCTCGATGCGGCGCCGTGAGTTGCCGTGAGCCGTCGCCGCCCGCACGGGGAAGGGCGCCGGCAGACACGCCAGATACTATGTCAGGGAATACGTCATGTCCGATGTCAGCCTCAAGTCGAACGACCGCTCGTTTCTTGCCGCGATAGTCGGCGGCGCTGCAAGGTCCGGGCTGTGGCGCAGGCGGCCGTCCGAGTTTGCCGTGCCGGTGCTGCTCGGTCTCGTCGTGCCGCTGGCGTTGCTGGCGCTGTGGCAGGTGGCGGTGAACAACGCGTGGCTGGCCGAACAGATCCTGCCGGCGCCCGCGCTGGTGTGGGAGACGACCTCCGACCTGATCGCCTCCGGCCAGCTTCAGAGCGAACTGCTCGTCAGCCTCGGCCGCGTCGCCGCCGGTACCCTGATCGGCGGCGGGCTCGGCCTGCTGTTCGGGTTCGCCTTCGGTTTGTCGCGGACGCTCGATGACTACGTGGCCCCGACGGTGCGCGCCATCTGCCTCGTACCCTCCCTGGGCTGGCTGCCGTTCTTCATGCTGCTGTTCGGGATCGGCGAGGCGCTGAAGATCATCCTGATCTCCAAGACCTGTTTCCTGCCGCTGATGGTCAGCGCCTATGAGGGCATCCGCACCCGGCCGCGCAAATACGACGAGGTGGCGGCGGTGCTGGAACTGCCGTTCCTGACGCGCGTCCGCCACGTCGTGCTGCCGTCCGTGCTGCCCGGCGTGCTGACGGGTTTCCGTCTGGCGCTCAGCAAGGGCTGGAAGGCGCTGATCCTGGTGGAGATGATCTCGTCCGCGGCCGGCATCGGCTATCTGATGATGTGGGGCCGCAAATCGTTCCAGCTCGACGTCGTCTTTGCCACCATCGTCGTGATCGGCCTCGTCGGCTGGCTGATGGATCACCTGCTTCTCAAGGGCCAGCACCGGGCCACCGCATGGTCATTCAGAAGCGCAGGCTGAGGGCAACACCACTCGGGGGAATGGAGACCGTCATGTCGCAGCAGGTGTTGGCGCCGCAGGATATTCCGTCGCCGCAGCAGGCCCCGGCCGCGCCCGCGCGTCGCTTTCCGTGGAAGGCGTTCGTTCTTCCCGGCGCGCTCATCGTGCTGTGGATCGTTCTCGATGCGGCGGGGCGGGTCAACAGCAACGTCTTCGTGTCGCCGTTGCAGGTGGTGGCGACGGCGGCCGAGGGGTTTCTCGACGGCTCGATTCCCGGCGCGACCGGCGCCACGCTGCTGCGCACGCTCACCGGCTGGGTTATCGGCGCCTCGGCCGGCCTCGTTGTCGGCGTGATCATCGGGCTGTCCGGCATCGCCCGCAACCTGTTCAACCCGGTCATCAATTCCGCGCGCCAGATCGCGCTCTTCGCCTGGATCCCGCTGCTCAGCGCCTGGTTCGGCAATGGCGAGGCCATGAAGATCACGCTGATCGCGCTCGGCGCCTTTTTCCCGATGGCGCTCGGCGCCCAGGCCGGCTGCTACAACGTGCCCACCCCCTTCCGGGAGGTTGGCCAGGTACTGGAGCTCGACCGGTGGACGACGTTCCGGCGCATCATCCTGCCCGCGGCCACGCCATCGATCCTGGCCGGGCTCGAACTGTCGCTCAACGTCGCCTGGCTCGGCACGTTCGGTGCCGAATACCTGATCGGCACGGGCTACATCAACGGCATGGGCGACGGGCTCGGCGCCTATCTGGCGGCGGCGCGCGAATATTCCCGCATGGATCAGGTGCTGCTCGGCGTCCTGTTCCTCGGCCTGATCGGCCTGACGCTCGATCGGCTGATCGTCGGCTTGTCAAGGAGACTGCTGCCATGGCAGACGCATTGAACCACCAAACCCGGGATCGGGCCGTCCGGGGCGTCGCCGCCGGGGCGGACGTCAGCGCCGGACACGGGCGGCGCGAGGCATCCGGCTTCGTCGAGATCGCGAATGTCAGCCGCACGTTCCATGTCGAGGGGCGGTCGGTGCAGGCGCTGGACGACGTGTCGCTGACCGTCGAGCCCGGCGAGTTCATCAGCATCGTCGGGCCGAGCGGCTGCGGCAAGTCCACCCTGCTGCGCTTCCTCGCCGGTCTCGACCGGCCGGATTCTGGCTCGATCCGGGTTGACGGCGAGGTGGTCGACAAGCCGGGCCTCAAGCGCGGCATCGTGTTTCAGGATCATAGGCTGCTGCCGTGGCTGACGGTGGAGCGCAACATCGCCCTGAGCCTGCACAGCCTGCCCCTGCCGGAAGAACAGAAGCGCCGGCGGGTCCGCCATCTCATCGAGCTCGTTGGCCTTGGTGGGTTCGAGAACGCGCTGCCGCACCAGTTGTCCGGCGGCATGTCGCAGCGTGCGGCGATCGCGCGCGGCCTTGCCCCGCAGCCGCCGCTGCTGCTGCTCGACGAGCCGCTCGGCGCGCTCGATTCGCTGACGCGCAGCTTCCTGCAGGAGGAGCTGCTGCGCGTCTGGGAGCATGAGAAAAGCACCCTGGTGATGGTCACGCACGATGTCGAGGAAGCAGTTTACCTGTCCGACCGGGTCGTTGTGATGGAGCCGCGTCCGGGTCGGGTGAGCCGGATATTCAATCTGCGGGCGAGCCGTCCGAGGCAGCGCAACGATGCGGATTTCGTCGCCGCCCGTCACGAGATCGTCTCGCTGCTGTCCCGCAGCGGCGCGCATCGGCAGGTGCAGTAGTGATGCCGGCCCATCGGTGAGCCTGGACCTCGGGACCAGCGGGACAGGCTCCAGCGCCAAGCCCTCTCGGCGCCCGGCCGACGCCCATCGGGTGGGGAGCGGTATTGCTTTTGCTTTGCTTCTTTCATGATCGGCTGTTGAATCCCGTCGGTTCAACATGCATTGGACTTGCGCCCCGACTCATGCCGCCCCGCCGGCATTGTCAGTTGCCCGGCGCCTGTCTGTGCAGCGCATTCACCCGTTCCCGGACGATTGTCAGCAGATGCCGGACCTGGAGCTTGCGCCCGGCCGCCTGATGGAGCCAGACACCGGCCTTGTATGTCCAGAAGTGGACGGGCAGCCGGGCAAGGCCGTGGGTGGCGGCTTCCGGCTCCATCGGTTCGGGCAGGCAGAACACGGCATTGCTGGCGCCGGCGATGCTGAAGCCGGCGAGCAGCGACGAGGTCTCGATGGCGATGCGCGGCGGCAGCAGCCGCTCCTCCCTGAAACTGTTGTTGATGCGGCCGACCACGTCGAAGTCGTTCTGGTAGATCAGCCACTGATAGGCCAGAAGGTCCTGCAGCTTCACCGTGTTCCCGTCCGTCAGCAGCGGGTGGCCGGCGCGCACGAAGGCACCCATTGCGAATGTGGCAAGCGGCTCATAGTTGAAATCGATCGCCTGCGCACCGCGCAGATCGTCGATCGCTCCGAAACAGAGGTCGAGATCGCCCGACACGGCGCGGTCCTGCAAGGTGCGCGTCACCCCGACCTGCAACGTAATGCGCCATGATGGAAACTGGCGTGTGAAGGCCGTCAGGGCATCCGGCAGATAGCGGCACGCCCACACCGGCCCCGCGCCGATGCGCAGCACCTCGTCCACGCCATTGCGCGAGGCATCGATCTCGACGCGCGCATAGCGATCCTCCAGCGCCATGTTCGAGGCACGCCGATGCAGGATCTGCCCGGCATTGGTCATCGATACACCCCGGCCGTGGCGGCGCAGCAGCGGGCTGCCGACCTCGATCTCCAGGTCGTGGATGGCTTTCGTCAGCGTTGGCTGCGACAGGCGCAGGGCCTTCGACGCACCCCGCAGGCTGCCGTGCTCGACGACGGACAGAAAATAGCGCACGCGCCGATCCAGCATAACCGATAGCTCCAGGGTATCGCTCGGACATTCCTTTTTATATGATAATATCTATAGAATAACTATTAATTCGATGGTTTCCAGACTATGCTTCCTACCGATCGCAGCAATTCGCCGGCAGTTGGTTGTCGGAAGGCGGCCGTCGCGTCGCCCTGTTCGCTTCATGCGGGCAGGGGGTCGGCGGGCTTTGCGTGAAACTGCGGGAATGCGCGCCGCAGGCGCCGACCGTTGCCGGAACCGGCGGCTATCGGGCGAGGCGCGTTTCGTCATCCGTCACCTCTGAGACACGAAGCAATACGGAGTCAGTCTATGAGCGCATCAGCCATTCCCGCCTCTCCGGCCGCTGGGTCCGTGATCCCGGAAGCCGACATCCGGCCGCTGTCGGGCCGCATCGGCGCCGAGATCGCCAACGTCAGGCTTTCGGGCGACCTGCCGGCGGACCTGTTCGCCGACATCAACCGCCTGCTGCTGCAGTACAAGGTGCTGTTCTTCCGCGATCAGGATCATCTCGATGACGCGAAGCAGGAAGCGTTCGGCAAGCTTTTCGGCGAGCTCGTGCCGCATCCCACCGTCGGCTCCGTCGCGGGCACCTCGTCTGTGCTCGAACTCGACGCCAACCGCACGGGCGAGCGCGCTTCGGGCCAGGGCGGCGGGCGCGCCGACCAGTGGCATACGGACGTGACCTTCGTCGACGCCTATCCGAAGATCTCGATCCTGCGTGGCGTCGTGGTCCCCGACTTCGGCGGCGACACGGTGTGGTCGAACACGGTCGCGGCCTACGAGCATCTGTCGCCGGAGCTGCGCCAGCTCGCGGACAGCCTCTGGGCCGTGCACAGCAACGCCTACGACTATGCCGCCGTGCGCCCCCACGCGAGCGACGACGACCACAAGCAGTACGAGAACCATTTCACCAGCACCATCTACGAGACCGAGCATCCCGTGGTGCGCGTCCACCCGGAAACGGGCGAGCGCACGCTGCTGCTGGGCAATTTCGTGCAGCGGTTCGTCGGCCAGAACAAGGCTGACAGCGCGCGGCTCTATGAACTGTTCCAGAGCCACATCACGGCGCCCGAGAATGTCGTGCGCTGGCGCTGGCGGGCGAATGACGTCGCCATCTGGGACAACCGGGCGACGCAGCATTACGCCGTCAACGACTACGGCAACAAGGAGCGGGTCGTGCGTCGGGTCACCGTCGACGGCGACGTGCCGGTCGGCGTCGACGGGCGCACGAGCGTTACGCGCTCCCGGTACGCCAAGCCCCGTCTCGAATCCGTCGAAGGCGGCAAGACCGCGTAAGGCACCCCGTCCTAGCGAAAGGATACGATCATGAAACTGAAGCATTTCGTATCGGCGCTGGCCGCGGTCGTGCTGCTCGGCGGAGCTGCGGCGGCCGAGACGGTCATTCGTTTCGGCCATCCCGGGGTCGGCACGGAGAACCGCCCCTACGCGTTCGGTGACGCGACGACCTATGCCCGCGCCCGCGAGCTGATCGAAAAGGAATTCGAGAACGACAAGGACGTCAAGATCGAGTGGACCCACTTCCGGGGCGCCGGGCCGGCGCTGAACGAGGCGGTCGCCGCCGGTCAACTCGACTTCTTCCATCTCGGCGATCTGCCGGCGATCGTCGGCCGCGCGCGGGGGCTCGATCACAAGTTCATCTTCGCCACCGGCCGCAACAACCCGATCTACCTCGCCGTACCGCCCGAGAGCGACATCAGGTCGGTGGAGGACGTCAAGGGCAAGAAGGTCGCGCTCTTCAAGGGTACGAACCTGCAGAACGCGACCGACAGGATCCTCGCCCTGCATGGCCTGAGCGAAAAGGACGTGCGCTTCGTCAGCCTCGACTCCAACGCCGCCGTCGCGGCGGTCACCTCGGGCAACGTCGATGCCGTCTTCGGCGGTCAGGAGTATATCCCGCTGGCCCAGAAGGGCGTGGTGAAGATCGTCTACACCACCAAGGGCGACAACCCGACGCTCGGCCGCAACTCGTCCTATCTCGTCACCACGAAGTTCGCGACGGAGCATCCCGAGCTGACCCAGCGGGTCGTGAACACCTTCATCAAGGGGGCGCACACCATCTCGCTCGACGAGAACCGCGAAGAGGCCTTCGACGCCTGGGCGCTGTCCGGACTGCCCAAGGAAACTTTCGAGGAGGACTTCAGGGGCGTGCGCCTGTCGCACATCGTCAACCCGCTGATTGATGACTACGTGGTCGCCCGCTACCAGGAGCAGGCGGAAGCCGCGAAGGAATACGGCCTGCTCAAGGGCGATCCCGACATCGACAACTGGTTCGACAGGAGCTTCCTGCAGCAGGCTCTCAAGGACCTGAACCTGGAAGGCTTCTGGTCCGAGCGCGACGCGAAGGGCGAGATCACCAGGCGCGGCTCCATCGACGCGGAAAAGACCAACTGATCCGCCGGGGAAGAAACGCCGGCTGCGTTCTCCCCGCTTCCGGGCGGGGAGAACGCGACCGTTCCGGCAGACCGGCGTTCCCGCAGCAGCGGCCCTTTCATTGAAGAGACCGAGGCAGTGATGACCATTTCCCAGACATTGACCGCATCAGGGCGTTCCTCCGCGCGAAGGGGCAGGGCCGGTGCCCTCCTTTCCCCGGACAGGCTGGCCGTCGTGAAGACCGTTCTTTGGGGCCTGTCGTTTCCGCTCGCCCTGCTGGCGCTGTGGTGGATTTCCTCCGAGGCCGGCTGGCTGCCGGCACAGATCCTGCCCGCGCCCGTCGTGATATGGGACAGCCTCAATGAACTGCTGCAGGACGGTTCCCTGTGGGCGCACACCCTCGCCAGTCTGGAGCGGGTCGCCATCGGCCTCGCCTTCGGCGCGTTGTTCGGCTTGATCTTCGGTGCGGCATCCGGCCTTTCCCGGACGTTCAGGGCCTATTTCTATCCACCGGTGCAGGCGGTCGCGCGGGTCAACGTGCTGGCGTGGATGCCGCTGCTGGCGCTCTTCGTCGGCATCGATGAGGAGTTGAAGTATCTCATCATCGCGTGGTCATCCTCCATTCCCATCATCCTGGGCACGGCGCGCGGCATAGAGAACGTTTCTCCCGCGCTGCAGGAACTGGGAGCGGCGTTCAACTTCCGCACCTTGGACAGGCTGCGGCTCATCGTGCTGCCGGCCTCGCTGCCCTCCATCTTCACCGGCCTGCGCGAGGGCCTCGCCAACGCCTGGCAGACGCTGGTGCTGGTCGAGCTGTTCGCCTCGTTCGAGGGGCTCGGCTATCTGATGGTCTGGGGCCGGCAGCTCTTCCAGCTCGAACTCGTCATCGTCTCGATGATCGTCATCGGCGTGATCGGCCTCATGCTCAGCATCGCCCTGCGGTGGATCGAGAACCTCGGCCAACCCTGGAAGACGGAGGTGGGCGATGAGCGTTGAGAGCATCACCCCGCCGCGGGGCACTGCGGCCGCCTCGCGCCCGTTTCGGGCGCTCGGCCGGAAACTGCGCGCGCTGGACTGGCGGCCGGTGATATCGTTCGCCGGCATCGTCGCGATATGGTTTGCTGCGCATGAGTTCAACTGGGTGCGGGAGAAGTTCCTGCCCTCTCCCGTCGACGTGGTGAACCGCTTCTGGTTCGAGATCCATTCCGGCACCATCCTCTACGACCTCGCCGAGACCCTGCGGCGCAACATCATCGGCTTTGCCATCGGTTCCTTCATCGGGCTGGCGCTCGGTGCGCTGCTCGGCGTTTCGGGCTGGTTCGCGAAGGTCGTCGGCCCCACGGTACTCGCCCAGCGCCAGACGGCGCTGTTCGCGTGGGTGCCGCTGCTGTCGGTGTGGTTCGGCGGCGCGGACGTGGGCAAGATCGCCTTCATCTCGGTCGCCGCGTTCCAGCCCGTGGTGGTCAACACCTGGCGGGGGCTCACCCTCGTGCCGAAGACCTACAGGGAACTGTCGGAAGCGCTCTCCTTCACCCGTTGGGACTATGTGCGGCTGGTGGCCATTCCCAATGCGCTGCCGATGATCTTCACGGGTTTTCACGCGGCGCTGATCTATGCGTGGCTCGCCACGGTAGGCTCGGAGCTGTTCCTCAACATCGCACCCGGTCTCGGCGGCCGCCTCTCCGAGGGCAGCCAGCTTTTCGAGATCGATCTCCTGTTCCTGGCCATCATCCTGTTCGGTCTCGTCGGTCTGTTCTACAACACGCTGGCGGAGCGGATCGAGGCCATCTTCCTGCGGTGGAATTCACGATGAGCAATCCGGCTTCCTCTCACCTGGCAGTGGATCATCTGGCAGCGGACGGCGGCAACGGTGTCCACGCGCTCGATATCCGCAACCTCGACAAGACGTTTCACGTCCGTGACAACGACGTGCACGTGCTCTCGTCCATCAACCTGACGGTGGATGCCGGCGAGTTCATCACCATCGTCGGCGCTTCCGGGTGCGGCAAGTCCACGCTGCTGCGGCTCATCCTGGGGCTTGACCGCGACTATGACGGCGACGTGCGCGTCAACGGCAAGACCGTTTCGGGACCCGGACCCGACCGCGCCATCGTGTTTCAGGAGCACCGGCTGCTGCCATGGCTCACCGCCGAGGGCAACGTCGCGACGGCGCTGCTCTACAGCGGGCTGAGCAAGGCCGAGAAGCAGGAGGCGATCCGCGAGCACCTCGAACTCGTCGGCCTGTCGGCTTTTGCCACAGCCTATCCCGGCCAGCTCTCGGGCGGCATGGCGCAGCGCGTCGCCATCGCGCGGGCGCTCGTCAACCGGCCGCGGTTCCTGCTGCTCGACGAGCCTCTGGGGGCGCTCGACGCCCTGACCCGCCTGCGCCTGCAGGACGAGTTGAAGCGCATCGTCGCCCACGAGGGCAGCACGGCGATTCTGGTCACCCACGATGTCGACGAGGCGGTCTATCTCGGCCACCGGATCGTGGTCCTGCATCCCCGTCCGGGGCGGATCGCGGCCGCGCTGCCCGTGCCGCCGGCGGCGCGCGAGGACCGTTCGAGCCCCGAATTCGTCGCCCTGCGCGACGAGGTGCTGGGGCTGCTCGGCGTCGAGGCCGGAGGGGCGGGGGCTGCCCGATATCAGGCCAAGTCACGGCCTTTGGCGCCATCAACGACCGGCGGGGACGCGTGAAGGTGGTGCTCGACGCCCTTCTGATGCAGGAGAACCTCGTCAACTGCCACCCGCTCGAGAACACGGCCACCATCACTATCGCAAGCCGGGATCTGGTGCGTTTCCTTGAAGATACCGGCCATTCGCCGACCATCATAGTCGTCAGCGAGGAGGCCGTCGCCGCTGCCAGGTAAGGTGCTCCCCGAAATGCGGAGCTGGGGAAGGCGGACTGCTGAGGCGGTCGCCGAGCGGGCGAGGGTGCGTGTCGCCAAGCCGGCCAAGTTTGACAATATCTCGCGCGTGGGCCGTCGAGATAGAACGGACGCGACAGGATTTCGGGGATGAAAGGCGAACTGGAATCGAGAACCACGACCGGCAGCGGCACCGCCAGGCTGACAGCATGACGGTTCCATCCGGTCGGGCAGTGATTTTCAGGGGGTCTGCTGGCGCTGCAACCCCTCCATACCTCGCATTTCTCTCAGCATTCCGGAAGGTTTACCGCGAGACCCCCCAGGCTTGTTTCCTTGAATTTCTCGTTCATCTCCTCGCCTGTCTGGCGCATCGCTTCGATGCAGTTGTCGAGCGGCATGAAGTGAGAGCCGTCGCCACGCAGGGCAAGCGAGGCGGCGGCGACTGCCTTGGTGGCGCCGATGCCGTTGCGCTCGATGCACGGCACCTGAACGAGCCCGGCCACGGGATCGCATGTCATGCCCAGATGATGCTCCAGAGCGATTTCGGCCGCGTTCTCCACCTGCTCGGGAGTGCCACCGAGCACGGCGCACAAGCCGGCCGCGGCCATGGCGGCGGCCGAGCCGACCTCGCCCTGGCATCCCGCTTCGGCTCCGGATATCGAGGCGTTGTGCTTGATCAACCCGCCGATTGCCGCGGCGGTGAGCAGGAAATCGGGGACCTTGCCGGGCTCGGCGCCGGCGCAATGGTCGAGATAGTAGCGCAGCACCGCCGGCACGACGCCGGCCGCGCCGTTGGTCGGCGCCGTCACCACCTTGCCGCCGGCGGCATTCTCCTCGTTGACGGCCATGGCGTAGACGCTGAGCCAGTCGGAGGCTGCATGCGGCTGGCTGGTGTTGGCCAGCCGTTCGGCGAGAAGCTGCTGGTGGATCTTCCTTGCCCTGCGGCGCACCCGAAGCCCGCCGGGCAACTCGCCCTCCTGCGTGAGACCGCGCTCGATGCAGCCGTTCATCACCGACCAGATACCGGCGATCCCGTGCTCAACGTCGTCAGCGGATCGGACGGCGATTTCGTTCGCGCGCTTCATGGCCGCGATCGACAGGCCGCTCTCGCGCGCCATGCGCAGCATCGCGGCGGCGTTCTCGAACGGATAGGGCCACGCGACGGTGTCGAGAGATGCCGCCGCCTGCGGCGCCTCGCGTTCGGCGGCGGTGACGACGAAGCCCCCGCCGATCGAATAGTATGTCTCGGTAACGACCACGGCATCGTCATCGGAAAGCGCCGAGAAGATGAGCCCGTTGGCGTGGCCGGGCAGGGGCGGGCCGAAGTCGAAGACGATGTCGACCGCGGGATCGAACGCAAGTGCTGGCAGTCCCGCCGGCTGCAGCACATGGGTTTCGCGCAGCGCCGCGAGTTCGCGCTCCGCCCGGTCCGGGTCGAGATCGGCGGGCAGGTAGCCGAGCAGCCCGAGGGCCACCGCCCGGTCCGTGGCGTGGCCCCGGCCCGTGAAGGCGAGCGAGCCGCGCAGCGTCGCCCGAAGCTGCCTGACCCGCTGGCCGTGCGGCGATTGCCGCAGCAGGTCGAGAAAGCGCACGGCGGCTGTCATTGGGCCCATCGTGTGTGACGAGGATGGGCCTATGCCGATCTTGAAGACATCGAACACGCTGAGGAACATGCCGCGCCTCGTCTGTCTACGGGGCTCTTCAGGCTGTGACCGGCGAAGGTAGGGCTCCGCCGGCGCGGTTCCGGCCTGCGATCAGGCATAGACGGGGAAACGGCGGCACAGTTCCCGTACTTCGGCGAGCACTTCCTGCTCGACTGCCGCATCGCCTTCCGGCCCCTTTTCCGCCAGCGCATCGATCACCCTGAGGATCAGCTCTCCGACCTTGCGGAAGGCCGCCTCGTCGAAGCCGCGCGTCGTGCCGGCCGATGTCCCGAGCCGCACGCCGGAGGTGACGGCCGGCTTTTCCGGATCGAAGGGGATTGCATTCTTGTTGCAGGTGAGGCCCGCGCGCTCCAGTGCATGCTCGGCGTCGCGGCCCTTGACGCCCTTGGGGCGCAGGTCGACCAGCACGATGTGGCTGTCCGTCCCGCCCGAGACGATATCGAGCCCGCCCTCGATCAGCGTATCGCTGAGCGCCCGCGCATTGGCGAGGACCTGCGCGGCATAGGCCTTGAACTCCGGCTGTAGGGCCTCGCCGAAGGCGACGGCCTTCGCCGCGATGACGTGCATCAGCGGGCCGCCCTGGTTGCCCGGGAACACGGCGGAATTGATCTTCTTGGCCAGCGCCTCGTCATTGGTGAGGATCATGCCGCCGCGCGGGCCGCGCAGGGTCTTGTGGGTGGTCGAGGTCACGACATGGGCGTGCGGCAGCGGATCGGGATAGAGGCCCGCCGCGACGAGGCCCGCGTAATGGGCCATGTCGACCATGAGATAGGCGCCGACCTCATCGGCCACTTGCCGAAAGGCGGCGAAGTCGATGGCGCGGGGATAGGCCGAGGCGCCGGCGACGATCAGCTTCGGCTTCGTCTCCAGCGCGCGCTCGCGCAGGTTGTCGTAGTCGATCAGCTGGTCGGACTCGCGCACCTCGTAGCTGACCACGTCGAACCATTTGCCGGACATGGTCACCGGCGAACCGTGGGTCAGGTGGCCGCCGTGGGCCAGCGACAGGCCCATGATGCGGTCGCCGGGCTGGAGCAGGGCGAGGAACACGGCCTGGTTCGCCTGGGCGCCCGAATGCGGCTGGACATTGGCGAAGGCGGCGCCGAACAGCGCCTTCGCCCGGTCGATGGCGATGGTCTCGACCTCGTCGACGAATTCGCAACCGCCGTAGTAGCGCCGGCCGGGGTAGCCCTCGGCATATTTGTTGGTCAGCACGGAGCCTTGCGCCTTGAGCACATCGACGGAGACGATGTTCTCGGACGCGATCAGCTCGATCTGGTTCTTCTGACGATCGAGCTCACGCCCGATGGCGTCCGCGATCGCGGTGTCGCCGAGCGGGGCGGACAAATTGACATGCGACATGTTTTCTTCCCTTTGAAAGGTCATCAGATATCGAGCTGGATTTCACGGCTCGCCGCCTGGAGGAGACCCCAGACGTGATCCGCGAACGAGCGCCAGACCTCGATCCGGAAGCGGTGATCCGCCTCGCGCACGAGGACGATCTGCGCCCTGTCGAAGATGGTGCGCCGGCCGCTCGGGAACGGCATCTGTCCGACGTCGAAGGCAATCGCCGATTGCAGTACCAGCACGGCATCGGCGCCCTCGATATCGATCCCGACCTCGCGATGGCCGATATCGACGAGGCTGTGGGGTACCTGCGCGTAGAGTTCGGCGAAGGCATTCTCGATGGCCTCCTGGGCGACGAGCGGGGCAATGAGGTGCCATTCGTCCGGGCCGATGGACACGGCGATCTTGCCGCCGGCCGTCGCGACATCTCCGATGGTCGTCGGCAGATCGAGGCCGAACGCCGCCGAGGCCTTCGCGACATCGAGCGGATCGATCCTGAGGCTGAAGCGGGTGTTGTCGGGGGCGGCCCGGATGACGAGGGGGATGGCCTTGCGGATGGAGATTTCGCGGCCAATCAGTGGGTGGTGTTGGGGGATCATGGTCGTACTCCTACGCACTTAGCCGCTTGTTCTCGGGATCGACGGAGACCGTTCCGGTGATGACGGCCGGGATGGCGCGGTCGGGCATCGGGATGTAGACGGTCTCTCCCTCGCGCGAGCGGCCCGCCTCGACCACGGCAAGGGCGATCGAGCGGTCGAGCGACGCGCTCCAGTACGAGGAGGTGACGTGGCCGACCATCTTCATCGGCACCGGCTGGCCCGGATCGAGCACGATCTGGGCGCCTTCCTCCAGCACGGTGCGCGGTTCCTTGGTCAGCAGGCCGACGAGTTGCTTCCGGTCCTTGTTCAGCATGTCAGGGCGCGTCAGCGAGCGCTTGCCGACGAAGTCGGGCTTCGCCTTGCCAATCGCCCAGCCAAGCCCCGCATCGTCCGGCGTCAGGGTGCCGTCCGTATCCTGGCCGACGATGATGTAGCCCTTCTCGGCGCGCAGGACGTGCATGGTCTCGGTGCCGTAGGGCGTGATGCCGTAGGGCTGTCCTTCCTGATAGAGCTTTTCCCACACCGCCCGGCCGTAGCGGGCCGGCACGTTGATCTCGTATCCGCGTTCGCCGGTGAAGCTCATGCGGAAGAGGCGGGTCGGCACGCCGAGAATGCGCCCTTCCGCCACCGACATGTGCGGGAAGGCCTCCTCGGAGAGGTCGACCCCTTCGATAAACGGCGCGATGAGCCGGCGCGCGTTCGGACCGTTGACAGCGATGGTCGCCCATTGCTCGGTGGTGGAAGTCAGCCACACCTTGAGGTCCGGCCACTCGGTCTGGAGGTAGTCCTCCATCATGGCGAGCACCCGGGCAGCACCCCCGGTGGTGGTGGTGACGTGGAAGCGGTCGGTGCTGAAGCGCCCGATCACGCCGTCGTCGCGGATGAACCCGTCCTCGCCCAGGAGCACGCCGTAGCGGGAGCGGCCGGGGGCGAGCTTCGTCCACGGATTGGTGTACATGCGGTTGAGGAATTCGGCCGCATCGGGACCCACGATCTCGATCTTGCCGAGGGTCGAGGCGTCGAAGATGCCGAGCGATTCACGTACGGCCTTGCATTCGCGCGCCACGGCGGCGTGCATGTCCTCGCCGTTCTTCGGGAAGTACCACGCACGGCGCCACAGCGACACCGGCTCGAACACGGCGCCGTTCTCCTCGGCCCATCCGTCGATCGGCGTCTTGCGCGTCACCTCGAACAGGGGGCCGCGATTGTAGCCGATGAAGGCGCCGAAGGTCGTCGGCGTGTAGGGCGGGCGGAAGGTGGTGAGCCCCACAGCAGGGGCCGGCCGCCTGACCGCGTCCGCCGCGATGGCGAGGCCGTTGATGTTCGACGTCTTGCCCTGATCCGTCGCCATGCCGTTCGTCGTGTACCGCTTGACGTGCTCGATGGACTTGAAGCCCTCGCGCACCGCAAGCCGGATGTCCTTGGCGGTGACGTCGTTCTGGAAATCGACGAAGGCCTTGGCCCGCGCCGCATCCCTGTCGGTCGGCAGTTCGCGGTGGCTCGTTCCCGAGAGGGGGATCTCTCCGTCCACCGTGTAGGCCGTCGCCGTTGCGCCGAAGCCGGCGTCGGTTGCTGCGGCCGCGCCTGCCTCGGCGCCTTCCGCAAGCGCTGCCGCAAGGCCGAAGCTGCCGTTGCCCGCGCCCGCGATGCGGCTCGCCTCCGCAGGCTCGCCGGGCAGGAACGCCTGTGCGTCCTCGTGCCAGTCGAGCTTGCCTCGGGTGTGCGAGAAGAGATGCACGCTGGGCGTCCATCCGCCGCTCATCAGAAGGGCGTCGCAAGGGATAGTCCGGGCGGGGCCGACCTTGCCGCCGCTGACGGGATTGACGCGCACGGAGGCGACGCGCAGCCGTCCGCCCGTGCCCGTGATGGTCCAGCCCTTCAGCACCTCGATGCCGAGAGCGGCCGCGCGCGACGTCAGACGTTCCGAGACGTTGGGCCTGACATCGACGACGGCGGCCACCCTCGCGCCGGCCTCGGCGAGGTCGAAGGCCGCGAGCCATGCGCTGTCATGGGACGTGGCGACGACCGGGGCATGGCCGACCTTGACGCCGTAGCGGTTGAGATAGGTGCGCGCCGCACCCGCCAGCAGGATGCCCGGACGGTCGTTGCCGTCGAACACGAGCGGCTTCTCGATGGCGCCCTGCGCCAGCACCACCTGCTTCGCCCGCACCTTCCACAGCCGCTCGCGCGGCGCGCCCTCCGGCGGGGAGGGCAGGTGGTCGGTCAGCCGCTGGGCGAGGCCGACGAAGTTCTGATGGTAGTAGCCGATCGCCGTGGTGCGCGGCAGCACGGTGACATTCTTCAGCGAGGCGAGCTCGTCCGTGGCGCCCTTGAGCCAGTCCCAGCCGGAGCAGCCGTCGATGCGGGCGTCCGTCTCAGACAGCAGCGAGCCGCCGGGCTCGGCCTGCTCGTCGGCGAGGATCACCTTGGCGCCGCTGCGGCCGGCCGCGAGCGCCGCGGCAAGACCCGCCGGGCCGGCGCCGACAACGAGGACGTCGCAATGGGCGAAGCGGCTGGCGTAGGTATCCGGATCGGGCTCGGTCGGCGATTGGCCGAGGCCGGCCGCGCCGCGGATCAGCGGCTCGTAGACCTTGTTCCAGAACGACCTTGGCCACATGAAGGTCTTGTAGTAGAAGCCGGCCGAGAACAGCATGTAGAGCGCGTCATTGACCGCGCCGACGTCCCGCTTCAGCGACGGCCAGCGGTTCTGGCTCGTCGCGGTGAGGCCGTTGAAGATCTCGATCACCGTTGCCCTTGTGTTGGGCTCGAAGCGGCCCGGTCCCCGATCGGTGCCCACCAGCGCGTTCGGTTCCTCGGAACCGGCCGACAGGATGCCGCGGGGGCGGTGATACTTGAAGGACCGGCCCACCAGATGCACGCCGTTGGCGAGCAGCGCCGAGGCGAGGGTGTCGCCCTCGAAGCCGCTGTAACGGGTGCCGTCGAAGGTGAAATGCACCGGCTTGTCGTAGTCGACGCGACCCTTGCGGGAGATGCGGTAGCCGGTCATGCGCGCGCCTCCTCGATTTCGGCCTCGCTCGGACGGGGCAGGCCGGCCTTGTAGGTCAGGACGAACCTGTCGCTGACGGTGTCGCGCACCGCGTTGAAGAACCGGCCACAGCCGTGCTGGTGGCGCCAGCGCTCGTAGTGGATGCCGCGTGCGTTGGTGCGGATGAAGAGGTGGTCGCGCCACTCCTCGTCCGTCAGCTTCGAGGGATCGGCCGGGCGCACGATATGGGCCTCGCCGGCATAGGTGAATTCGAGCTCCGGGAGCTCTGCCTGGCAATAGGGACAGCGGATGAGCAGCATGGTCGGTTGCTTTCAGTGAGCGACGGCCGCGGCCGCGGCTTCGTCGATCAGCCGGCCGGAGGTGAAGCGCTCGAGCGTGAACGGAGCGTTGATGGGGTGCGGTTCGTCGCGCGCGATGGTGTGCGCGAAGACGTCGGCCGATCCGGGCGTCGCCTTGAAGCCGCCCGTACCCCAGCCGCAATTGACGTAGAGCCCCGGCACGGGGGTCTTGCCGAGGATCGGCGAACGGTCCGGCGTGACATCGACGATGCCGCCCCATTTGCGCAGCATGCGCATGCGGGTGAAGATGGGGAACACCTCGCAGATGGCCGCGACCGTGTGCTCGATCAGCGGCAGGCCGCCGCGCTGGCTGTAGGAGGTGTACTGGTCCGTGCCCGAGCCGATGACGAGCTCGCCCTTGTCCGACTGCGATATATAGGCGTGCACCGTGTTGGACATGACGACGCAGGGGAAGACCGGCTTCACCGGCTCCGACACCAGCGCCTGCAGCGGGTAGCTTTCGAGCGGCAGGCGCACGCCCGCCGTGTCCATCACCACGGACGTGTTGCCGGCGGCCGAGACGGCGACCTTCTTCGCCCGGATGAAACCCTTCGCCGTCTCGACACCCATGACCCTGCCGGCGGCATCGCGGCGGATCGCCGTCACCGGGCAGTTCTGGATGATGTCGACGCCGCGCGCGGCGGCGCCACGCGCATACCCCCAGGCCACGGCGTCGTGGCGGGCAACGCCGCCGCGCCGCTGCAGGGCGGCGCCCATCACCGGATAACGCGCATCCCTGGCGATGTTGAGCGGCGGGCAGAATGCCTTGGCCTCTTCGGGCGTCAGCCATTCATTGTCGACCCCGTTCAGCCGGTTGGCGTGGATATGCCGCTTGAAGCTCTGCACGTCGTGCACGCTGTGCGCCAGCATCAGCACGCCGCGCTGGGAGAACATCACGTTGTAGTTGAGTTCCTGCGAGAGCCCCTCCCAGAGCTTCACCGCATGGTCGAAGAGATGGGCGCTCTCGTCGTAGAGATAGTTGGAGCGGATGATGGTGGTGTTGCGGCCGGTGTTGCCGCCGCCGAGCCATCCCTTGTCGATGACGGCGACCCTGGTGATCTGATGTTTCCGGGCGAGATAATAGGCCGCGCCCAGGCCGTGCCCTCCGGCCCCCACGATGACGACGTCGTATTCCGCCTTCGGCTCCGCATCGGGCCATTGTGGCTGCCAGTTCTTGTGACCCGTGAGGGCGTTGGTCAGCAACGATGTAAAAGAAAAGCGGGTCATTGCGCTCCCCTGGTTAATTATCACAGGAGTATTGCGGCAGCGCCCGGTGTTGGACAGGATATTTGCGTCAGCGCGGGATTATCCAAACGACATAGGGCCGGCATCGTCGCCCATGATCCTCAAGGGACGACATCCTGCGCCTGGCCGGAACATCTGACGGCTCAGTGCGCTATGCGGCCTTTTGCGCCTGGTTCAGTCTGCGGAACTCCTGTGGAGTGGCCGCGAAATGGCGACGGAACATGCGGCTGAGATGGGACGAGTCGCAAAAACCGCATTCCGCAGCAATCATGGCGATGGATTTGTCAGTGTTCTCGATCAAATGACGCGCAAATGAAAGCCGGATGCCCAGGAATGCGGCCTGCGGCGAAATGCCCAGCGAGTTCCTGAAGTGTCTTTCCAGTTGACGCTTGCTGTTTCCCAGACGCCGACAGATTTCGGCGACGGAGAGCGGCGTATCGATGTTCTGCTGCATCAGAAGCATCGCCTTCTTGACCAATGTGTCGTTCGTCTTGAGGTCCAGAGGCATGCCCGGCTGAGGGTTCTCCGGTTTCTGTGCATCGTCGATGATCATGATGTGCAGGCTCTTGTGCGCCTGTGCCCGTCCGACGTGCTTCTCGACCAGATAGGCTGCCAGATGCGCCGAACTCGCGCCTCCGGAGCAGGTCAGGCGGTTGCGGTCAACGATGAAAATCTGGTCGGAGACGGGCTTGAGGCCATCGAACTGCTCCAGAAAATCCGTATGATGGAACCAGCTTACGCAGCAGCGGTAGCCATCCATCAAACCGGCACGGTGCAGGATGAAGGCACCGGTGCAGATGCCGACCAGCGGCACCCCGGCTTCGGCCGCATGCTGCAGGTATCGCGTATATTCCGGGCTCAGGTTGGGAATTTCATCGATCAGACCGCCCACCACGACGATATAATCGAATTTCCGCGGGTCTCCGAGCCGCTCGTTGGGCTGCACCTGAATGCCGCAACTGGATGCCACTGCGTTCATCGTATCCGACAGCACCGTCCATTGGCAGAGAATCGGCCGGCTGCGGTCGCCGTCGTCGGCCGCCAACCTCAGGACGTCGACAAAATTGGCGAAGGCGCATAACGTGAAGCGCCGGGCGAGGATGAAGCCCACCGAAAGGCGCGGCGCGCCCGAGCGTCCGCTCTGATGCCCCTCCGAACCGGCGCCGCTTGCTCTGATCCTCCGTTCCATCTTTTTCCCCTCGGTTTTTATGTCGTTTGGGTCATATTACTTTGACGCAAACATACTGTCCAGCGGCCGGCGCTGTCGCAATACTCCCTTCACGGAAAACGGGGATGTGCCCCCCAAGTCTCCCAGCCCGCGGACCACAACCTTGTCCACACCCCTTTTGACGTGGTTGGCGCGTGAGCCGAATGAGAAAAAAATATAAATAAAAATCAGAAGGTTAAACGTGATGCTGGAAAAATCGTACATCCTGAAGCTCACGTGTGACGATAAGCGCGGCATCGTCGCCGCGGTGACGACGGAATTGGCTTCCCGGGGGGCGAACATCGTCGAGTCGAACCAGTTCTGGGATCGGCAGACAAACCAGTTTTTCCTGCGGATCGCCTTCAGCGCCCCGGAGAGCATCGATCGCGCGAGCCTGGAACTGGCCCTCAGGCCCGCATCCGAGCGTTTCGCCATGAAGCTGAGCATCGAGGACCTCGCGCGGCGGCCCAAGATCATCATCATGGTATCGAAGTTCGATCATGCCCTGCTGCATCTGCTTTACCAGATCAAGGTGGGGTGGCTGGATGCGAATGTCGTCGCCATTGTCTCAAACCATGAGTCGGCGCGTGCGACGGCAGAAAATGAGGGCATCGATTTCCATTACTGGAACGTGACGAAGGATAACAAGGCCGAGCAGGAGGAAAAGCTGCTCGATCTCGTCCGGGAAACGGGAGCTGAGCTCGTTGTCCTGGCGCGTTATATGCAGGTTCTGTCAAACGAACTGTCGAACCGCCTCTACGGCATGGTCATCAATATCCACCATTCGTTCCTGCCGAGCTTCAAGGGCGCCAAGCCTTATCATCAGGCGCACGAACGCGGTGTGAAGCTGATCGGTGCGACAGCCCACTACGTGACGCCCGATCTCGACGAGGGCCCGATCATCGAGCAGGAAACCGAACGCGTCAGCCACGCGATGACCACCGACGACTTCGTCGCCGCCGGCAGGGATATCGAGTCGAGAGTGCTCGCGCGGGCTGTGAAGTATCACCTGGAGGGAAGGGTGATGTTGAACCACCACCGCACGGTCGTCTTTCCTCCCTGAGATGACGTTCTTATCGAATTTTTCCTGCCGGAGGCTCGGCGCTCCTTCTGTCAGCGTGTTCGAAACCGACTTTGCGAGGCAAAGCGGCTGCACCCTTCCTTCCTGCTCCCAAACTATATGTGCAGCCCGCCGGGGGGCATGCGTGGAGTCTCGCGTATGGAATCATCCGACGTCCTGCTGGCGCGATTTTTGGCGTTGCATCCCAAGACGATCGACCTGTCACTCGGGCGCATCGAGCGCCTGCTGGCGAAGCTCGGCCATCCCGAACGGCGGTTGCCGCCCGTGATCCATGTCGCGGGTACGAACGGCAAGGGGTCGACCATCGCCTTCATGCGGGCGATTCTCGAGGCGGCGGGGCTCGTGGTGCATGTTTACACCTCGCCGCATCTGGTGCGCTTCCACGAGCGCATCCGCCTGGGGCAGCCGGGGGGCGGGCGTCTCGTCGGCGAGGCCGACCTTATGGAGACGTTCCGCCATTGCGAGGCGGTGAACGCGGGTGAGCCCGTCACTTTCTTCGAGATGACGACCGCTGCCGCTCTGGTGCTGTTCTCGCAGCGCCCCGCCGACGTCCTGCTGCTGGAAGTCGGACTCGGCGGGCGTTGCGATGCGACGAATGTCGTCAGCGATCCCGCGGCCACAGTGGTGACGCCCGTGTCGCTCGACCATGCCGATTTCCTGGGCGACAGGGTGACGCTGATCGCTGCCGAGAAGGCCGGAATCTTCAAGAAAGGCGCGCCCGCAGTGATCGCGCCGCAGGATCCGGAGCCCGCCGCCGTCCTGAAGGCGCAGGCGGCGCAGGTGGGGGCACGCCCGTTCGTCGGGGGGCTGAACTTCACTGTCCATGAGGAAAACGGCCGCCTCGTCTACCGGGACGAGCGGGACCAGTTGGACCTGCCGACGCCGCGGCTGCCCGGTCGCCATCAGCATGTGAACGCGGGCACGGCGATTGCCGCGCTGCGGGCGGCGGGCTTCGGCAGCCTGCCCGCCTCTGCCTTCGAGACAGGCATGCTGCAGGTGGACTGGCCGGCCCGCCTGCAGCACCTCACGCGCGGCCGTCTGATCGGGCTGCTGCCGGAGGGCGCCGACCTTTGGCTCGACGGCGGGCACAATCCCGACGGCGGTCGTGCGCTGGCGGCGGCGATGGCGGAACTGGAGGAGAAGCATCCCGCGCCGCTGGTGATCGTCTGCGGCACACTCGGCACCAAGGATGCGGAAGGCTTCCTTCTGCCCTTCAAGGGGATGGCCAAGGAGGTGCTGGCCGTGCCGATCCTCTCGCAGGCGGCGGCGCGCCGCTGCGAGGAAGTCGCGGCCATAGCCCGCCATGCGGGGCTGCAGGCATCGCATTTCGCGAATGTCGAGGCGGCGCTCGCCTCCACCCGCAACACGGCATGGGAGCGCCCGCCACGCGTGCTGATTGCCGGGTCGCTCTACCTCGCGGGCGAGGTGCTGGCAGAGAATGGCACACCTCCGCAATAGCGCCCGGCCAGTCAAAATTCGCTCAAAATCAACAACGGCGATCCGCGCCACCTTCCGCGCGTCAGGGGCCGCGGCACAACCGGACCATTCTGTCCGGCGGCAGCACGCGAAGAGCCATGAGAGTCTCATAACCATATGATTTGCAGGCCTTAATTTGGCGCCGCACGGCTGCGCAAGAAAGCCGCGCCATGGCGCATAAAACGCTTGACAGAGAAAATGTATAATCTAATGATACATTCATAACAGCGGGGAGTATACAATGAAGACATGCATCCTTTCTATCGCTATGGCCTTCGGGCTGATGGCGGGTGGCGCCGCTCAGGCGCAGAACGCGCTCCTGGTCGGCACTTCGCTGACCCAGATGCCATGGGGCTTTTACGACGATCAGCAGAAGCCCACGGGTGTCGACGTTGCCTTCTGCTCGGCGCTTGCCGAGCAGTTGGGCGCCAGCGCCGAATTCGTCAGTCTGGATTTCAAGGGTCTGATCCCGGCGCTGCAGGCCAACCGTTTCGATATCGTCTGTGCCGCGATGTACATCACGCCGGAGCGTCAGCAGGCGATCCAGATGGTGCCCTACATCCAGGCGAGCCAGACCATCGTCGCCAAGGAGGCCGGTGATCTGACCGATGCGGCGGGGCTGTGCGGCCATTCGGCCAGCGTGCTTCAAGGCTCGGGATCGCTGAAGGTGCTTGAAGAGATCAGCGCCGAATGCACCACCGCGGGCAAGCCTGCGGTCAACATCCAGTCGTTCGACTCTCAACCCGTTGCGATGCGCGCGCTGGAAAACGGCAGCGTGGACGCATTCATCGCGACTGACTCGCTCGTCTCCTACTACATGAAGCAAAGCCCCGGTCTCAAGAAGATCGCCACCGGCATCAAACCGAGTACCCTCGGGATCGGCGTGCCGCTGGGCAATGATGCGCTTGCCAATAGACTGCGCGATGGCCTCAAGCAGATGAAGGAGAACGGCACCTACGACGCCCTGCTCCGTGAATGGGACATCGAAGGCGCTGCGATCGAGAGCTTCGACTGAGCGGTCTCAACGCTCCGAAAGCGGGGCCGAATACGTTGTGCCTGTCGCGGATTCTCGAAAGGCGCGCGGGACGGAACACAAGGTCCTGGGCCCCGTGCAGTCAACAATTCTTGAAAAGGCTGATAGCCATGAAGACCGAACTCAAGGGCATCTTGAGCGCAATTGTGACCCCGTTCGACGCGGGTGGTGCCGGTGTGGACGAGGCGGCTTATGAGGCGTTGATCCGCTCGCAGGTCCGCGCCGGCATTCACGGGATCGTCGTGAGCGGATCGACCGGCGAGCATCCGGCCCTGAGCGTTGCCGAGCGTCGGCGTATGTACGAGATTGCCAGGGACGCAGCGGCCGGCGGATGCGACGTCATCGCCCATGTCGGTTCGAACAATGTCCGCGATGCGCTCGAACTCACGCGCGCGGCCAAGGCAGTGGGCGTCGATCAGATGCTCGTCCTGACCCCCTATTTCGACCGCCTGAAGTTCTCCGAAGTCCAGCGTTTTCTTGAAAAAGTGGTGAACATCGCCGGAGGGCCGGTCATCTACTACGACACCCCGGGCATCACCGGGCTGGAGATTAGCGAAGCGCAGATGGTCAGCCTGCGCAAGGACGGCTTTGTCTCGCATATCAAGGACAGCCCGCAGAACTTCACCCGCACCATGCGGATACTGTCGAACCCCGAGGCGCCCGCAGTGCTGGCAGGCTCTGACCCGGCGCTGCTGGCGGTACTCGCGCATGGCGCTCCCGGAACGATCATCGGTGCTTCGACCTTCGTGCCCGAGCTTTGCGTTGAGCTTTATCACGCAATCTCGGTCGAAAAGGACCTGCCTCGCGCGCTGGCGGTCTGGGACAGGCTCTGGCCGATCCTGAACTTCATGCTCCTCAACGGCTATGTTGCGCTCGCCAAGGCAGGCTCCGCGATCCGCGGCCTCCCGCTCGGCGAGCCGCGCGAGCCGATTACCCCGGCCACTGTCGAACTTCGCGAACGTTTCAAGGCGATCCTTGAGCAATCGCAGGTGGGCCCGCTGACCCGCGGTTGATCAGGGAGAGGCCGCAATGGCAGTCTGGGACTGGTCCGTCTTTTTCCAAAGCCTCGTGCACCCGTCGATCCTTGCCGGGCTTTGGACGACGATCTGGCTGACGCTGGTCACATTGTTCCTGGCCATCGTGCTGGGGACAATCGTCGCGCTTATCGGACGCATCGACAATTTTGCGACCCATAGCTTCTACCAGGGTTATGTCGCGTTCTTCCGGGCGACACCGCTTCTGGTGCAGCTCGTATTCCTCTACAGCGCGCTTCCGCAGATGGGCGTGCGGCTCTCGGTCGTCGAGGCCGCGATCATCGGCCTGATGCTGTCGGAAAGCCCCTACGTAGCCGAAATCGTCCGCTCGTCGATTTCCGCCGTTCCGGTGGCGCAATGGGAAGCGTCGAAGGCGATCGGCATGCGCCCGGTGAAGATCATGCGAAAGATCATCTTCCCGCAGGCACTGCGTATCGCAATTCCGCCTCTGGGCAATGAATTCGTGCGCCAGCTCAAGAATACATCGCTGGTATCGGTGATTTCCATGACCGAGCTTTTCCGGGCCACGGACAACCTGACGCAATCGAACTTCCGTGTACTTGAGGCGCTGACGGTTGCCACGATCTACTATCTGGGCGTCACCGCGATCTGGACGATCCTTCAGGCGGCTTTTGAACGTCGCAATTCCCGGTGGTTCATTGACACCCGGAAGTTGGACAAGGTGGGGATCTCCTCATGAGCATGGCGGGGCAACCTCAGGCGTTCATCAAGGTCGATCAAGTTGTCAAGCACTACGGCTTGTATACAGCGCTGAAATCGGTCTCGCTCATGGTCGACAAGGGCGAGGCGGTGGCGCTGATCGGACCGAGCGGCTCGGGCAAAAGCACGCTTCTGCGCTGCATCAACGCGCTGGAGACCATTTCTTCGGGCACGATCCAGGTTGAGGGCGTCGACATTGGCTATGAGCCGAATTCATCGGGCAAGCGCCGTCTTGGCGAGGCGAAGATCGCCCGGCAGCGCGAAGACATCGGCATGGTGTTCCAAAGCTTCAACCTCTTCCCGCACATGACGGCCGAAGAGAATGTGGCTTCGGGCCCGAGGCTGGTGCGCGGGGTGAGCCATGCCGAAGCCAAACGTCGCGCGATGCACCTGCTCGAACGCGTGGGGTTGGCCGACAAGGCGGGAAACTATCCCCGACAACTGTCGGGTGGGCAGCAGCAACGCGTGGCGATTGCCCGCGCGCTCGCGATGGACCCCAAGGTCATCCTTTTTGACGAGCCGACCTCGGCGCTCGATCCCGAAACGGTGCAGGAAGTGCTCAACGTCATTCGTGAGGTCCGTGAATCGGGCATGACCATGCTCATCGCAACGCATGAGATGGATTTCGCGCGCCATGTCTCGGATCAAACCGTGTTCATGGAAGCGGGTCAGATCGTGGAGATGGGGCCTTCGCGCGACGTGTTGTTCAACCCGCGCACCGAACGTTGCCGGCGCTTTCTGTCAGGCCTGACCGGAGAGCGCGCCTGAGGCGTTCGACATGCATCGGCCTATGCGTGCGCCCCTCGCACGCCCTGGCTCTTTCGACCAGACATCGTGCCGGCCATCGTGCCCGCAATGGTTTCCCATCATTTGGAGTAAGTCATGATTATCGACGTACGGATCGGCATCGTTGGGGGCAACGGATGGCTCGGCAATGCGATCGCGAGTGCAGCCGTTGCCAGCGGTACGATCGACGGTGGCAAGATCATCGTCTCCGGCCGCTCGACCCGGCCCGGCCTGCTCAAGGTTCCGGGCGCGGAATTTACGCATGACAACAGCGAGCTTGTCGCTCGGTCCGACGCGATCGTCCTGTCGGTTCGTCCCGACCAGTTCGGCGCGGTGGAGGTTGATGCGAAGGGCAAACTCGTCATCTCGGTGATGGCGGGTGTAACGGCCGATCACGTCATGGCTCGGACCGGCGCCACCTCGGTCGTGCGCGCGATCCCGAACGCCGCGGCCGCCATCGGCCGCTCGTTCACGCCATGGTTTGCGACTCCTGAAGTCACCCAGGCCGACAAGGCCATCGTGCAGGCGCTCTTTTCCTCCTGCGGTGATGCAGCCGAGGTTCCGCTCGAATCGCACATCGACTACTGTGTCGGCATGACCGGCTCGGGTGCGGCCTTCCCGGCGCTTTTGGCCGAGGCGCTGGTCGCGCACGCCAAGTCGCGGGGGTTGCCCGAAAATTTCGCAAGACGCGCGGCCAAGGGCATCGTCGCAGGCGCAAGTCAGCTCGTTGCCGATGAAACCGCCGATACGGCCGCTATTGTGAAGGAAATGATTGACTACGGCGGCACGACGGCCGCCGCCCTTCGGACCATGTTGGACATGGACTTCAACGGCATCGTTGGAGCGGGGCTTACTGCCGCCACAAGGAAGGCAGAGGCAATGATGAAGGGCTCTGCCTGAGGTGTAGGCCCATCGTCACAAAATTTTCCTGTTTCATGTCCGGTAGAGACTGGAGAGACTGAGTGCAAAGGTAGTATAGGGCGGGGTTGGTGCCCAGGAGATCGTTCTGGTTCAATCCGAAGCATCCATCCACGAGGCGGTCGGAACGGATCCGAGCGTTTCACTCCCTGCGGAAAGATAGCATGAGAAACGGCAAATCGGCGCTTTACGAAGAGTTGCGACATCAGATCCTGACCTTGCAACGTGATCCGGATGAGGATCTCGATGAGGTCAAGCTGAGCGAGCAGTATGGTATTTCGCGTACGCCGGTGCGCGATGTCCTGCGTCAATTGGCCGTCGAAGGCTATGTTTATATTCGGGAGAACCGCGGTGCGCGCGTCGTTCCGATGAATCACGCGACATTGCGGGATTTCTTCTCGGTCGCGCCGATCATCTACGAGGCGGTGGGCCGGCTTGCGATTCAGAATTACAAGCGCGAGCATCTGGAAGAGCTCCAGCGCCGCCAGAATGAATTCGCCGCCGCCGTGGCGGCCCGCGATCCTGTCGGTATGGTTGTTGCAAACAATCATTTCCACACGATCATTGGACTCATGTCCAACAGCACATTTCTGCTGCCAAGCTACAGCAAGCTTCTGATAGATCACGAGCGGATCGGCCATACGTTCTTCCGCCCCACGAACGAGGAGATGGAGAACGACCTCCTGCGCTCGTGCCAGCAGCACGAAAGCATGATCAAAGCGCTGATCGACCGCGATGAAGGCCGGATGGTGCAACTGACCTACGAGCATTGGGACCTATGCCGTGGCAACATGGAAAGCTTCATCGCGCCAAAAGAACTCAAGTCCCGTGCGCTTGATACGGTGTTCAACGGCGCGTGACGTGCGCGGCATGGCGTCCCGTGGCAGATTGGCTCGTGTAGCGGGTCTTTCGAATCCGTTCGGTCTCAATCCTGCCAGTTGTGGGAAAGCGCGACCGAGGGGAGCGGCCGGTCAGCCGCGCAGGGCAGGGAGGTTCGTGATCGCCTCAAGCAGGTAGGCTACGAACTCCCGAACGTAGGGATTCTCCCGCGCGCCGGCGCGGATCTTCAGAAAGTAGGAACGCTTCGCATCCAGCGGCAGGTCGAACATGCGCACCAGCCTGCCCTGCGCCACGGCCTTGTGCACCAGATGGCGCCAGCCGAGGATGGCACCCTGGCCATCGAGCGCGGCTTCGACCAGCAAGCCGTAGCTGTTGGTGACAAAACCCGGGAGTGGCTCCTCGATATCCGGGCAGTGATGCCGGAACCAGTCGCGCCAGGTCAGCGGATACCAGGAGATCGCATCCGAGCTCCAGTGCATGCGGTGCAATTCCATCAACTCTGCGTGCAGGAGGTCTTCGGGGCGGCGAAACGGACCGCGGGCTTCCAGATAGGCGGGAGAACAGACCGGATCGACGACTTCGGGAAAGAGGTGGATCAGGTCCTGGCCGATTTGAGAGCGTTCGTTGCCGCAAATGATCGCGAGATCGACCTCCTCGAAATCCTGCAGCCTGTCATTTTCGTCGGAGGCCAGAAGCGTGAAGCGGATGTCGGGATGCAGACTGCGGAAGGTATCGGTGATCGGCTTGACGAAATGCGAGACACCCGCATAGGTCCCGGCGATGGTAATGGCCTTGCTGTCGATGCTTTGGCCGATCTGGAAGATTCCGTCGCTGAGCCGGTCGAGGCCTTGCGTCACGGCGTTGAGAAGTGTGTGGCCCTCGGCTGTCAGTTCCATCCCGTTTCGCTTGCGCACGAACAGATGGCACCCCAGGGCCTTTTCCAGCCCCCGGATTTGTTGACTGACTGCCGCTTGCGAAACGTGCAGTTCGTTGGCTGCCAGCGTGAAGCTGAGATGCTTGGCGGCGACCTCGAACGTGGCGAACGACCCGAGGGACGGCAGATACCGACGCTTCGGTGGCCGGAGGGCCGGTGGAGCACCCTTATGCGGCAGTACGTCCTTTTCGTCGGGTCCATTCATCTCGATCATTCATTGTGGGCACGCCATTCCCTCCAACGAATGAACAGGTTCGCACCGATTTTTGCAAGGGGTGCAGGGGGCAGCCGCGGCGGCCTGGGTTGAGCTGCGAGGAAGCGGGTGACCTCGGATTCGATGCCGAGCGCAGTCTCTGCTGCTGCGATGCCGGTCAATGTGCTGCGTGTCGTCCCCAATCCGTTGCATACGCAGGCAGCATACAGATCGTCATCGAGCCGCCCGGTGACCGATACGCTGTTCGAGGTCAGGCAGAGATGGCCGGACCACGAATATTCCATCTTCACGCTGTCCAACCGGGGATAGCGGGCATCGAATTTCTTGCGCATCAATCGCTGCGCGTGTTCCATCTGCCGGGGTGAGGTCTCCATGTCAGGCAGGAACTGCGCCATCGTCCGGGTGATGATCCGGTTGCCGCCCTGGGTCGTCGATATCCGGCGCATCGTCGTGCCCATCGGATCCGATGGCGTCACGCCCCAGCATTCAGCCCCTCCCATGCGACGCAGGGCCTCAGCCGACAGTTCTTCGGTCATGCAGGCGAAGAGGAAGATGTGCATCAGGCGGCCGCATGCGAGGCCGAAGCTCTCCAGATGACCGTTGTTGGCCAGGATCACGGTGCCAGCGTCGATTTGGCCACCGGGCGTGCGCACGGACCATCCTTGTGCGAGGCGGACCAGCTCGGTGACGGGGCTGTTTTCGTAGATGCTGATGTGCTGCGACAGTCCCTGCATCAGACCGCGGATATAGCCGGCCGGCTGCAACATGACCGTGCCGGGCGTGAACAGCCCCGACTGGTAATGCGCCGATCCGGTCAGCTCCTTCATCGCTTGTGCGTCCAACATTTCGCTGGCTTCGTTCAATGTCGTCAGATGCTTCGCATAGGCCAGGTTCTGGGCGTGGGCATGCGCGCTGACGGCTCCGTTCACCTTGCCGTCACGGCGGAAATAGCCTTGCGGTATCGCATATTCCCGCACGGCCTCGGCCGCGAAGGCGATGGCCTGACGATTGAGGGCGATGATTTGGCGATCGCTGCCGGAGCTATCGCCCGCGTAATCCTCGGACGTCAGCTCATGGGGCAGGTCGATCATGAAGCCGGAATTGCGGCCGGCAGAACCTCGCGCGATCTCGCCCGCCTCGATGAGGGCGATACGCGCGCCGGGTGCGAGCTGATGCAGACGGCGTGCTGCCGAAAGACCGGCGAAGCCGCCGCCAATAATGGCGAAATCGACGACGGCCCGTCCGTTCAGGGAGGGGAACAGGTGGCGAGGACCAAGTATGGTGTCCCAAGCCGCAGGCCCGGCAAGTTTTGGAAGCCGTTTGGCGCGATAGAGTTCAGACATGCGGAACCTCGAAGGAAAAGACCGGAGGCAAGAGCCGCTCGCCTCCGGTCCGATCGAACCGCAGATGTGGTTTGCGCATCCGCAGCTTCTGCAAGATGTCTCAGTCGATCGCGTCGCTGGCGCTGTCGGACAGGTCGAGCCAGATGGTCTTGAGCTGGGTGTATTGATCGTGCGCGTGGATCGAGTTGTCGCGTCCGCCAAAGCCCGATTGCTTGTAGCCGCCGAAGGGTGTCGAGATGTCGCCCTCGCCAAAGCTGTTGACGGTCACGGTGCCCGCCCGCAGCAGCCGCGCGCCGCGCAGCGCCCGCTTGACGTTGGAGGTGAAGATCGACGCGGCCAGACCGTATTCGGTGTCGTTGGCGATGCGGATCGCCTCTTCGAAACTCGCCACCTCGATGACGGTCAGAATCGGACCGAAGATCTCCTCGCGGGCCAGCTGATGATCGTTTCCGGCGACTTCCACGACCGTTGGTTCGACATGGGTGCCGCCATGGCTCTTGCCGCCAATCACCACCTTGCCCGACTGGGCGCTGTCGAGATAGGACACGACCTTGTCGAAATGCGACTTCGACACCAGGGCGCCGATGCGCACCGAGGGGTCCAGCGGGTCTCCCACGTTCCATTCGCGGGCATGGGCCTGCACTTTTTCGAGGAGCCTGTCCTTGACACCCTTCTGCACGATCAGCCGCGAGGCGGCCGAGCAGTTCTCGCCCATGTTCCAGAAAGCGCCCTGCACCACATGCGCGGCCACGACGTCGAGGTTTTCGGCGTCGTCCAGAACGATGCACGGGTTCTTGCCACCCATCTCAAGCACGACTTCCTTGAGGTTGGAGTCGGCGGAATAGTGCAGGAAACGACGGCCCGTCACGGTCGAGCCGGTGAAGGACACCATATCGACGTCGGGATGGCGTCCCAGAGGCTCACCCACTTGCGAGCCCGAGCCGGTGACGATGTTCAGAACACCCGCGGGCAGGCCGGCCTCAAGGGTCAGTTCCGCCACCCGCAACGCACTGAGTGAGGTCTCGGCCGCGGGCTTGACCACCACCGAACAGCCGGCGGCGAGGGCCGGGGCGATCTTCCAGGCCAGCATCAGCAGCGGGAAGTTCCACGGCAGGACGAGGCCCACGACGCCGATGGCTTCACGGACGACCAACGCGATGTGGTCGTCCGACGCCGGTGCGACCTGATCGTAGATCTTGTCGATCAGTTCGGCGTGCCACTTCAGGCAATGGATGGTCTCGGGAATATCCACTGTCTCGCAATCATAGATGGGCTTGCCGCTGTCAATGCTTTCCAGAACCGAAAGCTCATGGCGGTTCCGCTCCATCAGTTTGGCAAGGCGGAGCAGGACCTCTTTGCGTTCGCCGGGATGGATGCGGGACCAGCGGCCGTCCTCGAAGGCGTCACGCGCTTTCCGAACGGCGAAGTCGACGTCCTCGGGGCCGCAGGCGGCAACGTCGGCAAGCTTGGCACCGGTGGCGGGATTGGTTGTAACGAACGTCTTGCCGGAGATGGCAGGACGAAAGCCGCCGTCGATAAAGGCGTTCGAAGGCAGTCCGATCGATTTGGCAAGTGACTTGGCAAGTGCCACGTATTCGGCTTGAGTCAGGAGCTCGCTCATGGATCAATTTCCTGCCTTGATGTCTGCAATGGTGGTTTTCAGGACGGCGATAACCTGTTCCAGCTCGCGCTTCTCATCCTTGTTCAGGCCCTTGAGCGGCGGGCGCATCGGGCCCGTGGGAATGCCGGCCAGGGTCGTGCCGTGCTTGACGCACTGGATGAACTTGCCGCCCTGCTCGAGCACGCGCATGAGAGGCATCATCGCGGACATGATCTTGCGGCCCTTGACGAAATCGCCGTTCAGCACGCAGGTCTCGTAAAGGTAGACATGCTCCTCGGGAAGGAAGTTCGATCCGGCGCAGATCCAGCTGCGCGCACCCCAGGCAAAGAATTCCAGCGCCTGGTCATCCATGCCGCAGGACAGCTGGATGTGCGGGTAGTCGCGGGCGAGAAGATGGACGCGGTTGATATCGCCCGAGCTTTCCTTGATCCCGATGACGTTGCGGGAGCGCCCGACACGGTCCAGGAACTCTTCCCCCATCGCGACACCCATGCGGCCGGGATAGTTGTAGAGGATCACCGGAAGATCGGCTGCCCGGTCGATGGTCAGCGCGTTCAGGGCATTCTCGCGCTCGGTCGGGACCGAATAGGGTGGCGTGCCGAGCAGCAGGGCATCAGCCCCGATTTCGCGTGCGCCTTTGGCCAGCTCGATGCTGTCCGGGGTGCGCATCGCGCCGGTGCCGACGATGACAGGCAGCCGGCCCTTGACGCGGTCGGCGACGAACTTCGCAAGTTCAAGTCGTTCCTCCACGGTCTGGGAATAGTTCTCGCCGGTGGAGCCGCCTGAGATCAGGCCGTGTACACCCCTGTCAATCAGGTACTCTATGAGATCGGCAAGATGGTCGACCGCAAAGGACCCGTCCTCCTTCAGGGGAGTGACGAGAGGTGTATAGATCCCCTCAAGTGTCATTCTGAATGTCATTATAGCATCACCAGTTGCCGAATTTCAGGGAAGACGGACCACATGAGATCGCGCAGCGGGTCAGGAACAGCGAAACGTCATGCCCGCAGGTCGGATGCCCTCAGGAGGCTCCCCCAACAAAGGGCATCGCCTGAACAGCGGAAGCCGATCATCAGATTTTCATCGCGTTTTTCTCATTCGATGCAAGCGAGAATTTCCATCGCCCTGATATAAGAAAAAACTTATGCCTATGAGCCGGACGCGCCTCCCGGCGTCGCGTTTTGAACGGCAGCACCTGCGGTCCGGGAACCGCAGCAATTTTTGGGCTTGTGGCGCAAATATTCTTTAGCTTCGTCGTATTCTTTCAATCGCTGGTGATTTGCCGATTTTAGTTTTCCAGAATATGCTGCTGTGGAGTCCGCAATTGGGGTTTCAGAAGCACAGGAATGCGACGATCAGGCCCGGTCTTGGGCGTATCGAACGGTGACGCAGGCGGCTGTCATAGGGCCTCTGGGATAAAGTCAAAACTTATCCCAAAGGCCCAACCTCCTGGCGACAGCAGGGTATCAGCCTGGCCAGCTTCCCGAGGTTTCTGCAGTCGTTATCCGTCGATTCCGCGTTGGCATATAGTGGGGAACAACTTGTTAAGCGGGAGATGAAGAAATGAAAGCTGTCTGGAAGACGCTCTGCGTTGCAGTCGCGCTGGGGATCACGGCCCTGCCGGCCTGGGCACAGGAAAAAGTCATCAAGATGGGGACCCACGTCTACGAGGACCTGACCCCGATCACCGGAATCACCAAGAAGGTACTTGAGGACAAAGGATACAAAGTCGAGGTCACCGAGTTTTCGGAATGGGGCATCGCCTACGCGGCTCTCGCCAAGGGCGATATCGAAATTCTGGCTTCTCAGATAGATTATGTCGCGCAGGATTACTGGAATCGTAACAAAAGACGGCTGGAGAAACTCTCGCCGGTGTCGCACGGTCTCTATCAGGCATTTGCCGTGCCGAGCTATGTCGACATTGCGTCCATTGAGGATCTCAACGCCAATGCCCAGAAGTTCGGCGGTCGCATCGTCGGAATCGAGGCTGGTTCCGGATTGATGCGGGAAGCGGCGGAGGCCGTCAAGGCTTATGGGCTGAATCTTCAACTGATTGAAGGCAGCACCGCGGCAATGACCGCTACGCTGAAGGCTTCCATCGATCGCCAGGAGTGGATCGCCGTCACGGTCTGGGAACCGTCCTGGATGATGCAGAGGTTCAAGCTCCGCTTCCTCGAAGATCCCAAGGGCATTTTCGCTCCGCCGCAATCCTACTACTGGATCGCCCAGGCAGGGTTCGCGGAGAAGAACCCCGAGGCGCGTGAGATAATAGCCGGCGTCTACGTGCCCCTGGCGGCGATCAACGCGATCAATGGTGCGGTCAGCGACGGCAAAACCATGGACGAGGCCGTCGCGGAGTGGGTCGAGGCCAACGCCGATCTGATCTCACGCTGGGAAAACATAAAGGACTACTGAGCCCGATCATATTCTGCCAGCCCGTGCACGGCGTGGGCTGGCGATTGGGCATTC
The DNA here is from genome assembly GCF_053570585.1 of Pseudochelatococcus sp. B33. Classification (NCBI taxonomy): domain Bacteria; kingdom Pseudomonadati; phylum Pseudomonadota; class Alphaproteobacteria; order Hyphomicrobiales; family Chelatococcaceae; genus Pseudochelatococcus; species Pseudochelatococcus sp. B33. The sequence goes on along the minus strand of NZ_JBSEFH010000008.1, from coordinate 108,549 downwards.
AGCAGGCCGATCGCCGGAGGGGCAAGACATTGAATGAGAGCAATGCTGATGTGCTGATTGAGTGTCAATCAGTATGGAAGATATTTGGCGCTTACTCCGACGCTGCCATCAAGGCCGTGTCTGAAAAAGGCGCAACGAAGGCCGAGGTGCTTCAGACATTCAACTGTGTCGTCGGCGTGGCCGGAGCGTCTCTGCAAGTGCGGCGCGGCGAGATTTTCTGCATCATGGGCCTGTCGGGATCGGGCAAGTCGACCCTGATCCGTATGTTGAACCGCCTGATCGACCCGAGCCTCGGGACGGTCGCGATCAAGGGTGAGGATATATCGAGGCTGGACGCGGCACGGTTGCGGGAGGTGCGCGCGCGTCATATCGGCATGGTGTTTCAGTCGGTCGCGCTCTTGCCGCATCGCACGGTTCTGGAGAATACGGGATTTGGTCTGGAAGTGCGCGGGGTCCGGCGAGCGGAGCGGGACAAGGCGGCAAAGGCCGCACTGGCCAAGGTCGGGCTGTCCGAATGGATCGAGCGCTATCCCTCGGAACTGTCAGGCGGGATGCAACAGCGGGTTGGGCTCGCGCGGGCGTTGACCTCGGATCCGGAAATCATTCTGATGGACGAGCCCTTCTCCGCCCTTGACCCATTGATCCGCCGCCAGTTGCAGGACGAGTTTCGCCAACTCACCAAGGAACTCGGAAAGTCGGCCGTGTTCATCACCCACGATCTCGATGAGGCGATCCGCATCGGCGACCGCATCGCCATCATGAAGGATGGTGCGATCATCCAGACCGGGACCGCCGAGGAGATCATCCTCAATCCGGCCGACCAATATGTGGCCGACTTTGTTGCGGGCATCTCGCGCCTTCATCTGGTCAAGGCCCATTCCGTCATGATCCCTCCCGCGGACTATCTGCGAGGCGCACCCGGCGCGGATCTGGCATCCTTGCCGAAGACCGAGCCGGAGGCCGATATCGACGCGCTGATCGCGCTGATCACCGGTTCCGGCCAGGATGCATTGGCGGTGATCGATGAGGGGCGAATTGCCGGTGTCGTCACCACGCGCAACCTGCTCCTGAGCGTGAGAGGCGATACTCCGCCGACTGAGAAGGTGGCGCTACATGGATAATGCCGCCTTCGTCCGCGAGTTCGACCGGATTGTCGATGACGCGATTTACTGGCTGGGCGATCATGCGGCTTTCTTGTTCGACGGCGTCCGTTATGCGTTGGAAGGCCTGTACGGATCGATTCTTGCGGTGGTCAGTCTGCCGCCGTTCTGGCTGATCGCCCTGGCTTCGGCGCTTCTTGGCTGGCGGGTGGTCGGCCGTGTCTTCGGCGTCCTGACCCTGCTCGGACTCTTGCTTTGTCAGTTTCTCGGACTTTGGCCCGCGACGCTGGACTCTCTTGCGCTGGTCATCAGTGCCGTTGCGGTCGCGCTTCTTATCGCGCTGCCGATCGGCGTCATTGCCGGGTATCTCGCCTCCCTTGACCGGGTGATCGAGCCGGTGCTGGATCTGGTCCAAACCCTGCCTCCCTACATCTACCTGCTGCCGGCCATCGCACTCCTCGGCTATGGGTCGGCGACGGCGCTGCTCGCCACGATCATCGTCTCCATTCCCCCGGTGATCCGGCTGACCTCGCTCGGGATCCGGCGCACCCCGAAGGAATTCATCGAACTGGGCGAGGCGACCGGGATTACCGCCGCGCAGATGTTTTTCAAGATCCGGCTGCCCTTTGCCTTGCCGTCGATCATGGCCGGCATCAACCAGAGCCTGATGATGGCGTTCGGCATGGTGGTCATCGCAGGTATCGTCGGCGCCGGCGGCCTCGGTGCGACGATCTATGAAGCGATCCGCACGCTGGACATCGCCAAATCGATCGACGCAGCCCTCGCCATTGTCGTTCTGACGATGGTGATCGACCGTATTACGCAGGGCCTCGTCAATGCAGGCAGGGGAGCGAAGTGATGGATCTCTCCGCGTTCCGGATTTCTGTGGGGGCATTCCTTGCTCCGGCCGTGGAATGGCTCAACATGAATTTCCACGGCTTTTTCGCTGTCATCAGCCTGGCGATAGAGACCGGTCTTTCCGGGCTGGAGGCCGCGCTGCTGTTCCTGCCTCCGCTGGCGCTGATCGGCTTCGTCACGGTACTGGTCCTCATAATGCTCGGCTGGCGGTTGGCGTTGCTCGTCGCAGGATGCCTGGGCTTCAACTTGCTGATGGGCTTGTGGCAGGCGACGATGCAGACGATCGCCCTGGTCGCCGTTTCGGTGCTGATATCGGTCATCATCGCCTTTCCCCTGGGCATTGTCGCGGCCCGGCGTGCCTGGATGGAGGCGGCCTTGCGCCCGATCCTGGACATCATGCAAACCGTGCCGCCCTGGGTTTATCTGATCCCAGCCGTGATGATCTTCAGCCTGGGCCGCGTGCCTGCGATCATCGCGACGATCGTCTATGGCATTCCGCCGATGCTCCGTCTGACCACGCTGGCCTTCAAGCAGGTGCCGAACGACCTCAAGGAACTTGGCGCCGCCATCGGCGCATCGCCGCGGACGATCCTGCTCAAGATCGAGATCCCTGCTGCAAAACCCACCCTGCTGGTTGGCCTGAACCAGTGCATCCTGCTGTCATTGGCGATGGTGGTTCTCGCCGGCCTCGTCGGCGCGGGCGGTCTCGGCGCCGAGGTGACGCGCGGTCTCATGCGGATGGAAATGGGCTTGGGCCTGCGGGCGGGGCTGGCAATCGTGGCTGTCGCGGTGTTGCTGGATCGCGTGTTGCGCAGCGCTCTGCAGCGCAGCCACACGGGACAAACAAGTAGCGGATGAGAGAGGCCGGGAAGGACCGGGAGGGATCGCGACCTGGCCGTGCCGTGTTTGCGGCGTCGTGGGGCGCCGAGCACCTATTCTATGAACTTGAAGAATTCGGTACAGAACTGGTCCACGATAGCCGCGTTCGGTCTCAGCGTGGAGCGGATAGCCTGAAAGCCGGCGTCGATGAAAACGCTCAATGGCTTGATGACGACCCCCCGGTCCTTGAATTCCGCTCCCACCAGCGCGCCGACGATCGCAACGCCGCCGCCTTCGGCGACCATGAGACAGGCGGTGTGCGACATGCGTGTTTCAAACACGACATGACGGGGGACATTGGCGAGCGCAACGTCGACGCGCGCCGCGAAGATGCTGCCGGGCCTCAGGTTGATGAAACGCTCCCCGGCGAGATCGGCAGGCTCGATGAGCAGCTTGTTGGCGAGCCGATGATGTTGCGGCAATGCGACGACGGCGGGCAATACCTTCGGCTCCAGAGAGAAGCCGGAGCGCTCCAGAGGACCGTCAGCATACCCGATATCCGCATGTCCGCTGGCCACGGCATCCACGACCTGATGCGAGGGCATCCCTGTGAGCGTTGCAAGAATCCCCGGCCGTTCATCGAGGAAGCGGACCAGAAACCGGGCCAGCACGCCTGTGGCAAGCACCGGCATCGCCGCAATGCGCAGGCGGCCGGCCGACTGGCGGCTGATGGCATCGGCATGCGCCGCAATGCGTGACAGTCCAGAGAAGGAACGCTCCACCTCCGTCATGAGCTCTATGGCGGCAGGCGTGGGGTGGATCTGATTGCCACGACGTTCGAACAGCTTCAGATGGGTTGCTGCTTCGAAATCCTGAATCAGTCGGCTGACTGACGGCTGGGTGATGCGCAGCAATTCCGCTGCGCCGGTCATGCTTCCGGCCTGCATGACTGTTCGAAACGCTTCAACCTGCCGAAAGTTGAGGGACAACGGTTCGCTCCATAGCATTTGCGCATCATGAGGCTTCTTTTTCGAATTTGACCGCATTTGTTCAGATTGTCTATAATTTTTATATCCTTTGTGTTCCAGGCCGCAGCACGATGGATCGGCAACCTGTGTGCCGCGGCCGATCCGTTTCATGCTTCCAGGAAAGAACTCATGGTCAAGGTCGTGTTGCAAGTCGCGTTCGACATGGATTTTTCAAAGAACGAATCTCACGAGGCTACGCTGGAGCGGGCGCACAGGCTCACCACACAGCCCGGGCTGATCTGGAAGGTCTGGTTGCGTGATGAAAAAGCCGGCCGGGGAGGGGGCATCTATCTGTTTGAAAACCGTGAAAGTGCCGATGCGTGGCTCAACGGAGGATTCGCCAAGGCGCGCTCTCCCTGGGTGAGCAATTCGACGCGGGAAATCCTCGAGGTCCAGGAGGACTTCAGTGCCGTGACTCACGCAAAGTTGCGCTGAGGCCGGAGGCGGACGGGATACAGCCGATGGCGAGAAACAATCCGGACCTGTCGGCTTCAGTTGAACCGGCGCTCCTGCAGAACACCCCGCAAGCGCCTCTCCAGGTTGTGCCGAGAAAGAATATCGGCCAATTATGCTTTGCGCCGATTGTCGGATCGGCGTTCCTGCTGGTGGCATACTCGTTCGTGACCAACGAAGCTTGGGAATGGGACGTCGTTTTTCGCTATTTTACTGAAGAAACAGTCCTGACCGGCCTGCTCATGACGCTTGAGCTGACGGCCATCTGCGGGGGCCTGGGCTTTCTGGGCGGGACCATGCTCGCGTTGATGAAGCTGTCGAAGTCGCAAGTCCTACGATTGTCTGCGGACCTGTACATATGGATATTCCGCTCCGTGCCGCTCATGCTGCAGCTCGTCCTGTGGTATAACATTTCATATCTCTATCCAGCCATTGCCTTTTCCCTGCCGCTCGTCGACTTGTCGGTCTATCTCGATACGCGCGATATTCTCGACAAGTTTGGTGCTGCCGTTCTCGGCCTGTCGCTTTATCAGGCGGCTTATTGCGCCGAGATCGTGCGGGCCGGCATATTGACGGTCGACAAAGGGCAGATGGAGGCGGCTGCAGCAATGGGGATGCCTCATTCGCGCCAGTATCTGCGCATCGTGTTCCCCCAGGCGCTGAGATCCATAGTTCCCAATGCCATCAACGAGATCATCGGCTTGCTCAAGGGAACCTCGATCGTCTCGATTCTCGGTCTCGGAGAGCTGTTCCATATCGTCCGCATCATCTACGGCAGAACCCAACAAATTCTCCCCATGTTGATGGTTGCCGCTCTCTGGTACCTGGTCGTCACGACGCTCATCACGCTGATCCAGCGCGCCATCGAGCGGCGGCTCAACCGTGCGGCGATCGCAGCGACATCTGCGCCAACGCTCAAGGAAGATCGCTTGCCGCTCCTCAGCCGGTTTGTTCCGCGCCAACTCTGATTTCGGTATCCCGGCTGATATTCAGTCGGTCAAAAGGAATCCTATCGATGAAAACAGCAATCTCCCCAAGGCTTCGATCTTTGCTGCCGGCGCTGGCCCTATCGGCCGTGCTGGTGTCGGGAGCGGCCCCCATCGCCATGGCCGACGCCGCAGACAAGACGCTGGTGCTCGACACCACGCCGCAGCAGGCCGGGCGTTTCCATGCCACGGCGGACGCTGCCGCCGCTGCGGCCCTGCCAGAAGCCATACGGAAGCGCGGCATATGGCGGGTCGGTGTCATGCCCTGGGCCCCTCCGACCATTTTCTTCGCGGAAGACAACCGGACGCCGATCGGTCACGACGCAGATATTGCCCACCTGATCGGGGACGCATTCGGCCTGCAGACCGAAGTCAGGGAAGTGCCCTGGGATACCTGGGCGCTTTCCCTGCAGGTCGGCGAGGTCGACGCGATCATTTCATCCACGCTGGTGCAGGAAGAGCTGAAGGACCGCTTCGACTTCGTCAACTATCGCACCTCGAAATACTCCTTCCTCGCACGCGCGGGCAGCACCCTCAAGGTCGAAAAGCCTGAAGACGTCTCCGGCAAGCTCGTGTCGGTCGGTTCGGGGACGGCGCGAGAGCAGATCCTCCTCGGCTGGAATGAGATACTGGTCGAAAAGGGGTTGCCCCCGATAAAACTGGAATACTTCGAGAGCAACGACATTGCCGTTGTCCAGTTGCTGTCCGGAAGGACCGAGCTGCACTTTTCCGGTGGCGATGGAGCCGACTACAGCGTGGCCACCGCTCCCGACAAGTTTACAATCGCCGGAGAAGTCGAGTCGGGCTGGCCGAGCGCTGCCGATGCCGCGATCGTTCTCAGCAAGAAGTCCGACCTTGCGGAAGCGGTCCGGCTGGCCGCGCTGCATGCGATCAACGACGGCAGCTACGAAAAGTCTCTGGAACGGTGGGGTCTGCTGAAGCGGGCAATCAAGGCACCGGAAATCAACCCGCCGGGACTGCCGAAGCCGGAGAAGAACTGACCTGTCGGCCATCGACATCACCGGCAGACCGCGCGGGGGCATGGGGCAGGCATCGATGTCGCCCGGCGCCCCCCGGAACGGCAGGAACGGAGTCCGGGTGCCTCCCACGACGCCACGCGGGAGAGACGAGAATGGCATTCGTCGGCCCCGGAAGGCCGATAGCGTCAGGCGGGCAGGCTATGAGAGAATTGAAACTGGGTTTGTTCTTCTTCGCAACCGGCTATCACCCCGCCGGGTGGCGCCTGCCGGAAGCGAAGAGCGACGGCACGTTCGATATTGCGTTCGTCATCAGCGTCGCCCGGCAACTGGAGGCCGCGAAATTCGATTTTCTGTTTCTTGGCGACACGCTGAGCACGCCGGCACGGCTGCAGTATCAGCGGCCTTCGCAAATCATTCGATATGAACCGTTCACGCTGCTTTCGACACTGGCAGCCCATACGACGCGGCTCGGCTTCGTCGTGACGGCCAATACCTCCTATACGGACCCCTTCCATCTCGCCCGCATGACCGCGTCTCTGGATCACCTGAGCCATGGAAGGGTGGCGCTGAATGTCGTGACGGGTCTCTATCAGCATAACGTGCCCGGCTTCGGGAAAAACGGCGAACCGGATGCCGATGAGCGATACGATCGCGCAGAGGAATTCGTCGAGGTGATGAAGCAGTTGTGGGATAGCTGGGATGATGGCGTATACGTGCGCGACAAGACCACCGGCCGGTTCATCGACGAGGCACTGGTAACGGATGTCAGGCACAAGGGCGCCTATTTCGACATCCGCGGTCCCCTGAACGTGCTGCGGCCGCCGCAGGGGCATATCCCTTTGCTGCATGCCGGCAGGACGGAACGTTCGAGGAATTTCGCGGCGAAACATGCCGACGTACTCTTTTCGATGGCGACGCGCACAGAGCACGCCATCGCGTATCGGGAAGACATCGAGCGGCGCCTTCCGGCATTCGGCCGCACGCCGGAGACCCTCATTCTGCCGGGACTTATCCCGATCGTCGGCAGGACGACGGAAGAGGCGAGGGCGAGATATGAACAGTTGAACTCCCTTCTGGTGCCGGATCCGCAAAATATCGTCGAACTGTCCAAGACCATAGGCCGGGACCTTTCGGTCATCGATCCGGAGCTTGCGATCAGGCGTATCGTGCCCTCATATGCGCCAGACGACTATACGGAAGACCTGATCTTCCAGACGAGCGCGAACACCGGCAAGGCCGACCCGACGCTGCAAGATGTCCTTGCCTATTTCCAGGCGACGAAACACAGCCGCTTCCTGCTCGCGGTCGGCAGCCCCATCGACGTTGCGGATCTGATCGAGCGCTGGTTTGCGACCGGCGCGGCGGACGGATTCATCATATGTCCTGCCTATTATCGCGAAGGTCTCGATCTGTTCATCGATGAAGTCGTGCCCGAGTTGCGGCGTCGCGGTCTGTTCAAGTCGGATTATGCAGGACAGACATTCCGCGAGCATTTCGGACTTGAGCGGCCGAGGAACGGGCATCCGGGCGCAAGGCCGGCCGACCTCGCCACGCCATGAATTGCAGGCCATGAATTGCAGGCCATGAATTGCAGGCCATGAATTGCAGGCCGGGAATTGCAGGCCGGAAGCCATCATGCTGTCCGGTGCACGGACACCACGTTTTTCCGCGAACAGGGAAGGAATTGAATCATGGCCAAGGTCGTTCTGAAGGTTGCATTCGATATGGACTATTCGAAAAATGAACCCTTCGAGGCAACCCTGGAGCGCGCGCAGAGGCTGGCGCAGCAGCCCGGACTGATCTGGAAAGTCTGGTTGCGCGATGAGAAGAACGGCCGGGGAGGAGGAGTCTATCTTTTCGAGGACCGTGAAAGTGCGCAAGCCTGGATCGATAACAATGTATCCAAGGCGAACTTTCCCTGGGTCAGCAATTCGGTCCGGGAAATTCTTGAGGTTCAGGAGGATTTCAGCGCCGTAACACATGCAAAGCTCGGGTGAAGCGGGCTGTCATGGCCGCCAGCGAAAGGTCGAAACGGTGAGTGGAAGTCGGGTTACGGTTGATCGCGTCACCAAGCTGTACGGTGCAAACCGCGCGGTGAATGACGTCAGCCTGGATATCGACGCGGGCGAGGTCGTCTGCATCATCGGCCCTTCCGGATCTGGAAAGTCGACGCTGCTTCGCCTTATCAACAATCTGGATAAGCCGGACAGAGGCGCTGTTTTCATTGATGGCAGCCCGATCGGCTATGACCTTCGGGACGGCAAGCTGTATGAGAAGCCGGAAAGCGAGATTCGCCGTCAACGGCGAGGGATCGGCTTCGTTTTTCAGTCCTTCAATCTGTTTCCGCATCTCACCGCCCTCGAGAACGTGCGCGAGGGGCTCCTGTGCCGCGATTCCGCAAGCCGGAATCGACGGCATCAGAGGGAAGAGGCGCTCGAACTGCTGGCGAAGGTCGGCCTGCGCGACAAGGCCGGCAGCTATCCCGGCATGCTGTCGGGCGGGCAGCAGCAGCGCGTTGCCATTGCAAGGACCCTGGCGTGCAATCCCAGACTCATGCTGTTCGATGAGCCGACGAGCGCCCTCGATCCCGAACTTGTGCGCGAGGTGATCGATGTCATAAAGGATCTGGCGGATTTCCGTTCAACGCGGATTATCGTGACGCACGAACTGGGGCTGGCCAGGGACATAGCCAACAGGATCGTGTTCATGGATGGCGGGCGCATCGCCGAGGTGGGCACGCCCGATCAGATATTCAACTTCCCGCAGCAGAAGAGAACGGCCGACTTTATGTCGAGTATTCTGTAGTTTCCATGCAACCTGCGTTTTTCATAGATGCGTGCCGGGCTGTTCCGGACAAGCGGGTATCGCACCCGCGTCACATGAGGCGATGCGATGACACGTGATCTGCAATTCTTCGGCCTGCTGCAGCCGAGCTTCCGCTCCGAGATCCACCCTGCGAGCGGGGCGGCCGTCGATCCGGCCCATCTGAAACGCTCTGCCCGCGACCATGAGCATTTCGGCTTCGACGGCGTGCTTGTCGGAGCATCGGCCGAAGCCCCGGACAGCCTCCAGATCGCCGGCTATGCGGCTGCACACACCGAGCGGCTGCGTTTGCTCATCGCTCACAGGCCGGGGCCGGTTCATCCGACGCTCGCGGCGCGCCAGCTCGCGTCTCTCGACCATCTCAGCGGCGGACGCGTCATTGTGCACCTGATCTCCGGCCGCGACGGAGAAACCGGCCACGAGGGCGATACACCCGACAAGGCGGGGCGTTATGCCCGTGCCCGTGAACATCTGCAGGTTCTGAAAAAGGCGTGGACAGCGACCGAGCGCTTCGATTATGCCGGCGAATACTATCGTTTCGAGGGTTTCCGCAGCGAGGTGCTCAGCTATCAGCAGCCACGCATCCCGATCTCGTTTGCCGGCGATTCCGAGGCGGCCCAAGAGGTCGGCACCTCGGAGGCGGACATCTACGCGCTCTATGCGCAACCCCTCGCGGCCTTCGAGACCCATGTCCGGGCGCTGCAATCGAGAGCACAATCCGGACAGCGAACGGCGCCGCTCGCGTTCACGCTGATCGCCCGCCTGATCATCGGCCCCACCGAAAAACAGGCATGGCTTCGCGCTCGCCACATTCTCGGGAAGGTCAGCAGTCTGTCTCGTTATCAGGGGGCGCAGAACATCTCAAATCGCCATTTCAATGGCCTGCCCAGCGTCGGGGATGAGCGGATCGTCGACCTGAGCGCGGGCGACGGCCGTCACGACGCGGCACTTTGGGCGGGAATCTCGGGTGTTACGAGACGTGGCAACAGTGCTGCTTTCGTCGGCACGCCCGATGTCGTGGCCGAAGCGCTCCTGCGATACGCGGATATCGGCGTCGCGAATTTCATTCTGCATGGCTTCGAGCCGTATGAGGACGTTGCCGACTATGGGCGCCATATCATCCCGCTTGTGCGGCAGGGATGGCGCTACCGGCAGTTGACCCTGGCCGAGCAGACCAGCGCGAACAGGACGGTCTCATCCGCGCAGAACGACATCCAAAGCTGAAGCGTGTCCCGCCGCCAGCCATGGCAAGGTTCCAGACCGTGACGATCATGGATTGCGCGATATCAGCAGCAGCCTCGCCGGTCGCCCGCTTGCGCAGTTCAGCGATATGGCCGCCGCGTCGCGCAAGCCATTCCTCGGAACTCTGCAGCAACGCCACCTTCACCGGATCCCGCGCGTTCCGGACACGGTTGCAAACGAAGTCAGCGGAAAGCGCTGAAGACGATTGCATGCCACCCCGCCAAGGTGGATATTCGGGGCCAGAGGATCGGCGGGTTTCCCTCCCGCGATGGCAGGAGACCATTTGATGAAGGGATTGATTACGGCAAAGGATGTCGCGCGCTATGTCGGGGTGTCGCAATCGGCAGTCTCGCGCACCTTTACCGAAGGCGCCAGCGTCGCCCCCGAAACCCGGGCGAAGATCATCGAGGCGGCGCGCAAGCTCGGATACCGGCCGAACGCCCTGGCGCGTTCGCTGATCACGCATCGTTCGTACATGATCGGGGTTCTGGTCGGACACCCCGAGAACAAGTTCTACCAGTATGTCCTGGATATCTTGGTGGGGCGGCTGCGCGCCCGCGGATACAAGATCCTGCTCTTTAGCGGCGTCGATGCCCCCCAGGAGGAAACGGTCGTTGAAGATATCCTGCAATATCAGCTTGATGGCCTTGTCCTGATATCGTCGAACCTGTCCGAGCTTCTGGCGCGGGAATGCGAGGCGGCGGGGGTTCCGATCGTCATGTACAACCGCAAGACCAGCCTGCCCTCGGGCTCGTCGGTGACGAATGACAATCGCAACAGCAGCCGCGAACTCGCGCAGTTCCTGATTGCCGGCGGCCACCAACGCTTTGCCTATGTCGCGGGAATCTCGTCCTCGTCCACCAATCAGGACCGCGAGGCGGGATTCTATGAGGGGCTCGAGGCGGCCGGTATTCGCGATTGCATCCGCGTCTCGGGGCAGTACACCCATTCCGGGGCGTCCGAGGCAGCCCGCTATCTGTTTTCCCATCCCATGCCGCCCGATGCAGTCTTCTGCGCGAATGACTACATGGCCGCGGCGGTCATGGATGTCGCGCGGTACGAATTCGGGCTCGAGATCCCGCGCGATCTGTCGGTGGTGGGCTACGACGACGCCTGGCATGCCGCCTGGTCGAGCTATGCGCTGACCACGGTGGACCAGTCGGCCTCGGTGATGGTGGACCACGTGATCGAGACGCTGCTCGGGCATCTGGACGGGACTATTGCCAAGCCGGTTCATATAGTTGTGCCGAACAGGATCATCGTGCGGAAAAGCGCGCGGCTGCCCCCAACAGGGCTTGTCGAGACGGACGGCCATCTGACCTGGATGCTGCCCGAGACACCGCCCCAGGCCCCGCCCGGGCCCCTGCCCGAGGACTGATCGGGTCCTCGGCACAGGGGCGTTGCATTCGTATTCAATGCAGCTTATACAACTCGGGTGCAGCAATCGCCCGAGGAGGCATGAGCGATGGTCGAGCGGTCCGAGGCGCCCGTGGCTTTCCCCGTTGCCCCCCCAGTTGCTCCGGTCGCTTTCGTCACCGGGGCCTCGCAGGGGATCGGGGCGGCGACGGCGGTCGCCCTGGCCTGCGGCGGGTTCGATATGGTGATCTCGGCGCGCGACCGCGGCACGCTGTCCGAGACGGTCGGCAGGATCGAGGCGGCGGGGCGCCGGGCACTGCCCGTCAGCCTGGAGATCCGCGATCAGGACAGCATCGAGCGCGCCTATCGCGCCGCTCTGGACACCTTCGGTGCCCTGGACGTGCTGGTCAACAACGCCTCGCTGCCGTCGCTGCGGAAGGGCGCGATCGAGGTCGCCCGCGACGAATGGAGCCACCTGGTCGAGGTCAATCTGACCGGCACGTTCTTTATGGCCCAGGGCATGGGCCGCTATCTGATCGGGGCGCGCCGGGCGGGAGTGATCGTCAACATGGCCTCGACCCATGGCCTGGTGGGCTTCCCGGGGGCCTCGGCCTATGGCGTCACCAAGGCGGCGGTCATCCACATGACCCGGGTACTGGCCGTGGAATGGGCTGAGTTCGGCATCCGGGTGAATGCGATTGCACCGGGGCGGACGGTCACCTCGTCCCGGGAAGCCATGTTCAACCCGGAGCACGAGCGGCGGGCGCGGGCGCGCATCCCCCTGGGGCGGTCGGGCCGGGTAGAGGAGATGGCGGCGGCAGTGGCCTATCTGGTGCGCCCCGAAGCATCCTACATCACCGGGCAGACCCTGGTCCTGGATGGCGGGGTGACGGTGGTCTGAGTCCGGGCTTGCGCCCACCCGTCCGTTCCCGCAAGCCTATTCAGCCAGCAGCGTGGCGGCGGCCAGGATCGCGGCCATTCCGGTGGCGATCCCCGCGGGCATCCGGCGCCCGGCGGCCTGGAAGGCCACGGCACCCAGCGCCAGCGCGCCCAGCCGCGCCCAGAGCGGCACCACCGCCAGCGCCGGGGGCGGCTGCATGACCAGCTTGATCACCACCGCGGTGACCAGGGTGGTCGCCACCAGCCGGATCCAGGTGAAGATCTCGGATGTCGCGTCGATCCAGCCCGCCAGCAGCGCGCTGCCCGCCCGCCAGATCTCGCTGGGCAGGAAGCCCACCAGGACCACCAGCGCATAGGGCCACAGCCCGGCGAACTCGCCCGCCGCGCCGCTCATCGCCCGGCCCCGCGCGATTGTCCGGCCCTGCGCGCGAGATAAGCCAAGCTACCGCCCAGCAGCCCCACCGCCAGAAGGTCCAGATCCGGGCCGACCAGCGGCGTCGCCACCGGCATGAGCAGAACGCCGAGGCCAACGGCCAGCCCATCCGCCGTGCTGCGCGTCCCCGCGAGCAGCGACAGCGAGAAGAACAGCGGGGTCAGGAACAGAAGCGCCGCGGCGAGGACGGGGGGCACCGCCGCGCTCATCACGAAGCCCAGCGCGGTCAGCAGAGTGGCCAGCAGCACGGCGGTATTCGCGAACCCCAGATAGTAGGGCGCGCGCCGCTCCGGCGCCAGCGCGGGCAGGCGCCGCTGGCCCTCGGTCCAGGTGACGACGACGGTGTAGTGGGCCAGCAGCAGCCGCATGGCCAGGTTGCGCCGCGGCTGCTCCATCAGCGGCAGCAGCGACAGCCCCATCGGCAGCAGCCGCATCGAGGTCAGCGAGACCGCTACCGCCACCGCCACCAGCCCCGCACCGCTGGCAAGGCTGCCGAAAAGGACGAATTGCGCGGGCCCGGCCCAGATCAGCGGCGTGGACAGCACGGCCGCCCAGAAGGGAAATCCCAGGTCATGGGCGAGCGATCCGACCCCCAGCATGACCACGCCGCTGACCCAGGCGGGAAAGCGCAGCGCGTCCCAACATCCCCTGATCGCGGCGGCCCGATTTCCGCCGGCGGCCGGCATATCCGCTTGTTCCATTGATCCGATCTCGTGCAGGTCTTCGGCGTTTCGGTTCCGTGGGTTCTGGCCCCGGCCAGGGCCGGAGCCTGGTCCGCGCCGACGCTACAGCATCGGCGGCGGGTTCGTGCTTCGCTTGGTCTCTACCGTGACGAAGCCCAGCGTTGTGGTGCCGATGTCTGTCAGGCGCCTTCGGGTTGGGCGGGGGAAATCCGGATACAAGTTATCAGTCTATAAATGAAGTGCAACACCTGTTTCTGATGAAGCCTCCTGCAGGGATGTACGTCGTCGTCCTCGAACGCATCCGGGGGCTGCGGAAGCGAAACCTACCCGGACAGATCGGGATGGAGGGTTCAGAGGGGTTTGCCATTGCCCATGTTGATGATTCCGCCGGGCTGTTCGCCTTTGAAGAATCGCAGGATGTTCCTCATGCAGGCGGGATGATCCAGATCGCGGGAACGATAGGATCCGCCGCCGATATGCGGTGTCAGTACGACATTGGACAGCTGGTTCAGCGGGCTATGCGCGGGAAGTGGTTCGTCACGAAAGACGTCCAGCCCGGCCATTGCCAGTTTTCCCGTGCTCAACGCTTCCGTCAATGCGTCCTCATCGACAACCCTGCCTCTGGCGACATTGATAAGCGTCGCCGAACGCTTCATCTGCCGAAGTTCCTTCGTTCCAATCAGATGTTCTGTCTGGGATGAAAAGGGAATGGCCAAAATGAGGTAATCCACAGTGCGCAACAACTGCTCGAAGGTTAGAAACTCCGCTTGCAACGCCGCCTCGATATCGGTCGTGTGCCTGCGCCGTTGATGGTAGAATACCTTCATTCCGAACGCGCGGCAGCGCCGGGCGATCTCCATCCCTATGTCGCCCAATCCGATGATGCCGACAGAGGCGCCCGTCAACTCGACGACATCCGGTATCTTCGCCCAGTTGGCCCGATATTCGCCTTGGGAGGTCCTGACGGGTTCGATACCCAATTCGAGGTAGATCGAGTTGACCACCGCCCGATGTGCCGGAACGATCTTGCGGGCGCAGGCGATCATCAGGGCGAAAGCGTGTTCCGCGACAGAAATGCTGCGGAGCAGAGGCCACGTCGCCACCGGAATACCCCGTTCCGTTGCGGCGCCTATGTCGATGTTATTGCAGTTCAAACCATGTTTCTGGATGAATCTGAGATTGGGGGCCGATCCGATTGCTTCGGCCGGAAACGGGTGATGATAGATGTAGGCGGCTTCCGCATGCTGAAGAAATTGATAGCTCTCTTCCAGATTCGCCTCATCGTACATCAACAGATCGAAGTCGGATGCTTCGGGCAGTGCCCTGACCTGAGCGACAAAGTTCGGGGATGTCGAATCGAGAAGGAGACGGATTTTTGGCATGATCATCGGAATGTCCCGGTCAATGATATCCGCAGCAGGAAACATCATCTGCGTTGCCAGAACGATGCCGGCTGATGTTGTCGCGGCCTTGGCAGGGTTGCTGGTTCGTGGAGGCTTTGGTCTTTGCTTCTTCGCCTTGATCGCTCTCGGCGACGGTTTACTGCATGCCAGTTCACGTCATGCGAGCCAGCGGCGGGCTTCTTCGCGAACCTGCAATTCCCGATCCGAACCTTTTATGCAGATGTTTCTTGCGGGCGGGAATCCGACCATGTCGTTCCTCCAGCAGTGAAAGCGAATCTGCTGAGGATATTGCGACAGCTCCATGGATGAAAGAAAGGCTGCGGGGAACCCCTTGGGATCAACGGCATCCATGCGGTCTTTTTCATAGATCATGGTCAGATGCGAGATCCTCCATTCACCGTCACGATTCTCCAGAAGATCGATGCGCCGGCTCCAGGTGGTGAAATCAAGAAGCACCCCGCTCACAAGGCGGCGCTGATACAGGATCAGGTCGCATTCCGAAACGGCTCTTCTGCCATTCAATCGGACCATAAGATTGCTGGTCATATGCTTCTGGCTTTCGGCGTCGCTGCGGGAAATCTTCATCTCCTGCGATGCCTTGACAAACTCCGCCGGGCTTCCGCTGAACCACGACATCGTCAGGACCGCGTCCGGATGGTAGCACTCGGCCAGATCGCTCCAAAGCCCGGTATCCCTTGCAATGATCGCGGTTGCGACAACATTCTGGGCGCGGACTTTCTCGATCGTTTCCAGGGATGCAGATGTCATCATTATCGTATCCATTTCTCGGTCGTTGTCGGTAACCGGACGGGGTGAGAGGCATCAGGCGGCTTTCCGATAGATGACGCGCCGCCGCCTGAAGCTCGAGACGAAACCCCATGCCAGAAGAGCCGCGGCCATTGCCATTACTGTCGCGCTGATGGGGCGGCTGATGAAGGTGGTGAAATCTCCGCGTGAAAGCACCATGGCCCTGAGGAAATTCTGTTCCATCAGCGGACCCAGGACGAACCCCAGCAGCAGGGGGGCGGGCGGCAGTTCGAAGATCCGCATCAGATAGCCGACGAAGCCGAAGAAGAGCACCATCCAGATATCGAAGGGACTGTTGTTGACGCTGTAGGTTCCGATGCAGATAAACATCAGCACAGCAGGATAAAGCAGATGATAGGGGATCATCAGAAGGCGGACCCAGATCCCGATCATCGGAACATTCAGAACGACCAGCAGCACGTTGCCGATCCAGAAACTCATCACCAGCCCCCAGAACAATCCGGGCTGGGCCGACATCAGATTGGGGCCGGGCGTGATTCCATGAATGATCAGCGCGCCGAGCATCAGCGCCATGGTCGCACTTCCAGGAATTCCCAGCGTCAGGGTCGGAATGAACGAGGTCTGGTCGGCGGCGTTGTTCGCCGACTCGGGGGCCATGATTCCTTCGATCGCGCCTTTTCCGAACCGCTCGGGCTCTTTCGCCACCCGGACTTCGGTGGCATAGGCCATGAAGGCGGCAATGGAGGGGCCGGTTCCGGGCAGGGTGCCGAAGAACGAGCCGATACCTGCGCCGCGCAGCATGGGAAACCACGAGCGCCGGACGTCGTCAGCGGTAGGCTGCATCGAGCGGAAGGTGACGCTGTTGCGATCTATGTCCCCGACATGCACGTTCCGCACGCTGGCAATAACCTCGGACACGCCGAAGATCCCCATCGCCAGGGCGATGAGACTGAGCCCGTCGAAGAGTTCGATGAAGCCGAAAGAAAAGCGCGAGATGCCGGTGTTCTGATCCATTCCGACGGTGCCGAACAGGAGGCCGAGCGCCATCATGGCAAGGCCCTTCACCGGCGAACCATGGGAAATCATCGAGGCGCCGACCAACCCGAGCACCATCAGCGAGAAGTATTCGGCCGACTGGAACCTCAGCGCATAGCCCGCGATGATAGGGGAGAACAGCATCAGCAGGATGATCCCGATCGAGCCGCCGACAAAGGAGGCGACGGTCGTCATGAACAGGGCAACACCCCCCCGCCCCTGACGCGCCATCGGATATCCGTCGAGACAGGTCACCGCATTCGCGGGCGTGCCGGGAATATTGAGAAGGATCGAAGCGGTGTTCCCGCCGTAGGAGGTCCCGTACCAGATTCCCGCCAGCATGATCAGCGCGGTCGTCGGGTCCAGGTAAAACGTCATCGGCAGCAGCATGGAAATGGCTGCAAGCGCCCCGATCCCCGGAATGACTCCGATCAGCGTCCCCAGGAAGACGCCTATGAAGCAGTAGAGCAGATTCGAGAAGGACAGGGCGACACCCAATCCCAGCGCGATATTGTCGAAGATGTTCATGCGGCCTGCTCCTGGAACTCTTCCAGAGGGTTGAATACATCTTTTCAGGCGGGACGACGGTCGCGAACCCAGCGGGGTGAGGTCCCGACGGGCGTCGGGGCGGCGCTAGAAAGGCCAGCGGTACATGGCGATCGGCAGCCCGAGCCCGACCTTGAAGATCAGCCAGGCAATGAGGCACAGCGACAGCGTGAGCGCGGCGAGGCTGAGAGGGCGAATCTTGAGTTCGGCGAAGGAAGAGATGATCGTCAGGGCGACGATGGCCGGGAGCAGACCGAAGGGGCGAATCAGGAAGGCGAATGCGGCGACGCTGGAGAAGACGAATATCGGCGTCCAGACGCGGATCCTCGGCCTGACCCCCTGGCGGAACAGCGCGGAGATCGAGATGAACAATCCAAGCGCCGCCAGGATGTAACCCAGCCCCATGGGGAACATGCCCGGGCCCATCCGGTTGATCGTCCCCAGGTTGTTGCTGGCCACGGAGTGCCAGGCGGCGGCGACGCCAACGACGAACAGCAGCGCCCCTGCGGCTACGTCTCTGTAATCGCGCGAGAGCATCATCTTCCTCCTCCTGAGCGATGTATCGGGCTAAGCCATGTATCGGGGTGTCCGGATGTCCTCACCCTTCCGGTTCTATCGGGCCCGGAACGCGGGGCCCGCTCGATCGCGCCTGTCACCACGGGGTACGCGGACGCCTCACGGATACTTGCATATGTATGCACAACTCATTCTGCATAACAAGCTCTTGTATAGCTCCGCGGTGTGGCAGGGTCGCGATCTCCGTCATCGCGCGGGGCTGGCCTTCCGGATCGTGGCTTCGATTCCGGTCGGTGCCTTGGGGCGGCATTGGCACGCGCCGGCTCGGGCCTTGCCCCGCTTCGGATAGGCCATGGCCATGAAGGCGTTCCTCCCCGTCGTTCCCGCCGCTGCCTCGGAGGAGGTGCCGCAGGAATAGTTATTATATATCAAATGATAATTAAATCGAATGCGCTGTGCAAGGGTTGTGATGTCGGCCCTAAGACGGGTGGCGCGGAAAAGCCGGATCGAGCTTGCCCCAGCAGCAGCATTGTTCGTCAAGTGATTGCTAATCCAGGGTGGAATGCCGGGCGGTCGACGTCTGCCGCCGGTGTCGCCCGGGACAGCGTTCCTCAGGTCACGAAAGCCGCACATCGGCGGTATCGCCGTCGATCACCAGGCTGGTCCCGTAGGGACGCGACAGGCGCGCGATCCGTTCGATGATCCGCTGCGCGGCCTCGCCGCGGGCCAGCATCGGCCGGCCCCGCTGGGCGCGGGAACTGCCATGGCCCAGAACGATGGGATGCAGGCGCAGGCGCGATAGCGACCAGTCGGTGAATACGCATTCAGCGACGTAGCTCTCCCAGTATTCGCGATGCGCGGGGAAGCCGCGGGTGCCGTTGCCGGTGCGCGCGTCGAAGAAATCCGCCGGCGTGGCGTCGGGGCCCAGGCCGAACCTGTCGTAGGAATCGGCCGGCACCGCCCGCACGGTGTCGTTCTGCAGGATGAAGTTCCCCAGGCTGTAGAGGATGGGGCGGCCGTCGTGGAGCTCGACCCCCAGGGTCAGATGCGGCCCGTGGCCGGCCACCACGTCGGCGCCGGCCTTGATCGCCTCGCGCGCGAAGGATTTCACGAAATCGGCCGGCTCTTCGAGATCGACATTGGTGCGGGCCGACAGCCGGCCGGCGCTGCCGAATTCATGATAGTGGAACGAGAACAACACCCAGTCGGCCTGCCGCCGCGCCTCGCGGATCCAGCGCAGGTTGGCGTCGGCATCCCGGCGATCGACGACGGTGCGCACCCGCGATGCGGTGCCGCGGCGGATGGTCTTGCCGAACAGGCTGATCGTCGCCTCGCTGTCCTTCGGAGCCTCGGATTCGCTGAAGAACTGGGCACGCAGCCGCTCGCGCTCTTTCGACAGCCCCAGTTCCCGGCCGATCCGGCTCAGGACCTCGAAATCCCCCTCGGCCACATCGTATTCCGACTCGAAGCCCAGCGGATTGATGCCGGGCCGGCCCGCGGCATCGGGGCGCTGATCGCCCGCGCGATCGCCCGGCTTGAAATACGAGGTCACCGAGACCAGCCCCACCCGGCCCGCCGGCGTGTCGCGGTAGCCGGGCGCGCGCGCCTGCGCCAGGGTCTCGCCGATCCCGGCATAGGCGAGACCGGCCCGCCGCAGGTGCCGGGCGGTGGCCACCATCCCCTCGCCGCCGTAGTCGCTGGCGTGGTTGTTGGCCGAGGAGACCAGATCGAAGCCCAGCCATTGCAGATCCGCCAGCAGCTCGGGCGGCGTGGTCATGGGTGTGCCCTGGGTCAGGATGGGCACGCCCTCATGGGGCTCGCGGACGTTGGTTTCCAGGTTGGTGAAGGCCAGGTCGGCTCCCCGGAGCAGTTCGCGCAGCGCGGTGTAGTCCGGCTCGTCGAAGGGAGACAGCTGCCTGGTCAGCATGGTGTCGCCGGTGAATGCCATGCGGATATCGCCCTTGTCGCCCTTGTACAGCACCTCTGCCTCCCTCGTCCGGTCGGGTCATCTGGGGTCGCGGGGGAGGGTTCCCCCCGGCGCGGGCGCTCAGTGCCCGGTCTTCAGCGGCGTGTCGCCCCGGTGCTTCTGCTGGATGATGCGCGCCAGATTCTCGCGGAAGGCGTCGTTGCCGGCCGGGGCGTGCAGCATCGTCGCCGCGTCGCGGGTGATCTTCTCGATCACGGTGCCGCGCCCCACGCCATAGCCGCCGAACAGCTCCAGCGCGCGCCGGCTGACATCGGCCACCAGATTGGTCGCGGTGATCTTGGCGATGGCTTCCAGCCGCGGCGCATCCTCGGGGTCGTTGTCCACCGCCCAGGCCGCGCGCCAGTTCAGCGTCCGCGCCATCTCGATCTGGCGAGCCAGATCGGCGATGGTATGGGCGATCGCCTGATGCTCGATCAGCAGCTTTCCGCCCTGCTTGCGCTGGCGCACCCAGGCGATGGCCTCTTCGAAGGCCGAGCGCGCGATGCCCACGGCCCGGGCCGCGCCCTTGACCTTGGTGCCGCGGCCGAAGCGGTGAACCACCGCCGAGCCCCTGTTGATCTCGCCCAGCAGGTTGGTTCTGGGGATGCGGCAGTTTTCGAAGACGATGTCGCCGTTGGGGTTGAGCCGCAGGCCGATCTTGTCCTGCAGGCGTTCGACCCTGACGCCCGGCGCCGAGGTGGAGACGAGGAAGAGCGAGAAGCCCTCGTTCCACGGCACGGTCTTGTCGGTGCGGGCGAAGAGGATGATCACCTTCGAGTTGTTGACGTTGGTGATATAGCGCTTGGTGCCGTTGAGGACCCATTCGTCCCCATCCAGCACGGCGGTGGTCTGGGGCCCGGCTTCCAGGTCTTCCGCATAGGGGATCGAATGATCCGAACCGGCGTGCGGTTCGGTCAATGCATAGGATGTCATATAGGTGTCGTCCGCGAGGAACTCGGGCAGGAAGCGCTCGCGCTGCTCGGGCGTGGTGGCGCCGGCCAGGATCGCGCCTTCGCGCCAGGGGTGCTGGATCAGCATTGCAAAGCCGCCGTCGCCAGCCGCCAGTTCCTCCAGCACCAGAACCTCGGTCAGGGTATCAACCTCCAAGCCTCCGTATTCCCGAGGGATTTTCAGCGTCCGCAGGCCGAGGGCCGAGGCGCGCCTGATCAGGTCGATCGGATAGATCTCGGCCGGATCCACGATCGGATCCAGCTTGAGCGCCTGCGGCCGCACCTCTTCATAGGCGAATTTGCGCGCCAGGTCGCGCAGGCGAAGCTGCTCTTCGGTCAGATGGAAGCTCAGCCCGGCGATGGCCGGAGTCACTTGCTGATTCATGGAATCGCCCTCTGTCGTGAGGCGGGCGGTGGCGGTCGGTGCCCCACCCGCAATTGCATTCGTATGCAGACTAAACACAGGTTCACGGCCATGCAACCAGATAGTGAAACGGGCGCCCGCCTGTTTCCGGTTGTCGGGGCCGGTCAGATCCGCCTGAGCGGCATCGTCCAGGCCATCCAGGCGACGATCGCCGCGAACAGTGCCACGGCCAGGAAGGCGAAGGCGAAGGACGCGGCGATGACCGCCTGCAGGCCGGCGTCGATCTCCTGCGCCGCGGCGTCGCCGTGCTCGATCAGGGTTCCGAAAGCCGCGACCGCGTCCGGATGGCCGTAGCCCAGGGCCGAGAACAGTACCATTCCAACGGTCGCGGTGCCCACTCCGGCTCCCAGCGACCGCGACAGCTGCACAGTGCCCGCGGCCGCCCCCAGATTGGCGGGGCCGGCGGCGACCTGGACCGTGACCTGCACCACCGGCATCGTCGCGCCCATCGTCAAGGTGATCGCGAACAGCAGGGCGGCGATCTGATAGAGGCTCAGGCTGCCCGCCGACAGCGACAGCACCAGCAGCAGGCCGCAGGTGGCTGGCGCGGTGGCCGCGGGAAAGATCGCCGTCCGCCCGGTCCGGTTGACCAGCCGCCCGGTGATGGCGGCGCCGGTGCCGATGCCGATGGTCATCGGCACCAGCGCCCCGCCGATCTCGGCCGGTGAAAGCCCATGCACCGTGCGCAGATAGAGCGGGATGAAGGTCAGCAGCGAGACCAGCGCCGCGCCGTGGAACGCCGCCATGGCATCGGCCCGCCAGACCGAGGGGTTGCTGATCACCCTAGGCGGGATCAACGGGTTTGGCGCGCGTGTCTGTTGCCTGAGGAACAGCAGCAGCGCGATCGGTATCACCAGACCGAGCCCGGCCAGCATCAGGCGCGCCGGCACGGGCTGCTGCAGCTGATACAAGGCCAGAAGCGAAGAGGTCACGAAGATCACGAACAGCAGAAGCCCCGGAAAGTCGAAGCGACCACGCTCGCCGGTTCCCGCCCGCGCTTCCAGCCGCAGCGCCAGTGCGAAAGCCAGTATCCCCAGCGGGAGATTCATGTAGAAGATCGAGCGCCAGCCGATGTATTCGGCCATGTTGCCGCCGATCACCGGGCCCAGCGTGTTCGCCGAGACTATGACGACCGCCAGATAGCCCTGATACTTGGCCCGCTCGCGCGCCGGGATCGCCTCGCCGATCAGCGCGTGCGACAGCGTCAGCAGCCCCCCGCCGCCGATCCCCTGCACCAGCCGCCCGACGATCAGCGTCCAGACATTGGGGGCCAGTGCGCTGATCAGCGAGCCGGCAATGAAGATGCAGAGCGCCAGCAGCAGCAGGCGCCGGCGGCCGAGGATGTCGCCCATCCGCCCGTAGACCGGCGCGGTGATCGTCGTCGCGATCAGATACGACACCACGATCCAGGGCAGCTGGTTGGCATGGCCCAGGCTTTCGGCGATTTCGGGCAGTGCGGCCACGACGATCGTCTGGTCGAGGACGCCCAGGAACATCGTCATGGCGATCGAGGTGAACAGCTTCCGGAAGCGCCGGCTGTCGGCAACCGGCTCCTGCGGCGCCTCCGCGGTCATTGCGGACAGGTTCCGGACGCCGCGACGGGGCGTGCGGACGGGTGCATGTGGGCAGTTGATCGGATCATCCAGGAGCCTATTTCGGTGGCCGGCCAGCCGGCAGCCGCCTGCGCGTGCGGAACCACCTGGGTCGTGATGCACGGCGCTGCAGGCCAAGCGAACGATAGCGATCCGTGCAGCCGATTGCAATAGCGATACCATACCCTTCCCAGCCTGCCCGGCGCGCGAACGGGCGCCCTGGAGGGCGGGGTTTGCAGGGGATTTAATGGTGCGACGGGTTCGGGCAGAACAGATCTTCGACCGGAGCAACCCGGCGAATCGGCTGTTGCAATCGCATTCAATGCGGGTAAATATAGAAATCGCTGGCTGCGCGATGTGTGTCGGGACGCGCCGTGTCGAGCGCAGAGGGAGGCTTCTTGCCGGCGTTGCCCCGGATCAGGCATCCCCGGCGGAGAGCGTGATCCTTCATGTCCCGACCAGAACGCGCAGGCCGAACGCGCGGGCGGATCAGACCCGCGCGCGGAAAGGCCGGAAACTCCGGAAACGCGGAAGGCCAGAAATCCGATGCGGGATTGAACGCATCTTTCACCGGGAGGAAAACATGAACGTGAGCAGGGGTCTTATCTGTATGGCGGTCTGTATGGCGGCGGCGTTTGCGGCGCCGGTTGCCAGAGCACAGGATTTTCCACAGCAGACGGTAACGATCCTGGTTCCGAATGCGGCCGGCGGGCCGCCCGACGTGATCGCCAGGCTACTGGCCACCGGGCTTTCCGAAATCTGGTCGCGCCCGGTGATCGTCGAAAACCACGATGGGGCCAACGGTGCGCTGGGCGCCATGCAGGTCGCGCGCGGAACCCCCGATGGCCATCTGCTCATGCTGACCACCAGCGGCACCATGGTCGGCCTGCCCGCCATGGCGCAGAACCCCCAGTTCGATTCCGAGGCCGATTTCACCCCGATCGCCTATGTGGGCCACCAGACCATGGTCCTGGCGGCGCATCCCTCGGTCGAGGCCAATGACGTCGGAGAGTTCATCGAATACGCCCGGGCCAATCCGGGCGCCCTGCGCCACGGCCTGACCGGGGCCAGTTCGGTGCTGTCGGCGGCCTATTTCTTCCAGGCGGCGGATATCGAGGTGCTGGACGTCAACTACAACAGTTCCATGCCGGGCTTCCTGGCCACGGTCGCGGGCGAGGTGGATTTCACGCTGTCCACGCCGGCCACCACGATGGGCCACTACCATGCGGGCCAGGTCAAGCTTCTCGGCGTGACCTCGCGCGAGCGTTCGTCGCTGCTGCCGGACGTGCCGACCTTCATCGAGGGCGGGCTCGAGGATTTCGAATACACGATCTGGTACGGGCTCTTCGCCCCGGCGGGCCTGCCCGAGAAACTCGTCGCCCAGATCAACGAGGCGGTGGTGGGCATCGTCGAGTCCGATGCCTTCATCAAGCGGCTGGCCGCCCTGAGCATCGAGCCCTCGGGCTCCACGCCGGAGGAACTCGCGGCGATCCTGAACCGGGATCTGACCATCACCCGCAAGATCGTCCGCGCGGCCGGCATCCCGCTGCGCTGACCCGCACCACCTGCGCTCTGCCGGCCCGGCGGAGCGCTTCACCGGCGCGGATCTCCGGCATCACCCGCCGGCGACGGATGCTGAGGACGGATGCTGACATACCAAGGATAGGACCATGCCCACGACGACTCCCAAGATGACCGAGGTGCCGCGCGGCATCATCCAGTGCCCGATCACTCCCTTCACGTCCGAGAACACGCTGGATCTGGACCTGTTCGGGCGCGGGATCGAATTCCTGATGAAGCAGGGCTGCGACGCGCTGTGCGCCAACCTGCATGTGGGGGAATCGCTGAACCTGACGCTGGACGAGCGCCAGAGGCTGGTCGAGGTCGCGGTCGAGGTCGCCGGCGCGATCCCGGTCATCGCCAATGTCTCGACCCCCGGCACCGATCAGGCGGTCACGCTGGCCAGACACGCCGAGAAGGCCGGGGCGGCCTGCATCATGGCGATCAGCCCCTATTACTGGAAACCGCCGGTGGATGCGCTCTACGAGCATTTCTCGGCCATCCTGTCGGCGACCGGGCTGCCGTTCATCGGCTACAGCTCGCCCACGATCATGGACGGGGTGGGCATCACGCCCGAGCTGCTGATCCGGCTGATGAAGGCCTATCCGCAGTTCATCGGCCTGAAGGAGGCCAGCCACAACTGGGAGACCTATATCGCCATCGGCAAGGCCGGCCGCAGCATGAACCCCGATTTCGGCCTGTTCGTAGGTACCGAATGGATCATCCCCTCGCTGACCCTGGGCGGCGTGGCCTGCATGTCGGTCCAGGGCGGCGTCGCGCCCGGGCTGGTCCGGGACCTCTATGCCGCGGTCGTCGAGGGGCGGTTGAAGGAGGCCCTGCCGATGCAGGAGAAGATCGCGACGCTCTACGCCCTCGGGAAGGGCGAATATCCGGCGCCGACGAAGGCGATGTGGGAGATCATGGGGCGGCCCATGGGCAAGCCGCGCCTGCCCAACCGGCCGGTCTCGCCCGAAAGGTACAAGGATATAGAGCAGAATCTGGACGCGCTGGGCATTCTGGCGAGCGAGCATCACGGCTGGTGAACCTCGGGCCTCCGCCCGGCCCGGCGACCCGCAACATCCGACCCATGGACGAACGATGAAAAACCACGCTCCCGCCTACAAGGCCCTCGCCCATGCGTTCTTCGCCGAAGGGGTGAGGGAACATTTCACCCTGATGGGTGACGCCAACATGCATTGGGCGATCGCGCTGTCGGATTACCCCGAGGTGCAGACGGTCCATGCCCGGCACGAGCATTGCGCCTGCGGGATGGCCATCGGCTCGGCCATCGCCACGGGGCGGGTGGGGGTGGCTTCGGTCACGCTTGGCCCCGGCTTCACCCAGACGATGACCGCGCTGACCACCGCGGCGCGCGGGCGGGTGCCGCTGGTGCTGTTCGCCGGCGAGATGCCGGTCAATCCGGAAAACGCCAAATGGTACAACCAGGGGATCGACCAGGCCCCGCTGGCGCTGGCCACCGGCGCGCATTACATCGCCGCTCACAGCCTGGGCCGGCTTCTGCCCAGCGTGCGCGAGGCCTTCTACATCGCCCGGACCGAGCGGCGGCCGGTGGTGCTGGGGGTGCCCTTCGATCTGCAGAAGCAGCCGCTGCCGATCGACGAGAGCTATCAGCCATCCACGGCCTGGCTGCCCGCGATCGACCCGGTTCCGCCTAGCCCGCAGGCGCTGGCCAAGGTGGTGGCCCGGATCGAGGCCGCCCGCCACCCGGTGATCATCGCCGGGCGGGGCGCGGTGGCCTCTGGCGCCCGGGCGGCGATCCTGGAGCTGGCCGATCTCGGCGGGGCGCTTCTGTCCACCACGCTGCCGGCGCGGGGCCTGTTCGATTCCGATCCGTTCAGCCTGGGCATCGCCGGCGGCTTCTCGAACCAGGCCGCGCGCGACGAGTTCGCCGGCGCGGATCTGGTCATCGCGATCGGGGCCAGCATGACCGCCTATACCTGCGACGGCGGCAGCCTGTTCCCGGATGCCTTCGTCATCCAGATCGACGAACATCCCACCGGGTTCAAGGACGGCGCCCCGGTCGCCGATCTCTATGTGAAGGCCGATGCCAGGACCGCGGTCGAGGCGATCGTGGCAAGGCTCAGGGCCGCGCCCCCGCGGGCGGCGCGGGCCCGGACCCCGGAGGTCGCGCAGCGGATCCGCGAGCGCTCGGTCGATCGCCGCCAGTTTCCCATCGCCCCGGGCACCCTCGATCCGCGCGAGATCGTGGCCGAGCTGGACCAGGTGATCCCAAAGGATTGGGAGATCGTCAGCGGCACCGGGCATTGCGCCTATTTCCACTCGCAGATGAGGGACCGCGCGCCCGAAAACTACCATATCGTGCGCGAGTTCGGGGCGATCGGCAACGGGATCTCGATGGCGATCGGCGTGGCGGCGTCCAAGGGCAACGGCAAGGTGGTGCTGATCGAGGGCGACGGCAGCTTGGTGATGCATATCCAGGAGCTGGAGACGATACGGCGCCAGGGGATCAAGCTGCTGATCTGCGTGCTGAACGACGGGGCCTATGGCGCCGAGATCCATAAGCTGCGCTCGGAAGGGATCGACGACAGCGGCGCCATCTTCGGCAGGACCGATTTCGCCGCCATCGCCCAGGGGTTCGGGCTGCGGGGGGCCAATATCGACACCCTGGGCAGGACCCGCGAGCTGTTCGAGCGCCATGCCGCCCAGGACGGGGCCGAGGTCTGGAACGTCCATATCTCGGATCAGGTGATGTCGCCGCAGATGCAGAAGATCACCACCCACGGGCTGCGTTGAGAAGGGGGGCGGGGCGGCCGGGCAGTAACTCAGGCGGCGTCCAGCCGGCGGAAGGCGCCGCCGCCCTGAAAAGGGGCATCCCTGAGCAACTCAAGTGTTCGCACACCATAGATGATGCCGGATGCGCCACTGATCCCGACGATCAACCTTGTCGCCATTACCGGTCTCACGTCGATGTTCTTGCGCGAACACGCCTTCGTGCGCCTCTTAGGACACGGATCGTTGCCTGGAACATCGGCCGTGCAGCGCTCTGCCGCGACATCACGTAATCCTGAGATTCTACTTGCAGAGTTCCGGATGCTTGTTGCGGACTGCCGGAGGCAGACCACGTTGACTTCCAGCGCCGAAAAGCCGGGCTGACCCGTGCTGCTTCTCTCCCCAATCACAGGAAAGTGGCATCACATACCCCGCTCAAAGCCAGAGGTTCTTAGAACCGTCCGGCATGCTCATGCCGCGCCGCGCCGATGTGCTGCTGCGCCCGGCGAGGGAAAAGAGCATCGGAACACGCGTATGGACGGCTTCCAATTCTCAAACAAAAGTATAATTTATGTCGACAGCGTTTTCGTTTGATCAGAGGATCCTGCCTTGACCGTTGAAGAGATGCGTTCCGTTCCCGAGCGCAAGCGTGGCTCCGGCGTGAAGCTCGTTTATGACATGCTCCGCGACGAAATTCTCGGTCTCGAACTGCCGCCGGGCAGCCCTATCGACGAAGTGCAACTGGCCGAGAAATTCGGCATGTCCCGCACGCCGATCCGTGAGGCGCTGGTGCGTCTGGCGGGCGAGGGGCTGGTGGAGACGCTGCCGAATCGCTCGACGATGGTGTCGAACATCGATTTCCTGAACCTGCACACGTTCTTCGACGCCATCACGCTCATGTACCGTGTCACCACGCGCCTTGCTGCCAGGAATCACCGGCCGGAGGATCTGGAACGGATACGCGCCCATGCGGAAGAATTCGCGGCGGCGGTGGCGGCGAAGGATGCGCTGGCGATGATCGCGACCAACCGGGATTTCCATGCCGCCATCGCCGAGGCCGGACGCAACCCCTATTTCACCAGCCTCTGCCTGCGCCTGCTCGACGAAGGGCGACGCATCCTGCGCCTCTACTACCAGTCCTACGACGATCGCCTGCCCCGCCAGTTCGTGGAGGAACACGAGCAGATGGTCGGCGCGATCGCCGCACGCGACATCGAGCTCGCCGACCGGATCGCGAAGCAGCACGCCGACCAGATCGTGCGACAGATCCAGCAGCTCTTCGCCCGGGACGAGAGGCAGGACATCACTCTCTGACCGTTGCCCAGAATCTTGTCGACAATTAATATGCAAATGACTAGGGTAGGTGCCGGAGATCGAACTGGCGCCCCGACGGCGTTGGCGATCTGTCAAATAAGAAAGGCAAAGAGGAGTTCGTGATGAAGGCCCCGATTTTCACAGGCGTCATTCCCGCGCTGATGACCCCGGCCAGGGAGGATCGCACCCCTGACTTCGACGCGCTGGTGCGCAAGGCAGAGGAGTTGATCGGCCAGGGGATGTCGGCCGTGGTCTATTGCGGTTCCATGGGCGACTGGCCGCTGCTGACGGATGCCCAGCGGCAGGAAGGCGTGGCGCGGCTCGTCAAGGCGGGCATCCCTGTCGTTGCCGGCACCGGCGCGATCAATACCGCATCGGCGGTGTCGCACGCCGCCCATGCGCAGGAGGTTGGCGCGCAGGGGCTCATGGTCATTCCACGCGTCCTGTCGCGCGGTTCCTCGCCGGCAGCGCAGAAGGCGCACTTCAAGGCGATTCTCTCCGCAGCCCCGAATCTGCCGGCGATCATCTACAACAGTCCCTATTACGGATTCGCCACACGCGCCGATCTCTTTTTCGCCCTGCGTGCAGAGCATCCGAATCTCGTCGGCTTCAAGGAGTTCGGCGGCGCTGCCGACATGCGCTATGCGGCGGAGTACATCACCAGCGGCGACGATGACATCTCGCTGATGATCGGCGTCGATACGACGGTCGTCCACGGCTTCGTCAACTGCGGCGCCGCCGGCGCGATCACCGGCATCGGCAATGTGCTGCCGAGGGAGATCGTCCATCTGTGCAAGCTGTCGCTGGCCGCCGCCGCGGGCGACGTCGAAGCACGCCAGCGCGCGCAGGAGCTCGATCAGGCGCTCGCGGTCCTGTCCTCCTTCGACGAGGGGCCGGACCTGGTGCTCTACTTCAAGTACATGCTGGTGCTGAAGGGCTACCCGGAGTACACCCTGCACTTCAACGAGACGGACGCCCTCTCGGCAAGCCAGCGCGGCTATGTGGAGACGCAGCTCAAGCTCTTCGATTCCTGGTACGCCGAGTGGAGCAAGCTCCCGGGTGCCGTCCAGACCTACAAGGGCTGAGCCGCCGGCCAATCCCGCCGGTCAAGCCCGACGGCTCGCCGGCGTCGGGCTCCTGGGTCGCCCTGGCCGGCTTCTCAGGCCACGGCGTCCAGTCCGAGATCGAGCAGCCGGTCGAGTTGAGCCGTTTCGGCAGCCGTCAGGTGAATGCCTTCGGCCTCCGAGCGGGCGCGGGCGACAAAGCGGCGCTGTGACGGCAGCCGGGCGCCCTGGTCCAGGATGGCCTCGAACAGGTGTTCGGCCCGCTCAAACGGATCTCCGGCGCGTCCGGCCGCGAAACGCACGGGGTCGAATGCCAGAATCAGCTCGCCGTGACGGGGGATGAGGGTGGTGGCGCCGAGGTAGTCGAACGCTTCGGGGCTCGTCAGGTCGCCGATCATCACGCCCGCGAGCAGTTCGATCATGGTGCCGATGGCGGAGCCCTTGTGCCCGCCGAAAGGCAGCATGGCCCCGGCAAGGGCGGCTTCGGGGTCGGTTGTCGGTTGCCCGTCGCGATCGATTGCCCAGCCTTCCGGAATCGGCTTCCCGGCCCTCCGGTGCAACTCGATCTCGCCGCGGGCGGCGACGGAGGTGGCGAAGTCGAAGACGTAGGGCGGTTGCCCCTTGCGCGGCCAGCCGAAGGCCAGCGGATTGGTGCCGAGCAGTGGCCGATTGCCGCCCGCCGGGGCCACGGTCGCGTAGCTCGGACACATGACGAGTGCCGCAAGGCCCTGTTCCGTCAGCGCTTCCACCTCGTGCCAGAGTGCCGAGAAATGCGTGCAGTCATTGATGACCAGCGCGGCAAGGCCGGTGGCCTTCGTGCGCTCCACCAGTTCCGGCAACCCGGCTTCGAAGGCCGGGTTGGCGAATCCGCCGCCGGCGTCCACGCGCACGATCGCCGATCCCTCCTCGCGTACGAGGCGGGGGACGGCGTCCGCCTTGACCTTCCCGGCTTTCAGCGTCCGCAGGCAGCCTTCTATGCGATAGATGCCATGGGACTTGCATGCATCGCGCTCGCCCGCGACAATGACACGCGCGACTGCGCCCGCCTGGGCGGCGTTCAGTCCCGCTTTGTGAAAAATGGCTTCCACGCGTTCAAGCAAGGCATTGACTGGCAGGATGGTCATCAGTTTCACTCCGCTCCCTTTTTCGGCCGCTTCCCGCGTGAAAAGCAGGACAGACGACATAAAACGCGTATTGACCATACACGCATAGCATACATAAAATATACATGTTCGGAACGAAGGCCAGCCCGCATCGTTTCGCCCTGCACCGACCGTTCTCGACGAAGGGAGCAGAAAACTTCCGGCCACGCTGTATACATGTTGTATATTTTATTTGATTTGTGCGGTCCAATGGGGGATAGTTGGCACCGTTCATCAACCAAGAAGACACACTCAGAGGGGTGAATGATGAAGATGAAGCTGAAGCTTTCCGTACTTGGCCTCGCGGCCGCCATCGCGATGACCGGCCCGGCGCAGGCCGACAAGCTGGATGACATCATTTCCTCGGGCGTGCTGCGTTGCGCGGTCGTGCTCGATTTCCCGCCCATGGGCTCGCGTGACGAGTCCAACAATCCGATCGGCTTCGATGTCGATTACTGCAACGATCTCGCAGCGGCGCTCGGCGTCAAGTCGGAGATCGTCGAGACGCCGTTCCCCGAACGTATTCCGGCGCTCATGTCGGGCCGCGTCGACGTGGGCGTCGCTTCCACATCGGACACGCTGGAACGCGCCAAGACGGTGGGCATGTCGATCCCATATTTCGCATTCGAGATGGCGGTCACGGCCAATGACAAATCGGGCATCGCGTCCTTCGAGGATATGAAGGGCAAGACGGTGGGCGCCACGGCGGGCACCTATGAGGCCATTGCGCTGGAAGCGCAGGTCAAGGAGTGGGGTGAGGGGACCTTCCGGCCCTACCAAACCCAGGCGGACGTCTTCCTGGCGGTGAGCCAGGGGCACCTCGACGCCACTGTCTCGACCTCGACAGTCGCCCAGGCCAACGTGAAGTCCGGCAAGTTCCCCGGCATTTCCGTCGTCGGCACGGCTCCTTTTGATATCGACTACGTCGCGCTCTTCACCGTGCGGGATGAATACGGCCTTCTCAATTATCTGAACCTGTTCGTGAACCAGCAGGTTCGTACCGGTCGCTATGCTGAACTCTATGAAAAGTGGATTGGCGGCGAAGTGCCGGATCTGACTGTCAACGGCGTCTACCGCTGACCTTACCGTCCGTGGGCGGCGGGGAGTGCAGGCCGCCGCCTCACCCGATTGTAATGTGAGGCGGGAATGCTGAACTATTCATTTCGCTGGAACCAGGCGTTCAACGCCTTACCCCAGCTTCTGGACGGCGCTCTGGTGACCCTGCAGATCGCCGTCCTGTCGATGGTCATAGGCATTGCCTGTGCCATTGCCCTGACGTTGTTCCGCAGGTCGGGCAACCGTGTTCTGACCGGTTTCGCCGTTGCCTGGGTGGAGGTCGCCCGCAACACCCCCGCCCTGTTCCAGATCTACATGGCGCATTTCGGACTGGGCAATTTCGGCATCCATCTGAGCCCCTATGCTGCGCTGCTCGCCGGCATCGCCTTCAACAATGCCGGCTATCTGGCGGAGAACTTCCGCGGGGCCCTCAAAGCCATACCCGATACCCAGGTGCGCGCCGCCCGCTCGCTCGGCATGACCGGGCTCCAGTCGTTCCGACTGATCGTTCTGCCGCAAATGCTGCGTGTCGCCTTCCTGCCGATGACGAACCAGATGGTGTGGGCCATCCTGATGACGTCGCTCGGCGTCACGGTGGGCATGAACACCGATCTTGCCGGCATCACCCAGGAACTGAACGCGCGCTCCTTCCGCACCTTTGAATTCTTCGCTCTGGCCGCCGTGATCTATTACGTCATCGCCAAGGCGGTCACCCTGTCGGCCCGCCTCCTGGCCTGGCGCCTGTTCCGTTACTGAGAGAGAGGTGAGTGATGTTCGAGACAGCTCTCACTTGGAACGACCTGCTCTTCCTTGCCCAGGGCGCGTGGATGACGCTGCAGGTCACCGCTATTGCCGTGGCGGCGGGCACGCTGCTTGGCGTCGTGTTCGGCATTATCCGGTTCGAACTGGGGCCTTACTGGTCCATACCGCTGGCCCTCGTGCTGGATGTCTTCCGGTCGGTGCCGCTTCTGATTCAGCTCGTGCTGGGCAACGCGTTCCAGTCGATCGCGCAGCTCGGCTGGGGGCCGTTCGTCACCTCCTGCGTCGTGCTGTCGCTCTATACCGCCGCCTACTGCACGGAGATCGTGCGCGGCAGCATCGAGGCCGTGCCCCCGACCACGCGCCGCGCTGCGCGTTCCCTCGGGATGACATGGTGGCAGGACACGCGCTACATCGCGGCGCCGCTCGCGACCCGCGTCGCCTTGCCCTCGTGGATCGGTCTCACGCTGGGCGTGATGAAGGACTCGACGCTCGTGCTCTGGCTTGGCCTGATCGAGCTGCTGCGCGCATCGCAAATCCTCGTTACCCGGCTGCAGGAGCCGCTCTTCATCCTGATGATCTGCGGAGCCATCTACTTCATCATCAGCTTCCCCGTAGCCCGGCTGGGTGGGTATCTCGAACGACGGTGGTCCCCGAATGATTGAGATCGAAAATGTCCACAAGTCCTTCGGCTCGCTGAAGGTTCTGAAAGGGATTGACCTGATTGTCAGCAAGGGCGAGGTTGTCACCATCATCGGCGGATCGGGATCGGGCAAGTCGACGCTGCTGACCTGCATCAACGGGCTCGAGCCGATCGATAGCGGCCGGATCGTGATCGACGGCACGGAAGTGCACGCCAGAACCACCGATCTCAACAAGCTGCGCCGCAAGGTGGGCATCGTTTTCCAGCAGTGGAACGCCTTCCCGCACCTGACCGTGCTGGAGAATGTGATGCTCGCCCCGCGCAAGGTGCTGGGGCTGTCGAAGCGCGAGGCCGAGGAGATCGCGGTCAGGCAATTGACCCATGTCGGGCTTGCCGAGAAGCTTTCGACCTATCCCAACAGGCTCTCGGGTGGGCAGCAGCAGCGCATGGCGATTGCCCGCGCGCTGGCGATGTCCCCCGCGTACATGCTGTTCGATGAAGTGACCTCGGCGCTTGATCCCCAGCTTGTGGGCGAGGTGCTCGATACCCTGAAGATGCTCGCCGAAGAAGGGATGACGATGATCTGCGTCACCCATGAAATGGCCTTCGCGCGCGACGTATCCGACAGGGTGGCCTTCTTCCATCAGGGTATCATGGCTGAAATAGGCACGCCGGAACAGATATTCGGCTCGCCGCAGAATCCGGAGACGAAAAAATTTCTCTCGAGCGTCCGTTGATATCAACGCCCGATGTCATCGTCGTCGGTGCGGGCGTTGTCGGACTTTCCGCCGCGATCGCCGCGCAGGAACGCGGACTGTCGGTCCGGGTCCTCGATCGCGAGGGGCCTGCGGCGGGCGCATCGGCCGGCAATGCCGGCGCGTTCGCCTTTACCGACATCCTGCCGCTCGCATCCCCTGGCATCCTGCGGAAGGCGCCGAAATGGCTGCTCGACCCGCTCGGACCGCTCACGGTGCCGCCTGCCTATGCGTTGCGGATCGCGCCATGGATGTTCCGTTTCTGGCGCGCCTGCTCGCCGGAGCGGGTCGCCCTGTCGACCAGAGCGCAGACGGCCCTGATGGACCTGTCGAAGGCGGAACTGGAGCCCTTCCTCGCCAGAACCGGAACGCAGGCCATGCTTCGCAAGGCGGGGAACCTGCAAGTCTACGAGGGCGAGGCCGAACTCAAGGCATCCCTGCCCGGATGGAAGGCGCGCGAGGCGCATGGCATCGATTTCCGCCACCTGACGGCGGCGGAGATGGCCGACATCCAGCCGGGCCTGTCGCCACGTTTCACGCACGGCACTTTCACGCCGGGATGGTATTCCATCGCCGATCCGAAGCTCTATACCCTTGCGCTGGCGGAGCATTTCGTCGCCGCGGGCGGCGCGATCGACATCGCCGAAGCGTCCGGCCTGCAACCCGTCGACGGCAGTGTCGAGGTGCTGACGGCGGGGGGAGGCTCCCGCCGTGCCGGACAGGTCGTGCTGGCGGCCGGCGCCTTCTCCCACCGCCTTGCCCGGACGATCGGCGAGACGATTCCGCTGGAGACCGAGCGCGGCTACAACACGACCCTGCCGCCGGACGCCTTCGACCTGCGCACGCAGGTGACATTCGGCGGCCACGGTTTCGTGGTTTCCCGCCTGTCGACCGGCATTCGTGTCGGTGGGGCCGTGGAACTGGGCGGGCTCGATCTGCCGCCCAACTTCCGCCGCTCGGAAGCCATGCTGACGAAGGCGCAAGGCTTCCTGCCCGGGCTCAGAACCGCGGGCGGCGTGCAGTGGATGGGGTTCCGCCCCTCTCTGCCGGACAGCCTGCCCGTCATCGGCCGCGCCCGCGCCGCCCCGCGTGTCGTTTACGCCTTCGGTCACGGCCATCTCGGCCTCACCCAATCCGCGGGGACAGCCCGGCTCGTCGCCGACCTGCTGACGGACCACGCCCCCGTCATCGATCTTGCACCTTTTTCATCCCAGAGGTTCTGAACCATGGCCACCCACACCTTTTCCTGTATCGACGGGCATACGTGCGGTAACCCCGTCCGCCTGGTTTCGGGTGGCGGGCCCCGGCTCGAAGGCGCCAACATGCTGGAAAGGCGCGCCCATTTCCTGCGTGAATTCGACTGGGTCCGCACCGGGCTGATGTTCGAGCCGCGTGGGCACGACATGATGTCCGGCGCGATCCTCTACCCGCCGACCCGGCCCGACTGCGATGTGGCGGTGCTGTTCATCGAAACGTCGGGGTGCCTGCCGATGTGTGGCCACGGGACGATCGGCACCATCACCATGGGCATCGAGAACGGGCTCATCATTCCGCGCGAGCCGGGGAGGCTGTCCATCGACACGCCCGCCGGCAAGGTCGACATCACCTACCGGCAGAAGGGCCGCTTCGTCGAGGAAGTTCGGCTCACCAACGTCCCGAGCTTCCTCTACGCGGAGGGCCTGACCGCAATCGTGGAGGGGCTGGGCGAGATCGTGGTCGACGTGGCCTACGGCGGCAACTTCTACGCCATCGTCGAGGAGCAGAAGAATTTTCGCGACATGGCCGATCATACGGCGGGAGAACTTGTCGGCTGGTCCCCGAAGCTGCGGGCGGCACTGAACGAGAAATACGAATTCGCGCACCCCGAACATCCGGAAATCAGCGGCCTGAGCCATATCCAGTGGACGGGAAAGCCGTCGGCGCCGGAGGCGCATGCCCGCAACGCCGTGTTCTACGGCGAGAAGGCGATCGACCGCTCACCCTGCGGCACTGGCACCTCGGCCCGGATGGCGCAGCTTGCCGCCAAGGGAAAGCTCAAGGTCGGCGACGAGTTCGTGCACGAGAGCATCATCGGCTCGCTGTTCAGGGGGCGGGTGGAGGCGGCAGCCTCCGTCTCCGGCCGCGAGGCGATCATTCCCTCCATCGCGGGCTGGGCGCGCATGACCGGATACAACACGATCTTCATCGACGACCGCGACCCCTTCGCCCACGGTTTCGTCGTGAAATGATTGCTGCAGGTGCGCGATACGGCTCATGGCCTGCGCACCGGCCGTCTGAATTCGAAGGAGCAACACACACGCAGCAGAGCGTTTCCACCCACACCGGCGTCAATATCCAAAGCTGACGTTGACACAATAGATTTTATACAACACACTTGTCGACAACAAATATCCGAGCAATCGGAAGCGGGGAACAAGTTATGCAGCACGCTGAAAACACGGGGCCGCAGTCGCTTGTCTTGTGGCGTGATATTGTTTGGTTATCTGAAAAACTGCTTTCAGTGGAGCGAAGAGCCATTATACTGCTGATGTTCCTTCTGATTGGCGCGATACTTCTCAATGTGGTGACGCGCTATTCTAGTCATCCGATTTACTGGGTGGATGAATGCGCGGTTTATTGCATCGTCTGGCTCACCTTCATCGGGGCCTCGGTCATGACACGGCTGAGGCTCGTCGGCTCAGGGAATCGACGTGAGGTCCGCGCGGCCATCGCGTAATTGACGAGGAGCGATGTTGACGAAATCCGATATGCCCTGTGCGGCGGCTGCTCCCGAAGCCCTCAGCATCCTTGCGGGTTCGGCGAGCGGACCTGTGGTCGCGTCGCCGGAAGCGCTGAGCTTCTGGGGCGGCGTGGACCCGGCGACCGGTCGCGTCATCGACGTTCATCATCCCCTGCATGACGTATGCCTGACCGGCAGCATCCTGATGATGCCGACGAGCCGGGGCTCGTGCACGGGGTCGGGCGTGCTGCTCGACCTGATCCTGAGCGGGCGGGCACCGGCGGCGCTCGTGTTCTGCGAATCCGAGGACGTGCTGACGCTCGGTGCGCTGATTGCAGCCGAAATGTTCGGCAGGCCGCTGCCGGTGCTGCGGCTCGATCCCGTGTCTTTTGCCGCGCTCTCGCGGGCGAAGACGGCCCGCATCCGCCCGGGCGCCATCGAGGCGGAAGGGCTGAATATGCCGGTATCGCGGCCGGAGGCTGCGGCCCTTGATCTCACCGGTGCCGACAGGGCCATGCTGGACGGCGCTGCGGGTGCGGCGGCGAGCCAGGCGATGCGGATCGTCTGCGCCATGGCGCTGCAACAGGGCGCGCGCAGCCTGGTCGACGTGACACAGGGCCATATCGATGGCTGCATCTATGCCAGCCCTGCCAATCTGACTTTCGCCGAAAAGATGGCGGACATAGGCGCAAGGGTGCGCATTCCCACGACGATGAACGCGATCTCCGTCGATCGGGCCAACTGGCGGGCGCAGGGCCTGCAGCCATCGTTCGGAGACCCGGCCGCACGGCTTGCGGATGCCTATGTCCGCATGGGTTGCCGGCCGACGTTCACCTGCGCCCCCTATCTGCTCGACAGCGCGCCCCACGCGGGGGAGTCGATCGCCTGGGCGGAATCGAACGCCGTGGTCTTCGCCAATTCCGTGCTGGGAGCGCGGACGGCCAAGCACCCGGATTTTCTCGACCTTTGCATCGCCCTGACCGGCCGCGCCCCGCTCGCGGGCGTCTATCTCGACGACAACCGCAGGGCGCAGCGCGTTATCGACTTCGACCTGCCGCCCGTGGTCGACGACGCGTTCTGGCCGCTCGTCGGCTATGTCGCGGGCAAGGCCTCGCCCGACCGCATTCCACTCCTGCGCGGTCTTGCGGCCGCCGCGCCGTCCCGCGACGATCTGAAGGCGCTGTGCGCGGCCTTCGGCACGACATCCGCCGCGCCGATGCTGCATGTGGACGGCATCACGCCCGAAGCCGACGGGGCGCTCGCTTCCGCTGCGGACGAGCTCGCCATTTCACGCGCCGACATGGCGGCGGCATGGGACATGCTGAACGATGGTCCCGAGGCAGTCGAACTCGTCGCCATCGGCAGCCCGCACGCGTCGCTCGAGGAATGCCGGGCGCTAGTGCACGCGCTCGGCGGCCGCCGACGGCATCGGGACGTGGCCGTGATCGTCACGGCGGGTCATGCCGTCATCGCACAGGCCCGGGAGGACGGCACGCTTTCCCGGCTTGAGAACAGCGGTGTTCAGGTTCTGCCTGACCTTTGCTGGTGTTCGATATCGGAACCGGTCTTTCCAGTCCGGACACGCGCGGTGATGACCAATTCCGGCAAGTATGCCCATTACGGCCCCGGCCTTTCCGGAAGGGCGGTACGCCTTGGGAGCCTTGCCGACTGCATCACCGCCGCGCTGACGGGACGCGTTCCCGTCCACCGGCCGGACTGGCTTTTGTGAGCAACCCGTCCTCGTGAGGATCTCATGCGCAGTTCAAGAACCATCCATGTCATCTCCGCCCATGCCGAAGGCGAGGTTGGCGATGTCATCGTGGGCGGCGTCGCCCCGCCGCCGGGCGACACGCTGTGGGAACAGAGCCGCTGGCTCGCAAAGGACAACACCTTGCGCAACTTCGTCCTCAACGAACCGCGCGGCGGCGTCTTCCGGCACGTCAATCTTCTGGTGCCGCCCAGGCACCCGGAGGCGGATGCGGGGTTCATCATCATGGAGCCGGAGTACAACCCGCCGATGTCCGGTTCGAACTCGATCTGTGTCGCGACCGTCCTGCTCGATTCAGGGATCGTGCCGATGCAGGAGCCGGAGACCCATCTCACGCTCGAAGCGCCGGGCGGACTGGTGAAGGTGCGGGCCGAATGCCGCAACGGCAAGGCCGAGCGCATCTTTGTCCAGAACCTGCCGAGCTTCGCCGCCCAGCTCGATGCGACACTCGAGGTGGAGGGGCTGGGTACGCTGACGGTCGATACCGCCTATGGCGGCGACAGCTTCGTCATCGTCGATGCTGCCGCCATGGGGCTGCGCCTTGTCGCGGACGAAGCCCACGACATCGCCCGCCTCGGCGTGCGCATCACAAAAGCGGCGAACAGCGCGCTGCGCTTCGAGCATCCGGAGAATCCCGACTGGAATCATTTCTCGTTCTGCCTGTTCGCCGGTCCGGTGGAGCGGAACGGCAACGACCTGCGGGCGGGATCGGCCGTGACCGTCCAGCCCGGCAAGATCGACCGGTCCCCGACCGGCACCGCCCTGTCCGCCCGCATGGCGGTCCTGCACGCGCGCGAACAGATGGGACTTTCCGACAGGCTGACGACCGTTTCCGTGATCGGCTCGACATTCGTCGGCCGGATCGTCGGCACCACGACGGTTGGCGGCCACAGGGCGATCCTGCCCGAAATATCCGGCCGTGCCTGGATTACCGGTATCCACCAGCACATGCTGGACCCGGCCGATCCCTGGCCGGAGGGCTACCGCGTGGCGGACACCTGGGGCGTGCGATAGGAGGGGCGTGCGATAGGAGAAATCCGTGTTCCGATCGGATGGAATCGTCCGATCATGCGTTCACGACAAAGGAACGGGGGGCATGTCACCATTTTCATGAATCCTGACCCCTCGTCGAGCGGAATGCAACAGCGGCCCTGACGGTTGCCAGTCGCTGTTATGTGATGAAGGTGGGGCGTATCGTCATGGTGTGGAGGCAGACATTCTGCTGAACAATCCGGAGATTCGGAAGGCCCATCCCGGCGGATAGACGATCGACGGAGGACTGCATGCAACACATTGATCCATAGAATGGAGATGGGGGCACGACCGGTGCCGCACCCGCCTCCTCGGAAGCTGCATGATTTTTGGTCGATGAAAACTCAGAACAGAGGGAAGAAGTCAGATGATACGCAAAACAATGTATGTGGCGGCTGCCGTCACGGCGATGCTGCTCGCCGGCACCGCCTCTGCCAAAACCCTGATCTATTGCTCGGAAGGATCACCGGAGGGCTTCGATCCCGCGCCCTACACCGCCGGAACAACCAACGATGCGTCGTCGAAGGCGATCTATAACCGCCTGGTGGAGTTCGAAAAGGGTGAAACGACGCTCGTGCCGGCACTTGCCGAGAGGTGGGAGGTCTCCGACGACGGTCTCGAATACACGTTTCACCTGCGTCAGGGCGTGAAGTTCCATACCACGCCGTTCTTCACGCCGACCCGCGAGTTCAATGCCGACGACGTGCTCTTCTCCTTCAATCGCCAGCGCGACAAGGACAACCCGTGGTATCAATATACGGCGGGCATCGCGTGGGACTATTTCGACAGCATGGACATGTCCAATCTC
This sequence comes from Pseudochelatococcus sp. B33, assembly GCF_053570585.1. Lineage (NCBI taxonomy): Bacteria > Pseudomonadati > Pseudomonadota > Alphaproteobacteria > Hyphomicrobiales > Chelatococcaceae > Pseudochelatococcus > Pseudochelatococcus sp. B33. Next base: position 68,317 of record NZ_JBSEFH010000008.1, on the reverse strand, counting down.
ATCAAGGACATCGTCAAGGTCGACGATCACACGGTGAAGTTCGTGCTGAACCATCCCGAGGCGCCGTTCGTCGCCAATCTCGGGATGGACTTCGCATCGATCCTGTCGAAGGAATATGCCGACAAGCTTGAGGCTGATGACAATAAGGCGAATATCAACCTTGCGCCGATCGGTACCGGGCCTTTTGCCTTCGTTGCCTATCAGAAGGACGCCGTCATCCGTTATGCTGCCCATCCGGATTACTGGGGCGGCAAGCAGCCGATCGATACTCTCATCTTCGCCATCACCAACGATCCGGCCGTGCGCGTGCAGAAGCTGAAGGCCGGCGAGTGCCACGCGGCGCCCTATCCGCCGCCGGCCGACCTCGCGGGGCTTCAGGCCGATCCCAATCTGCAGGTCGATGAGCAGGCGGGTCTGAACATCGCCTATCTCGCCTATAACACCCGTATAGCGCCGTTCGACAAGCCGGAGGTGCGTCGCGCGCTCAACCAGGCCATCAACAAGCAGGCGATCATCGACGCCGTGTTCCAGGGCTCCGGTCAGGTGGCGAAGAATCCGATTCCGCCGACGATGTGGGGCTATAACGAGAGCATCGTGGACGACAGCTACGACCCCGAGGCCGCCAAGAAGGCGCTTGAGGCCGCCGGCGTCGAAAACCTCAAGATGAAGGTCTGGGCGATGCCGGTGAGCCGGCCCTACATGCCCAACGCACGCCGCACCGCGGAGCTGATCCAGGCCGATTTCGCCAAGGTGGGCGTCGAGGTCGAGATCGTCTCGATGGAATGGGGTGAATACCTCAAGAAGGCAGCGGAGGTCGATCGCGACGGTGCCGTCATCCTCGGCTGGACGGGCGACAACGGCGATCCCGACAACTTCATGGGTGTGCTGCTGGGCTGCGCCGGCGTCGGCAACAACAACCGGGCCCAGTGGTGCTACAAGCCCTTCGACGACCTCGTCCAGAAGGCGAAGACCCTGTCCGATCAGGCCGAGCGCACGAAGCTCTACGAGGAGGCGCAGCAGATCTTCAAGGACCAGGCGCCGTGGGCGACCCTCGCTCATTCCACGGTCTTCCAGCCGCTGTCCAAGAAAGTGACCGGCTACAAGATGGATCCGCTCGGCTCGCACCGCTTCGACGGTGTCGATCTTACCGACTGAACCCTTGTAGAACGACGTTTGTCCGCCCGACGGAGCTCGCTGCCGGGCGGAACGTGCATTGGCCGGACGGGCCTCCCGCTCCTCGGGATAAGTCTCGTTGCCCGGGAAACCCGCCCGGACGTCCAGGTTGCGGGGGAGGTTGCGAACGGCGTTCGCGCCTCCTCCATTGAGGTGTCTCCATGTTCCGTTTCATCCTCGGACGGCTGCTCTATCTGGTGCCCACGCTCATCGGCATCACGATTGTGGCCTTCGGATTCGTGCGTGTGCTGCCGGGCGATCCCGTGCTGCTGATGGCGGGCGAACGGGGCGTCAGCCCCGAGCGCCATGCCCAGCTGATGGCGCAATTCGGCTTCGACCGGCCGCTGTGGGAGCAATATCTGGAGTATGTTGGCGGTCTCCTGCAAGGCGATCTCGGCCAGTCCCTCATCACGAAAGCCCCCGTGGCACGGGAATTCCTCGCGCTGTTTCCGGCGACCGTCGAACTGAGCCTGTGCGCGATGTTCGTTGCCGTCGTCATCGGGATCCCGGCAGGCGTGATCGCGGCCGTCAAGCGCGGATCGTGGTTCGACCAGACGTCGATGGGGCTTGCCCTCGTCGGCTATTCCATGCCCATCTTCTGGTGGGGCCTGCTGCTGATCATCGTGTTCTCGGGCATCCTGCAGTGGACCCCGGTTTCCGGCCGTATCTCGCTCCTCTACTATTTCGAGCCGGTGACGGGCTTCATGCTGATCGACAGCCTGCTGTCGGGGGAGAAGGGGGCCTTCGCCTCCGCCGTCCAGCATCTCGTCCTGCCCACCGTCGTGCTGGCGACCATCCCGCTTGCCGTCATCGCCCGCCAGACCCGCTCGGCGATGCTGGAGGTGCTCGGCGAGGACTATGTGCGCACGGCCCGCGCCAAGGGCCTGTCGCCGCTGCGCGTGGTCGGCATCCATGCGCTGCGCAACGGCATGATCCCGGTCATCACGACGATCGGCCTGCAGGTGGGGGTGCTGCTCGCGGGCGCGATCCTCACGGAGACGATCTTCTCCTGGCCGGGGATCGGCAAGTGGCTGATCGATTCCATCTTCCGCCGCGACTATCCGTCGGTGCAGGGCGGGCTGCTGCTCGTCGCGCTGGTGGTCATGGCGGTCAATCTCACGGTCGATCTGCTCTACGGCCTCATCAATCCCCGCATCCGTCATCGCTGAGGCCGACATGAACGATACATCTTCCTTCGACAACGGCGCCATTCCGGCGGCCGGCGAAGCGCCGAGGCAGCGGGCGCTGGCCGCCTTCTGGTTCTACTTCAGCGAGAACCGCGGCGCGGTGATCGGCCTTGCGGTCTGCGTCGGCCTCGTGCTGATGGCGCTGCTGGCGCCATTCCTCGCGCCCCACGATCCGAGCGCGCAGTTCCGCGATGCCCTGCTCGCCCCGCCTGTCTGGCAGGACGGCGGGAGCACGCGATTCCTTCTCGGCACGGATGCGGTGGGGCGCGACATTCTTTCGCGCCTGATCTACGGTTCGCAGTTCTCGCTGTTCGTCGGCGTCGTCGTGGTCAGCATCGCGCTCGTCGTGGGCGTGACCACCGGCCTGATCGCCGGTTATTTCGGCGGTTTCATCGATGCCACGATCATGCGGATCATGGACGTCATCCTGTCGTTTCCCTCGCTGGTGCTGGCGATCGTGCTCGTCGCCGTCCTCGGGCCGGGTCTGACGAACGCCATGATCGCCATCGCGCTGATCCTGCAGCCGCATTTCGCGCGCCTCACCCGCGCTGCGGTGATCGCGGAGAAGAACCGTGAATATGTGACGGCGGCGCGGCTGTCCGGCGCGGGGCGGCTGCGGCTCATGTTCGTCACCATCCTGCCGAACTGCCTCGCGCCGCTGATCGTGCAGGCGACGCTATCCTTCTCCAACGCCATCCTCGATGCCGCGGCGCTGGGCTTCCTCGGCATGGGTGCACAGCCGCCGACGCCGGAATGGGGCACGATGCTGGCCGAGGCGCGGGAGTTCATCCTGCGGGCATGGTGGGTCGTCACCTTTCCCGGCCTCGCCATCCTGGTCACGGTGCTCGCCATCAATCTGGTCGGCGACGGGCTGCGCGACGCGCTCGATCCCAAACTGAAGAGGAGCTGACCGTGGCCCTGCTCGAAATCAGGAATCTCACAGTCTCGTTCGATACGTCGACGGGGCCGTTCCGGGCGGTCGATGGCATCGATCTGCATGTCGACCACGGCGAGGTCCTTGCCATTGTCGGCGAATCCGGGTCCGGCAAGTCGGTCGGCATGCTGGCGGTGATGGGGCTTCTGCCGCCGACCGCCACCGTGACGGCCGAGCGCATGGCCTTCGACGGCATCGACCTGCAGACGATGGGGCCGAAACAGCGCCGCAGCATCGTCGGCCGCGACATCGCCATGATCTTTCAGGAGCCGATCGCGAGCCTCAACCCGTGCTTCACGGTCGGCTTCCAGATCGAGGAAGTGCTGAAGTACCACGGGGGCTTGCGCGGGCGCGTCCGCCGGGCGCGGGCGGTGGAGCTGCTCGAGGCCGTGGGCCTCAACGAGGCGCACAAGCGGCTTTCGGCCTTTCCGCATCAGCTCTCCGGCGGGCAATGCCAGCGCATCATGATCGCGATGGCCATCGCCTGCAATCCGAGGCTGCTCATCGCCGACGAACCCACGACCGCGCTCGACGTCACCATCCAGAAGCAGATCCTCGACCTCCTGATGCGCCTGCAGGCCGAGCACGGCATGGGGCTCATCATGATCACCCACGACATGGGTGTCGTCGCGGAGACCGCGGACCGGGTGGTGGTTCAATACAGGGGCCGCAAGATGGAGGAGGCGGACGTCCTGTCGCTGTTCGAGGCGCCCAAGCACGCCTACACCCGCGCGCTGCTGTCCGCGCTGCCCGAGAATGCGGTCGGCGACCGGCTGCCCACGGTCGGCAGCTTCCTGCAGGAGACGACGGGAGACGCGCCATGACCGCCTATGCCCTTGAAACGCGCGCCATCTGCCGTGACTACGCCCTCGGTGGCGGCCTGTTCACGGCGAAGCGGGTTCTGCACGCCGTGAAGGATGTCAGCTTCCGGCTGGAAAAAGGCAAGACGCTCGCGGTCGTCGGCGAGAGCGGCTGCGGCAAGTCGACATTGGCGCGGATCCTGTCGCTGATCGATCCGCCGACATCCGGCGAACTCTATATCGACGGCGCGCGCATCGACCTCGCCGGCGAAGGTCTGACCCGCGACATGCGGCGCAAGGTGCAGATCGTATTCCAGAACCCTTATGGGTCGCTCAACCCGCGCCAGAAGATCGGCGACGCGCTGATGGAGCCGCTGCTGCTCAACACCGCCCTTCCGGGGGCCGAGCGGCGCGGGCGCGCCATGCATATGCTGCGCAAGGTCGGGCTGGGGCCGGAACACTTCAACCGCTATCCGCACATGTTCTCGGGCGGCCAGCGCCAGCGCATCGCCATCGCCCGCGCCCTCATGCTGAGTCCCGGCCTGCTGGTGCTCGACGAGCCGGTGTCGGCGCTCGATCTCTCCGTGCAGGCGCAGGTGCTGAATCTGCTCGCCGATCTGCAGGACGAGTTCGGCCTCACCTATGTCTTCATCAGCCACGATCTTTCCGTCGTGCACTACATCGCGGACGAGGTGATGGTGATGTACTACGGCGAGGTGGTGGAGGCGGGAACGCGCGATGCCGTGTTCGGCAACCCGCAGCACGACTATACGAAGAAGCTGTTCGCCGCGACGCCGCGCGCCGATGTCGACTCGATCCGGGAGCGGGTCGAGCGCCGGCGCAGGGCGCGGGCCGCGCAGCCGGCCTGAACCGCTCGCACGGCCGGCTCCGGTCATGAACCGGGGACGGGCATCATGCGCCGGCGAAGGGCTCGGTCGGGCCTTTCGCCGGCTCGGTGAACCAGCGCGGTCCCTCATCGGTCATGTAGACGTGGTCTTCCAGCCGGATGCCGAAGGCGTCGGGAACCACGATCATCGGCTCGACGGAAAAGCACATCCCCGCTTCCAGCAAGGTGGCGTTGCCGCGCACGATATAGGGCGGCTCGTGGATGTCGAGGCCGAGGCCGTGGCCGGCGCGGTGGGGCAGGCCGGGAAGCCGGTAGTCGGGCCCGAGGCCGGCCGCCTCTATGACGCCCCGCGCCGCAGCGTCGAGCGCCCCTGCGGGAGCGCCGATCCGCGCCGCCTCGAACACGGCCTGTTGCGCCGCGCGCTCGACAGCCCAGATCCGCGCCACCTCCGGTGACGGCTCGTCGAGCGTGTAGGTGCGGGTGAGGTCGGAGTGATACCCGTCGAGCCGGCAGCCCGTATCCACCAGGATGACGTCGCCTGCGGCAAGCGTCTGTTCGCCGTCGGCGCCGTGGGGCAGGGCGGTTGCCTTGCCGAAGGAGACGATGCAGAACGACGATCCCTCCGGCGCGCCGAGTTCACGGTGCTGCTCGTCGATGAAGCGCGTCACCTCCGACGTCCGGATGCCCGGCCGCATGATGGCGTGCGCGCGCCGCTGCACTTCGAGTGTCAGTGCCATGGCGTGGCGGATGATGGCGATCTCGGCGGGAGACTTGCGCAGGCGCAGGCCCCGCAGCAGGGGCGCGCCATCCATGACGCGCTCGATCCCGAGCGCGATGGCGAGGGGATAGAAGGCGAACAGCGGCAATGTGTCGTCGAGAGCCACCCTGCCGCCCGGACCGGCGAGATCGGCGACGAGAGCGGCCGCGTCCTCGTGCTCTTCCCAGATTGCGATCTCTCCGTCGACGTGCGGCAGGCTCTCCACGCGCGAGCGCTCGAAGCCGGGCACGATGTAGACGAGACGCGTCGGCAGCACGAGTGCGCCGAGCAGCCGCTCGCTCGGATGCCAGACGAGCCCGGTAAGGTAGCGCAGGCTTTCCGATGCGCCGAGCAGGACGGCGTCGATCCCCGCCGTCTGCATGAGCGCCCGCAGCCGTTCGAGACGCTGGGCGTATTCGGCGGGAGCGATGGGCGGCACGGCGTGTGGCCAGGACGCTGTCATCGAGGCTGTCATTGTTCTCGTCCGTTCTGTCATCGGTTGGAGAGAATTGCGTGGAGTCACGGGGAGTGATGTTCGCACCGCGATCGGGGCGAGCCGGCTGTGCCCCGCGCGGGGATGAACCGGATGGCACCATACATGAAAAACATCTTCTGCCGCTATCGCCGAGAGGGTGGAGGGTTCGAAAAACCTCTGGCTTTGAAAGCCGGTTTGCGATTCCGCTTTTCTGCGATTTCCCGTGCTGTCGATTTCGAGCCTCTCCGCCCGGAACTGGAGGCCGCGCTTTCCTGTGGCTGGTGTACGCCGGGGCCGGCGCGGCACTCTGGAATTGATATAAACTATTGCTATTGCATGGGAATTTTAAGGGCCGTATGAATAGCCCGTTGACGCTTTGCTCCTCCTGACCGCGTGTCGCCGCCATCTGACAGCGGTTTCGCGCCGGTTTTATGGAACGATCACGTCATTCTTCCGCTTGTGTGCGGCTGGTGCATGGTGCAGCCGGTCGGACGTCGTGTCGTGAAGCGGCGGCCCGCATCCGCCGCCCGTTGTGAGGATTCCATGAAATGGGATCTCGAGAGCCTGTTCGTCCGGCATGCGCGCGATATCAATCGCTTTCTGCGCCGGCGCGGGCACAGTGCTGAAACTGCGGACGATCTCACGCAGGACACCTTTGTGCGCGTGCTGGCGTCTCCACCGCCGGAGAGGGGACTCAATCATAACCCCAGGGCCTATCTCTATCAGGTCTCGCGCAATCTCAGCATCAACCACTGGCGCCGTGAAAGCCTGATCCGGACCGAGGACCTGACGGACGACGAGGCCGCCAGCGTCGCCGATCCGTCGCCGTCGGCAGAGGCGCTGGTCTATTCCCGCCAGTGTCTCGCCCAGGTCGAGAGCGCTCTTGCCGAACTGCCCGAGCGAACCCGGACCGCCTTCGAGATGCACCGGCTGGGGGAGAAGACCATCGCCGAAGTGGCGGAGGAACTCGGCTTGTCGACAGGACGCACCTGGGGGCTGATCCGTGAAGCCTACAGGCATCTTCTGACACGGGTCGACGATCCCTGAAATTTTTCATCCGAAGGTGAAATTTGAAGCCGTTCGCTTGTAATAAAAAGAGCAGGCGCGATTCTCGGCCTCTGATCGCAGCTTGTCGAAGGATGACGAATGAGCGAAGCGGGTAAGGGCGATGATCGGTTGATGGACGAAGCCATCGACCTCCTGATCCGTTTGCAGAACGATTCCGATAATCCTGTTGCGATCGAGATGATACAGGCGTGGCGGGCGCGCGGTCCCGAGCATGAACGTATCTGGGAACGCGTGTCGCGGATTCACGGCGCCAGCGGCAAGATCCTGACCGACCGCCGAAAGGCCGAGCGCCGCCAACGCCTTGGGCTGACCCGGCGAAATCTCGCGATCGGCGGCGCGGTCGGCCTCGGTGCGCTCGGCGCAGGGCGTTTCCTGCTTCCGGAGATGCTGGTGCGCGCACGCGCCGACTTCGTCACCGGCACAGGCGATATTCGCTATGTGACGCTGCCTGACGGCAGCGCCGTGACGCTCGGCCCCGACAGCGCCCTGGCCGTCGATTTCTCGGACGCCGATCGACGCATCGAGTTGCTGGCGGGCATGGCGTTTTTTGAGGTGGCGCATGAACCTGCAAGGCCCTTCTCGGTGGCGTGCGGGGAAGCCACCGCGACGGCATTGGGCACTGCCTACGACGTTTCCAACGACGCCGGTTATATCACCATCGGTGTCGACCATGGCGTGGTCGAGGCCCGCGCCGGGACCGCGATACCGGCAGCCGGTATCCGGCTGGAGACCGGCGACTGGCTGACGTTCGATCCGGTGTCGGACGAGGTGGAACGCGGCAGGCGCGAAGCGGGCCAGATCGGCTCGTGGCGCGACAATTTCATCGTTGCCGAGCGGGAGACGGTTTCGGCTCTCATCGCGCGCATCGGCCGCTGGATTCCCGGCCGGATCGTCATGGCCGATCCATTCGTCGGTTCCCAGCGCGTGAGCGGCATTTTCGACCTGAATGATCCCGGGCGGGCCCTTGAAGCCGTCGTCCATCCGGCAGGTGCACGCGTTCGGCGGGTGTCCTCTTTCCTCACCGTCATCTCGCCTCTCTGAAAAAATCCGCTGAAAAAGTGAAAATCCGGCGGCCCCGTTTGTATCAGCCTTAGGGGCTGACGCGATCGGCATGCTCACGCACGCAAGCCCTCCCGACGATCGACTATGGAGAGGCTTTGATATGGGACACGGGTCCGGGACGTCTGCTGCGAGGGGAATGCGCAAGCGAATGGTGGCTGCAGCCTTGCTGGCGACGGCGGCCATCGCTGCCGGCGCCGTCGTGACGGGCCGCGTCGCCAGTGCGCAAAGCGCTGCGCAGACGTCGTTCAACGTCCCGTCAGGCCCGCTCAGCCGGGCGCTGACGACGTTCGGCCGTCAGGCCGGCCTGCAGGTCACCTACCTTGCGGCCACCACTGCCGGCAAGACGTCGCCCGGTATCTCGGGGCCGGCGACTGCGGAGCAGGCGCTCGCGCGCATTCTTCAGGGGACCGGCCTCGTCTACGCGTTCACGAACGCGACGACGGTCGCGATCTCGCAGCCGCGTGCCGATGCGGGAAGCGTCGCTCCCGACGGCTCGCTCGCGCTGGATACGATCACGGTCGAGGGACAGGGCGAAAGCGCGTGGGGCCCGGTCGACGGCTTCGTGGCGAGGAGAAGCGCCACGGCGACGAAGACCGACACGCCGATCGTCGAGACGCCGCAATCGATTTCCGTCGTGACGCGCGCGCAGGTCGAAGCACAGGGCGCGCGCCGGCTGGAGGAAGCGCTTACCTACACGCCGGGCGTCAACGTCGGTTCCTACGGCTCGAATCCGGAGCAGGACTATGTCTTCCTGAGAGGGTTCCAGAGCCCCTTTCTGATCGACGGCACGCGCCAGTACCGCGACTACATTGTCGGCGCGCAGTTCGGCGTCGAACCCTACGGCTACGAGCGCATCGAAGTGCTGCGCGGGCCCTCGTCCGTGCTCTACGGACAGATCTCTCCCGGCGGCGCGGTCAATCTGGTCAGCAAGCGACCCACATCCGAACCGCGGCGCGAGGTCCAGATGACGGGCGGCTATCCCGGGCGCGCCCAGGCCGCATTCGACCTCAGTGGGCCGATCGACGCCTCGGGCCAGTTCCTCTACCGGCTCACCGGCCTCGGGCGGTTTGCGGAAGGGCAGATGGACTTTCAGGACGACGACCGCCTCTTCATCGCCCCCGCCTTCACCTGGCAGCCGCAGGAGGGGACGCGGCTCACGTTCTTCGGGCATTACCAGCGCGACCGGGGAGCCCTGCGGCCGGTGCCGCTGCCGCCCTACGGCACCCTGTTCCCGAACGTCAACGGCAAGGTGCCGCGGGCGCGTTTCCTCGGCGAGCCGGATTTCGACGCCTTCGAGCGCGACCAGGTGTCCGTCGGCTACGAGTTCGAGCATCGCTTCAACGAAGTCTGGTCGTTCCGGCAGAACCTCCGCTACACGTATGTCGACCAGCTCGAGAATTTCACGCTGGTGGATTTCAACGGGTCGTTCCTTGATGACGGCCGCACGGTGGACCGGGTCGGCTGGCACGATGTCAACAGGATCGGCACGCTGGGCATCGACAATCAGGTGCTGGCCGAGTTCGACACCGGGCCGGTTTCCCACAAGGCGCTGTTCGGTCTCGATTACAGCCGTTCGCGCAGCGACTGGAAGTTCGCCTCGGCGACGATGGATCCGATCGACGCCTTCCTGCCGCGTTACGGTTTGCCGCTCGGTCCGCTCGTTCCCGGCATATCCGAGCTGAAGACGGCAACGCAGGTCGGCTTGTACGCGCAGGACCAGATCGCCCTCGACCGCTGGCGCCTGACGCTCGGCGGCCGTCAGGACTGGGCGGAGGGCACCACCAGGGACCGGCTGTATGGTGGTTCGACGACGCAGAAGGACGACAAATTCACCGGCCGGGTCGGGCTGACCTATCTCTTCGACAGCGGCTTCGCACCCTATGCCAGCTATTCGACGTCGTTCGAGCCCGAGATTGGGCTCGACAGCCAGGGCAACCCCTTCAAGCCCACGACCGCGCAGCAGTACGAGGTTGGCATCAAGTATCAGCCGCCGGGGGCAAACAGCTTTATCGCGGTTTCGGCCTTCGATCTCAAGCGCCAGAATATCCTCACGCGCGACCCCGATGCGGTCGTCTACGCCCAGATCCAGACCGGCGAGGCGCGGGTGCGGGGTATCGAATTCGAGGCAAAGGCGAACCTCGCATCCGGCTTCGACATCATCGGCGCCTATACGTACCTCGATTCGGAGATCACCAAGAGCAACAACGGCGACGAGGGGAAACCCCTGTTCCTCACCCCGCGGCATCAGCTCGCGCTCTGGGGCAGCTACAGCCTTCAGGGCGGGCCGCTTGCGGGACTCGGGCTCGGTGTCGGCGTCCGGTATCGCGGCAAGATGTGGGGATCGAGCCATGAGATCGAGGTCCCGTCGTACACGGTTGTCGACGCATCCGTTTTCTGGGATTTCGGCAAGCTGAACAAGGAATTCGAGGGGCTCAATCTCGTCATCAGCGCCCGCAACCTGCTCGACAAGGACTACATCTCCACCTGCTCGCACTGGGAGGGGTGCTTCTACGGAGAAGGGCGCACCGTGCTCGCGACCCTGAAGTATCAATGGTGACGGGGCCATCGCGGCGAAGCGTCTGCCTCGGGATCGCCGCGTCGTTTCAGGCCGCTGTTCCGACCCTGGCCGTTTCCGCCGGCGGGATGCGGATCGCCGCGCTGGAGCATCGCATCGTGGAAACCGTGCTGGCTCTGGGCGTCACCCCGTTCGCCATGCAGGATCCCTTCAACTACCGCCGCTGGACGGTCGAGCCCGCGCTGCCGTCGGGAGTGCATGACCTCGGCACCGAGCCCGAACCCAATGCCGAGTATCTCGCTGAGTTGCGTCCCGACCTCATCCTGATCCCCTCCGAAAGGAGGGATCTGGTGCGGCTCGGAGCCATCGCGCCGCTGGTGCGGCTGCGCATGACGCCAGCGGAAGGCGTATCCGAATATGATCATTTCGCTGGGCTCGTCGTGCAGGCCGGAGACCTGCTCGACAGGCGGCGGGCGGCGCGGCGGGTGCTCGCCGACGTCGAGGCGGCGGTCGCTCGCGCGGCGGCGCGGCTGACGGCGCATCGGGCGCGGGAACTCTATATCGTGACGTTTGTCGACGAACGGCATGTGTGGGTCTACGGGCGCGCCAACCTGTTCCAGAACGTGCTCGACCGCGTCGGTTTCATCAACGCATGGGACCGGGAGTCCGTCTTCGACGTGGTCGGGATCGAACGGCTGGCGGACAGGCCGCGGGCGTCGCTGCTCTATATCGAAAACAACATGTCCGGACTGCCGGCAGGCCTGTCGCGCAGCCCGCTCTGGCGGGCGCTTCCCTTCGTGCGGGATCGCCGCGTCCACGCGATTGCCTCCGTGTCTCCCTTCGGCGCGTTGCCGACCGCCGGGCGGTTCTCGCGGCTGTTCGCCGATGCTCTGGGCAGCAGGGCTGCAGGACATGGGTGAGGCAGGATATGGGTGAGGCAGGTTCGACAGTATCGGGATCCGCCGTGCGCTCTCCCGCGGCGGCAGCGGCGGTTCTCTGTCTGCTGGCGGTGCTGCTCACCGCCGGCAATCTCGCGCGCGAACTGGAGCCCGCGCTGTGGTGGCAGGCGCTGGCGCATCCCCACCCGGACGACATGCGCGAACTGGTGTTTCACTACGCGGCAATGCCCCGCCTCGCCGTCGCCCTGCTCGCCGGGGCGACACTGGCATTCGCCGGCGCCATTCTTCAGCAGGCGCTCGCCAATCCGCTGGCGGAGCCGGGAACGCTGGGCATTTCCGCCGGCAGCTATCTGGCGCTGGCGGTCATCCTGCTGGCGGCACCCGGAACGGGACCGGCGGGGCGCGAGCTGGCGGCGCTGGGCGGAGCCCTGGTGGCGGTCCTGTTCGTCCTCGGTCTTGCGGCGCGGCGGGGCGGTTCTCCGCTGACATTGATCCTCGCCGGGCTTGTCGCGGGTCTCGCCTGCTCGGTGGCGGGAAACGTGCTGCTGCTCTTCAACCACCGCTACCTGACGAACCTGTTCGTCTGGGGCTCCGGCGCCCTTCAGCAGAACGACTGGAGCGTCGTTGCGTCGCTCGCGGCCAAGGTCGTGCTCACCGCGCTGCCCATCTTGCTCCTGCTGCGGCCGCTGATCCTGCTCGGAATCGACGGCGGGGCTGCGTGGGCGCTCGGTCTCTCACCCGCCGTGACCCGCTCCGCTGCCGTCGCCCTGGCGGCTGCGCTTGCGGCTTACGTGACGGTGTCGGTTGGCGTGATCGCCTTCATCGGCCTCGCCGCGCCGGCGCTCGCGCGCCTCACGGGCGCGCGCACCCTGCCGCAGCAACTTCTCTGGGCGCCGGTCATCGGCGCGGCGCTGCTTGCTCTTGCCGACGCAGCCGTCCTCGCCGCCACGCCGCTTGTGGGCGCCGTGCCGACCGGCGCCGCCACGGCGCTGCTCGGGGCGCCGCTTCTCATCCTGCTCGGAAGAGGTTCCCTGCGGCGCGGCCTGCCTCAGCCGGCGGAGCCCGCAGAGCGGCGCCGTGGGATTGCCCGTCTCTTTGCTGCGGTTGCGGTCGCTTTCATGCTGGCCGTCGTCGTGGCGTCGATGCTGGGGCGTACCGGTGCCGGATGGCGCTGGGCCGACCTTGCCGGCCTGGAGGCGCTGCTGCCGTGGCGGGCTCCGCGTGTCGGCGCTGCGATGGGCTGTGGTGCAATTCTGGCCGTCGGCGGCGTGATCATGCAGCGCCTGCTGAGAAATCCGATGGCTGCGCCCGAACTGACGGGTGTGAGCGCCGGCGCCGCGTGCGGCGTGATCCTCGCCCTGCTGCTGACATCCGACGCAGGACGCCTCACGCAGATGGCGGCGGGAACCTGCGGCGCGCTCGCGGTGCTCGCCGCCATGGCAGCCATCGGCCTGCGCACGGCGTTCGCGCCCGAGCGCCTCCTTCTTGCCGGTGTTGCGATGACGACGGGTCTTTCCGCATTCGTGTCCGTGCTGCTCGCAACCGGCGATCCACGCCTCGCGGACCTCATCACGTGGATGGCCGGTTCCACCTATGGCGCAGGGCCAACGGAGGCGGCACTCTCGCTGGGGACGGCGGCGGCGCTCGTCGCGACGCTGCCCTTTCTCGCGCGCTGGCTCGAGATCGTGCCGCTGGGTGACGACACGGCGCGGGCGCTCGGAATCGGCCTCTCTCACTGCCGGGCCATTCTGATGCTTGTCAGTGCGGCGGCGGCGGCCGTCGCGACACTGATCATCGGTCCGCTGACCTTCGTCGGCCTGCTCGCCCCCCATCTCGTGCGCGCCCTCGGCGTTCACCGGGCCTTGCCACAGGCGTTGCTCGCGGCGCTGACAGGGGCCACGATCATGGTGCTCGCCGACTGGATCGGCCGGCAGGCAGCGTTTCCGCGGCAGATCCCTGCCGGCCTGATGGCAACGGCGGTCGGGAGCCCGGTTCTGCTGTGGCTGTTGTGGCGCGGCGGGAGGACGTCGGCTTGATCGAGGCATTGCAGCCTTGTTTTACCGGCAACCTGACGTGGTTTGGCGACCGTATCGCGTTGTCGGGGGAGCGTGAGCCCACGCTCGCGGCGGCGGAACTGCTGGAGCCGCCAACCGCCCGCCGGGTCATCGGCGGTTTTGCCGCAGCCTATTCCGACTGCGATCGGCGCGCCGTCGTTTCGCTCTGGGCGCAATGGTACTTCGCGGCGCTCGTGATACCCTGCGTCGTGGCAGCGGTTCGCCTCGGGCGGCAACTTCCTGTCGGTATCGATGAGGTCGGCATCGCTCTCGGCGACGATGCGCTGCCCGATGCGGTCGTCCTCCACCATGCGGGCAATATTGCGCCGCACAGCACGGCGTCGGTGTTTCCGATGCTTGTCGGAGGTCACGTCGAGCCGCTCATCGATTCGCTCTGTACGGTATTTGCCGTTGCTCCCCGCCTGCTGTGGAGCAATGCCGCGACGGTGCTGGAATGGACCCTCACCCAGACGGAAGCGGGACCGATCGCGGACGAAGCCTGCCTCGCGGAAGGTCGCCGCCTTGTTTCCGAACGAACGCTTGCGAACGGCTTCGCCAGTCCTCTATATCAACCGGTCCGCTATGTGCTGGAGGGTGGCGTCCGCGTCCGCCGCCGGAAGGTGTGCTGTTTGCGCTATCTGTTGAGGGGCGAGGAGCATTGCGGCAGCCTTTGTCCACTACCCGCGATCAGGAGGAATGCATGACGGCAGCGGCAGACAGGATGCTGTTCGAACTGGAGGCGGCATCCTTCGGCATAGGCGGTCGCACGCTTCTGGAGCCGCTGACGCTCGCGCTGCCGTCGCAGGAGATAGTCGGCCTCATCGGCCACAACGGCTCAGGCAAGTCGACGCTGCTGAAGCTTCTGGCGCGTCACCTGCCTCTGTCGGGCGGGACCATCCGTTTCAGGGGGCGGCTGCTGCCGGAGTGGGGCAACCGGGAATTCGCCCGCAAGGTCGCCTACCTGCCGCAGCACCCGCCGCCGGCCGCCGGCATGCTGACGAAGGAGCTCGTCGCGCTGGGCCGCTATCCGTGGCATGGCGCGCTCGGCCGGTTCGGCAAGACCGACCGCGAGAAGGTCGAGGAAGCGATCGCATTGACGGGGGTCACGGCCTTTGCCGACCGGCTCGTCGACACCCTGTCGGGTGGAGAGCGCCAGCGCGTCTGGCTCGCCATGCTGATGGCGCAGGATCCGGAATGCCTGCTGCTGGACGAACCGATCTCCGCGCTCGACATCAACCATCAGATGGAGGTCATGTCCCTGGTGCGGCGATTGTCGCATGACAGGCAGCTCAGCGTGATCGTCGTTCTGCACGACGTGAACGTCGTCGCGCGTTTCTGCGACAGCGTCATTGCCCTGCAATCCGGAGCGATGATTGCCGCGGGCTCTCCCGGACATATCATGACTTCGAACGAGCTGAAGCGCATCTATGGCATCGACATGACCGTGCTGACCCATCCGAATACCGGCGCTCCGGTGGCCATTCCATGCTGAGCCGCTCAAACCGAAAAGGCGCTCCGGCAGAGATGTCCGGAGCGCTGGCCTGAAGCCGAAGGAAGCGGCTCAGCGATGCGTGGTGATGCGGCCGAAGGTGCTCTTCGTGCCCCAGATGCCGCGGCGCAGGCATTCGAGCTGGAAGATCTGGCTGTGGTCGACGAACAGGTTGACGTCGATGCCGTAGTTCTTGACGTACCACTCGAACACCTTGGGATCGGCCGCCTCGAACATGACGTGCGCCTGCCCGACTTCCTTCATGATCTTGGCCGCGACATCGGTGCGCCACGGGTCGGCGTTCTCGGTGATGCCCTCCGATTCGATCATGATGATATCCGCGCCGGCGTCGAGCGCCGCCCGCGCGGTGTCGATGAGGATCTGCGGATCGCGCGTGCCCTCCGCCTCCAGTTCCTCCTGCGAGGTGTCGCCGCCGGCGCCGAACTGGATGCCGATCTCGGGCTTCGCCTTGAGGCCCGCCTTCTTCACCTTCTCGACGAGGCGCAGCAGGTCCGGCACCGGCAGCTGGATGAAGCCCGTCGACAGCTCGATGTAGTCGAAGCCGAGCCGCTTCACCTCGGCGATGTAGTCATCGACGTGATGGGCGGCGCGCGCGAGCACATTCTCGATCCAGCCGCCGGTCGAGACGTAGATGCCGGCGTCGTGGGCGATGGCAATGTATTTCTTCACCGCCTCCTCGGGCAGCAGCGAGAACGACCCGCCGGCGAACTTGAGGCCGTCGATATGTTCGCCGAAGACCTCGAACAGCTCCTTGAGATAGGTCGGCGTGACCGAGGCGTAGTACGGCCCGCGGATCTCGGTGATCGATTGCGTGCGCGGCTTCGGCTCGCGGTCGTTCATCGGCACGAAGGGGAAGAGGCGGTTCTTCCACACTTCGGATTGCTCCCGGGACTGCTCGCGAACGGGTTCTTCATGGCTCATGACGGTCTCCTTCGTCGGTTCGGGAAAGTCAGAAATCAGACGTTGAGGTTCGCGAGGATGGTCGCGAAGTCGCGGATGCGCAGCTTCTCGATGTTCTGCACCGCGTCGACGATCGACGTGCGGGCGCGCTCCGACGTGAACGGCGCAGCGAGGCCGTTGAACTTGGCGATCACCGTTTCCCAGCTCATGGGACGGGTGCGGAAGCCCTCGTAATCCGCCTTGTCGATGGAGAACTTCCTGCCGTCCTTCAGCGTCACGGTGATGGTCGTTGCGACCTCCTGCGGGAAGCGGTCCGTGTATTCCTGGCTGGGGCGCACGGTGAAGCGCTTCAGCAGGCCCTGGATGTCGTCGCGCAGGATGCGTTCGGGCTCGTACTGCGCGGGCAGGACGTTGCCGTCGATCAGCGCCACGCCGACCATGTATTGCAGCGAGTGGTCGGCTTCCTCCTTGGTGCGGATGATGGTCTTGTCGCCTTCCTCGCCGCCGCCGATGATGTGATAGGCGACGTCGAAGATGTCGATCTCGATGCGTTCGATCTCCTCGGCCTTGAAACCGTGCTGCGCCTGCAGTTCCAGCGCGCCCTCGATAGAGGATTGCGAGTGGATCTCGGCGTTGTATTTCTTGATGATCGATTGCTTGACGTTCTCCAGATCCTCTTTCGACCAGTCGATCTCGAACGGGCCGGCGATCGCCTCCTTGAAGCCCTTGTTGCCCTCGAACACTTCCTCCGGCCCGGTGATGCCGCGATAGGCGAGGAAGGCCGCGTGCGTGCCCACGAAGGCGGTGTTGGGGTAGGCGAGACCCTTCCAGTGCGACAGCGCGCCCGTGCGCGTCACGCGCAGCGCGTTGTTGCAGGTGCCGCTGATGGCGATGGCGTTCGCCGTCTTCTCGGCATCGAGCCGCAACGCCCGTGCGACGCCGGCGGCTACCGCGTAGGCGCCCTGCACGGTGTGGTCGAAGCCCTTGGCGCGCACGGGTGCGACGTCGCACAGCCGCCCCTGCACCTGATAGGCAACGGCGAGCGCCGCGAGGAATCCGTCGCCGTCCTGATCGGCATATTCGGAGGCCGCGAGCACGGCGCCGAGATTGTCGCTCTGATGGCAAGTCTCGCCCTTGGCGAGATAGCTGTCCATGAAGTCGAGATAGCGGACCAGCGCGCCGTTGTAGAAGGCCGCGCGGTCGGGGGCCGTCTTGCCGCCGCCGATCAGCGTGGCATGCGGATTGCCGCCGAAATCCTCCACGTGGGTGCGGATATACTTGATGGGCTCGCCGTCGAGCGCGCCGATTGCGACGCCGACACTGTCGAGGATGCGCTTTTTCAGTTCATCGCGGGCCTCGGCGGATAGCGCGCCAGCATCCGCAGATGCGACGAAGCGGCCGAGGCGGCGGACCTCGGTGTCTTTCGGATCGGAACCGTGGGCAGTCATCTTCTCTCCTTGCACCGCTAGCGAAAATGCAAAACAATGTAATAATTCCAGAAAAATCTCATCTGGAATTATTATTTATTTATGATTGACTCTATCGACCGCTGTTATTGCGAGTCGCATCGTTATTTGCTTATGTATTCAGAGTCAATCACCGATATGTATATTTGATTTTCTATAAATCAATGAATGGGGTTAACGATGAGCTGGTCTGAATACGGAGAAGCGGATCGCACGGACGGCCTTGCCGGCGCTGAACCGGAGAGAGAAGCGATCGGTTTCTCCGATCTGGAGCCGGATGAAGCGCTCCTGGTGTCGCTGTTTCGGGGCTGGCGCTACGGCGCGCCCACGGCAGCAATCGCGGCGCACATGGTGGCTATTCGCCTGCGGCGTCTCGATTATTATCAGTATACGGATCTATTCCTGGATGTGTTCAAAAGCATTGGACCGGACCACACCGTTTGCCCGCAACAGATCGAGGATCCTCTGTTGGCCCCGGAGGAGGAAGCGCTCATCGGGCACATGGCGGCGCTGCTGGGTCGGCCGGAAGGCGCCGCCGGGGCGCAGCCGTCCTCCCGACAGCCCATGCGGCGACCGTTCAGCGTGCGCCCGGTGGAGGCCATCGCCCGCTCCGGCCGCGACCGTCTGGAAATGATGATCGCCCGAAGCTATCGCCTCGTTTACACCCGCCTGCCAGCGGATTTCTGACATCCCGGCGTTCGCGGCGGACACCCCTGTCGCCTGCCGCATGAATGAAACTGTCGCCAAGCGCGCTTCCCCGGGGCGCGCTCACCCGCGCCGTCTATCCGGGCTGGCGCCCGTCTTCCTCCTGACGGAGGAGAAGGACGATCCCCACGGCCACTGCAAAACCGGGACCATGTTCAGTTTACGGGTTCCCGCCTCATGTTTCAATATATCAGTCCGTCTGCTTATGGTTCCCTGCTCGCCAGTAGGGCACGCAGATCCTGCGTGTCTTGGCGATCGCCTTCAGCGGCGCGAGCAGCGCCTCGTAAGCGGCGAATTCACCCGCGATCCAGACGAAATGGTCCCTGATTCCGGCCGCCGTCGCCGTGATTGCCTGCGAGACCGTTGCAACGAAACCACCGCACCCGTCTTGCCTGCTGCGATACAGCCATCGGCAGGAAAGGCCGGGCGGCATGGAAAGCGGCAGCCGGTCTTCGGGTGTATCGACCTCGATGACGATGTCCCCCGTTGCACCCGCGGGCAGGGCTTCCGCGATGCGCGCGATGGCCGGAAGGGCGGTCTCGTCGCCGGCAAGCAGATAGCGCCGCGCCGGTTTGACTCCGAGGCCGCAAGGCCCCGACATCCCGCAGATATCGCCGATCCGGGCCGCGTGGGCAAAATCTCCGGCAGGACCGGGAGCTTCGTGCAGGACGAAATCGATGTCGACCCACCCCGCCGCGGCGTCGATCCGGCGGATCGTATAATAGCGGGTCGCCACGGCCACGGGATCGATGGCTTCCAGTGGCCGCCCGGCGCGTCCGGATATCGGCGGCCTTGACGCATCTCCCGGACGGTTCGGGATATGGAGCCGGACATGCAGATTGGCGTCGGTGTCGAAACGCCGCAGATTGTCGCCTTCGAGGCGCAGGCGCTGCATGCGCGGCGCGATGCGCTGCGTGTCAGCAACCCGCATCCAGCGGAAATCCTCTTCATCGCGGATCATCGGTTCCTCGCGATCAGGACCAGCAGGAAGGGGCCGCCCACGACCGCGGCGAACAGGCCGGCCGGGACCTGGAAGGGAAAGATCAGGTTGCGTCCGAGCCAATCGGCCGTGAGCAGGATGAGGCCGCCAAGCAACGCCGCCGCGGCGAGGTGCGTGCCGGCGCGCTGGAAACCGGCGAGGCGGGCGAGATGCGGCCCCATCAGCCCCGCGAAGCTGAGCGGCCCGACGAGGATCGTGGCGGCGGCGGTCAGCACGGCGGACAAGGCATAGAGGACGCCACGCGAAAGCGTGAGCGGCATGCCCGCCGCGCTCGCGGTCGTTGTGCCGAGCGGCAGCAGGTCGAGCCAGCGCCGCAGCGCCGGCAGCAGCAGCAGCGCGGCCAGCAGGAGCGCCGCGCTCGCCCCGGCCTCGGCCGGCCGCACTGCGTAGGTCGAGCCCGACATCCAGGCGAGCACCTGTCCGAGCCGCGGATCCTGCGCCGCCATCAGCACGGCCATGACGAAGCCGGAGACGGAACCGAGGGTGATGCCGATCAGCAGCAGCCTTTCACCGGCGAAATCGGGCCGCCGCGACAGCGCCAGCATGAGCAGCAGCACAGCCATCGCCCCGCCCGAGCCGGCCAGGATCTGGTCGGTTCGTGTCGGGGCGGGCGCGGCGAGCAGCAGGGCAACCGTGCCGAGCATGGCGCCGGAGGATACGCCGAGCACCTCCGGCGAGGCCAGCGGGTTGCCGCTCATCCGCTGCAGCACCGCGCCGGCCAGCGCCAGCATCGCGCCGCCCGCGAAGGCGGCGAGCACGCGCGGACCGCGCCATCCGAGCAGATGCGCGTACGCGTCTCCCAAAGCGAGAGACCAGCCCTCCGGCCCTTGCCCGAGAGCCGTCGCCAGCCAGGCCGCACCGGGAACGAGCATCACTAGGATCAGGATGGCGGCGAGCGGATTGCCGAGCCGGAATACCGGGGCGGCTTCCGCCAGTTGCGGCGGCGCCATCAGCTTGAGCCTGCGGATCAGCAGGAAGAGAAGCGGCGCTCCGAGCAGCGCGGTGACCGCACCCGTCGGGAACAGGCGATAGGTGACCGGCAGGCCGAGGACGAGCTGGTCCGTCGCCAGCAGCAGCAGCGCCCCGATCACACCCGACCACAGCAGGAGAGGCCCGGTTTGCCGCACGCCGCAGGCCCGCGCCAGCGTTGGTGCGGCAAGGCCGACGAAGCCGATGACGCCGACTGAGGCCGTCACCGTCGCGGTGAGGGCCGCGGCGGCGATCAGGGCCGCGAGCCGATAGGCCGCCAGCGGCAGGCCGAGGCTGCGCGCGCTCTCGTCGTTCAGGGCAAGCAGCGTCAGCGGGCGCAGGAGCAGGAGCGCGATGCCGCTAGCGACGAGGAGCCTCGGCGCGAGGAAGCGGGCATCGCCCCAATCCTGCTGATCGAGATGGCCCGCGCCCCACAGAAAGAGCCCGACCAGGAAGTCGTGGTTGAACAGCGTCAGCACCGCGCTGACGGCGCCGCAATACAGGCTGACGATCATGCCGGCGAGCGTCACCGTGACGGGCGAGAGCCCGCGCCGCCACGCGAGGGCGAGGATCGCGGCGAGCGCGGCGCCGGCCCCGGCGAAGGCGACCCACTCGCGCTGCGACAGCGCGGCGGGAAACCACAATGTCGCGACAGCCATCGCGAGATAGGCACCGGCTGAGATGCCGAGCGTCGCCGGCTCCGCCAGCGGGTTGCGCAGGATGCGCTGCAGGATGGTGCCCGACAGGCCGAGCGCGCCGCCTGCCATCAGTGCGACGGCGATGCGCGGCAGAACGGTGTAGTGCAGCAGCATCTCGCCAGTCATGTCCGGATCCGGGGCGAGGACGGCGACGAAGCCCGTTCCCGGCGGCAGCAGGGCCGCGATGTTGCGCATCGCCGCGAGAGCGGCGAGGGCTGCCAATGCGAGCGCCGGCCAGAGCGGCGTGGAAAGCCGCATCAGGCGCCCCCCGGCGCCAGAGCCTGGGCGGCGAGGCGGGCGAAACGCAGCGCGGGCGGCAGTCCGCCATAGAAAAGCACGTCGGGGACAAGGGCGATCCTGCCCTCACGCACGAAAGGAAGGCTCGCCACGACGGGGGATGCGAGCAGGCTTTGAACCGCGGCCCGGCTGCTGTCGCCGACGCAGAGCAGCCGGGCTTCCGGGCGCTGCGCGAGACGATCCGCGCTCACCGTCGCATGGCCGAACCGGGACGTGGAGCCTTCCCAAGCGTTCTCGATGCCGAACCGGTCGAGCACCGCCTGAAACAGGCTGTTGCGCCCGAAGACGAGAAGGCGGCGCCCGTCGATGATCGTCGCGATATAGAGCGGCCGTCCATCATAGGCGCGCAGGCGCTCGGCCGCCGCGCGCAAGCCGTCGTCGACCGAGCTGACGAAAGTCGCGAAAGCCCCCCGAACGCCCAGAACGTCGGCCAGTTGCTGCAGTCTTTCGCGTGCATGGCCCAGCTTGTCGGCTTCACCAAATCCGTTCGGATCGAAGCTCAGCACCGGGGCGATGCGGGACACGCGTTCGCGCAGCAGCTCGAATTCAGGTTCGATCAGGATGAAATCCGGCTTCAGCCGGTCGGCAAGTTCGAGATTGGGTTCCGCGCGCAGCCCGAGTTCGTGCACCTGCGCCGGCGCCGCGGGCTCCACCACGAGCCGGGCGTAGCGCTCCAGTTCCGGCATCGCGAGCGGCGTAACGCCGAGAGCGAGCAGATTCTGCCCGCTCACCCAGTCGAACGTCACCACGGCCGGCCGCCCCGATGCACCGGCGAGCCTCGGCAGGGCAGCGAGAGCCGCCCCGCCGAGCAGAGCCCGACGCGAGACCGTGCAGCGGCCCATCAGAACTTCATCTGGGCAGACACTGCCACCGTGCGCGGCGCGCCCAGATAGTAGCTGTTCTGCCAGTAGCTCTTGTCAGCCACGTTGCTGACATTGACGCGCAACGTCAGGGGGTTGCCAAAGGCCTCGGTGGCGTAGCGCATGCCAAGATCGACGGTGGTATAGGACTTCAGCCGATCGTCGTTGAGATTATTCGCCCATTGCCGGCCCGTGTGATAGACGCCGCCCGTGAGGAAGAGGCCGCGCACCCAGGGCAATTCGTATTCGGCATAGAGCTTGGCCAGCACCGGGGCCACGTTCATCGGCGTCTTGCCGTCGTAAGTGCCGCCCTCGATCTCGGCGTCGAGCAGCGTCAGGCCACCGACGACGGTCAGGCCGTCCGTCACCTTGCCGGTCGCCGTGAACTCGAAGCCGCGATGCCGCTGGCGGCCGTCCTGCGTGTAGATGCCGTTCAGGTCCTCGAATTCGTAAGCCTTCTCGATGTCGAACAGCGCCGCGGTCAGCAGGACGCCACCGACCTCGGCCTTGGCGCCGACCTCGTATTGATGGCTGACCATGGGCGCCATCACGGTTCCGTAGTTGAGCGAGGTGCTCGGCGCGATGCCGCCTTGCTCGAGACCTTCGATGTAGCTGCCATAGAGCGTCAGCCAGGGCACGGGCTTGAACAGCAGCGAGGCCGAGGGCGACCAGCGGCCCTGATTGTAGTCGGGCTGCGCCCTCACGCCGTCCTCCTCGAACGCGCGGGTATTGATGCGGCTGTAGGTCACGCCGAGCAGCGCCGACCATTGGTCGTTGAACTCGATCTGGTCGCCGATGACGAAGTTGTGGTTCCGCACATAGCCCGATTTGTAGGGAGCGCCGAGGTTGAGCGGAAATATCGGCTCGGGCACGTGCAGCGGCCGCGTCATCGGAAACGGGCCTACCCAGCCGGTATTCGGGTTATAAGGCGTCCCCCAGGCCCTGTCGGAATACATGTGGTAGCCGATCGTCAGCTTGTGCTGGACCGAGAAGGTATCGAACTTGACGTCGGCGAATGCCTGGGCGGCATCGAATTCGTTCTTCGTCTCGCCGGAGCGGATGGCGATCTGATAATATTCCCCCGGGTCCCTGACCGAGTTCATCGTGTGGTCCTGCACCGGCCGGTTGAACCATTCCCGGGCATAGGCGGCCCGCAGGGTGATGTTGTCGTTCAGTTCGTAGTTCAGCCGGGCCGCGAGGCGGGTCTTCTCGATCTCGTCCCGGATCCAGGGCTGGCTCCAGTTCCTGCTCGCGTCCGGCGCGCGGCCGTGCGGCACACCGGCGCGGAAGGTCCAGTACGACGAGGGCACGTCTATGTCGTACCGGCTGTGCGACGCGTTGAATTCCAGCTTCAGCCGGTCGGTGATCTGCCAGTCGAAGGCGCCGCTGACGAGCAGGCGATCGATCTTCTGGTCGTCGATCGCGGTCGGCCCGCCCTCCTTGACGACGTTGAGCCGATATCCGGCGGTGCCGGCGTCGTCGATGCGTCCGCCGAAATCTCCATGCACATAGGCCTGTCCCGCGCCATAGGTGCCGAGCGTCACGCTGTTGAGGCGCTCGAAGGTCGGGCGCTTGTAGACATAGTTGATCATGCCCGCCGGTGCGGCCGCCCCGTAGAGAAAGCCGGAAAGGCCGGTCAGGACCTCGATCCGCTCCTTGTCCTCGAGACTGGTGGCGTGGCTGTAGGAGCGGCGCAAACCGTCCTCGGCCGTGTCGTATGTGGTGAAGCCGCGCATGTTCACCATGGGGGCCCAGCCGGAAATCTGCGGTGTTTGCGTCCGGGTGTAGGGATTGACCTTGAAGACGTCGTCCGGTGACTGCGCCTGGATGTTCTGGATCAGCTCGCGCGGCGTCACGCTGATGGAGAACGGCGTATCCTTGAGCGCGACCGGTCCCAGCGGACCGAGCGACGAGACGGTGCCGACACGGTATCCGTCTCTGGCAAGACCGTCATTCTGCAGCGTCGCCGTCAGGTTCTCTCCCTGGACCGTGATCGTGTCGAGGACAATCGAGCCATCGGCGCCGATGCTGCCGCCGGGCGCGGTCGTGACGTCCAGGATCGTGACCGTGTTGGCATCCGTGAAGGTGTAGCGCAGGCCCGAGCCCGCGAGCAGGCGGGAGATCGCCTCTTCCGTCGTCATCGTTCCCTGTACGGTCGGGGCGGTCGTGCCGGAGGCGATGGCGGTCCTGTAAGCGATCTGGACGCCAGCCTGGTCGGCGAGCGCGCGCAGCGCGCTGTTGAGGGGCTGGCCCGGAATGTTGAAGCTGTGCACACGAGCCGTCTGGGCGGCGGCGTGCCCGACCGGCAGGAGGGCGGGGAACGTGCCAAGACAGAGCGCCGTGCTCATCATCAAGGTCGTCAGCAGCCGGCGGTGAGCACACCGGGAAACAGCCCGTCCAGCTCTTGTGTCCGTCATCGAAATCTCAACCCTCTCTGGCAAAAACGGCCCGGATCGGGCCCCGGTCGAAGGGCATGGGCGTATTGATACCGGTTCCCTTCACTCCATTGACGGGTGAGAAGGCACTTTGCCCAAAGAGGAGCTGTCACCTTTTTTCAGTTTTTCCGGCATCAGGTGATGAGGATCACCACGCCGGGGACGCGGCGCGCGGTCAGGCCCTGCGTCCTCGCGAGCGCCTGCACGGCAGACAGCGCCTCGCGCGTCGAGAAGATGGCGCTCACCGGCACATCGGCGTTCACGCCAGGCCCCATGACGATGCGCTCCGGGACATAGCGGCCAAGCTCGGCGATGGCGTTCGCGAACGGGCGCCCCTCGAAGATGACCCTGCCGGAGCGCCACGCCATCGCCACGTCGATGTCGACCGATGTCGCGGCTTCCGGAGAACCGCCGGACACGTAGCTCGTCTGCTCGCTGGCGACGAGTTCCACGCCGGCCACCGGGGCGGCGAGCGGATCGGTGGGCGAAGCGGGGCCGGCTACGCGGACGCGCCCCTCGACGACGGTGACCGTCGCCACGCCATCGAGTGCGCTGACGGAAAAGGTGGTGCCGAGCGCGTCGCTGTTGCCGCCGAGCGCCGCCACACGGAAGAGCGCCGAGTCGTCCGGCTTCACCCGGAACTGGGCTTCGCCTTGCAGGATCTCGACCAGCCGCAGCCGCGCCCCGAAATCGACGGCAAGAACGGTGTCCGTGTTGAGCGAGGCGACCGAGCCGTCCGGCAGGGTGACGTCCGCCTGCTCGCCGACGCCGGTCGTGAAGTCGGCCCTCCACCAGAGCTCAAGTCGCGGCATGGCGATAGTGGCAACAGCGGCGGCAGCGGCCCCGCCGCCTGCGAGCAGAAAACCCCGTCGGCCGATCGGTGCCCGGCGTGCGGGCTGCGGCGCATCGAAGGGCGGCATCCCGTCCGACCTGCCGTCCAGAACCTGCAATTGCTGCCAGAAGAGCCGCTCGCGATCGAAGACACGCCTGTGCTCGGGGGAGCTGTCGCGCCATGCCTTGAATTGCCTAAGATCCGCCTCGCTGACGTTGCCGGAGGTCAGGCGCACAATCCAGTCGCGCGCATCGAGAGCAATCCGGCGGTCGCTGTCGGGGAGTTTCTCGGACTCGTCCATTCAATCAATGCAATGCTGGGTTGTGGTGCGAAGCGCCCGGATTCGAGCGTCTCTACCTTATAGACGCGCGAGGGCCTGCTTTGCCGAAAGAAATTATCGAAAAATCAGTCAGCGAGGCCGTCGCGGAACTCGGCGAGGCGCTCCAGCGCCCGGCGGATATGATAGTAAACGGCCTTGTCGCTGATACCCAGCATCTCGGCGATCTTGCGATGCGGGATCCGCTCGATGCGGTTCATGAGGAAAATACGGCGCGTCTTCTCCGGCAGTTCGTCGAGCGCGTCGCGCACGGCCTTCAGATTGTCGCGGCCGATCAACGCCCGTTCGGGCGAAATGGCATCCACGCTCTCCCAGAGAAGCTCGGAGACCTCGGCGTCGATCTCGGCGCGCCGGCGCTCCTTGCGCAGATGGTCCGAAACCGTATTGTCCGCGACCTTGACGATGAAGCCGGCGGGGTTGTTGATCGTCCCGTCGAAGCCCGAGTTCTCCAGCCTGAGCCAGGCTTCCTGAACCAGCTCCTCCGCCGTCGCCCGGCTGCCGGTGCGCGCCCGCGCAGCCGCTTCGAGGCGCGGCCGCACCTTGACGAAGGTGGCGATCAATTGTCCAAGGGTCAGCCTGTCCACAGCAAATCACGAGCTCAATCGGCGATGCGGCACCACCATGCGGGTTCAGTCCGGAACCTATTGAATGGTGAAAAGCTCTGCAATGGCAATGATTTGGACTTATTCCAGAATACAGTCTCTCCACGGGCGGCACGTCCGGGAACGCATCTGTATTTTCGCAGCGATAGGCGACGTTAATGGTCTTCACGACCATGTTTCGCGTCCCCACGGACGCATTCTACTTTTCTGTAGAAAGTTGCAGGATTGTCACGGTCTGCCTATCGGATGACGATGTCCAGATGACAGGGGCTGTGCTGGATCTGAATGAAAAGCGCGTTGATGGTGATCTCGCGCCCGGGATCCGCGCTTTTGCGGAGAAACGGATCATGCAATTGGCGGGCGAGGCATGAACGGCCGCTGCTGCCGGTACCCCCGCCCGAGTGGAGTGGAGGGGCGGCGGGATCACTTCTTGGCGCTGGCTTGCAATTTCTGCAGGGCCTGGGCGCAGCCGACGGTCATTTCCTTCCCGTGAGCCTTCAGGCACGAGAGGATGCGGCCCTGGCCCGGCTTGACGTTCTTGCACAGCCTCTGAATATCCGCCTTGCAGTATTTCACCAGCTCATTGTCCTGCGCCAGCGCGGGAAGCGCAAAGAGAGCGGCGGAGATCAGCACGACAGAGGATACGGAACGGCACATTTCGATTACTCCTTATGGTACGGTGAAAAGCTTGTTCAAGGGCTTTCGCGCGGTCTCGCGGGCCGCCCTTCCAAAAAGCCGGGGCGGCCCTCGTCAACGCCTCGCCCGGAATCTTTCCTCCAGCCGCTGCATGACGACGAAGAGCGACGGCGTGAAAACGACGGTCAGGCAGGTCGATCCCAACATGCCGGTCAGAACCGCGATGCCGATCGACTTCTGCGCGCTCGCGCCCGCGCCGGTCTGCAGCACCAGCGGAACGACGCCGAGGATGAAGGCGATCGACGTCATCAGGATCGGGCGGAACCGGCTGCGCGCGGCTTCCACCGCCGCTTCCGCTACGCTTGTTCCGTCGTGCAGGCGCAGGTGGCGGGCGGTCTCCACGATCAGGATCGCGTTCTTCGCCGAAAGGGCGATGAGGAGCACGAGGCCGATCTGTGTGTAGAGATTGACCGCCGCGCCGGCGAGGAGCAGCGTCGCGGCGGTGCCGAGCAGCGCGAGCGGCACGGTGGCGATGATCGACACGGGCGCGTACCAGCTTTCATATTGTCCGGCGAGCACGAAATAGACGAGGATCAGGCTGAGCGCATAGACGAGGTAGATCTGCCCGCCGACTTCCCGCTCCTGATAGGAAACGGCGGTCCATTCGGTCGAAAAGCCGGGAGGCAACAGCTCCTTCGTGATCTTCTCCAGCGCATCCAGCGCCTGGCCGGTGCTGAAGCCCGGCGCCTGCGTGCCGATGATCTGGGCCGCAGGATAGAGATTGTAGAGACTGATCAGCGATGGGCCGGTGACGGGCGTCACCTCGGCCAGCGCGCCGAGCGGCACCATCTGCCCGGCATTGCCACGCAGCCTGAGCTGGGCGAGATCGACAAGGTCGATGCGCTTCGACGGCTCAGCCTGCACGTAGATCTGGAACACGCGGCCGAAGAGGTTGATCTGGCCCGCATAGGACGAGCCGATGAACTGGCTCACCGTGTCGAAGGCGCTGCCGGTATCGACGCCGAAGGTCTCGGTCTTCGTGCGGTCGAAGGCAATGGCGAATTGCGGCGCGTCGGCCCGGAACGGGCTGAAGGCCTGCCGGAAGGCGGGGTCTTTCTGCGTGGCCGCGATGACCGAGGCGGCCGCGTCCTGCAGGGCGATGTAATCGAAATTGCCGTCGCGCGCCTCGACCTGCATGGAGAAACCGGCGGCGTTGCCGATGCCCTGGATGGGCGGCGGCGGCAGGACGACCGCCTCGCCGTCGGGCAGGCTGGCCGTCAGTTCGCCGAGCCGGGTGTAGAGAGAACGAAGATCCTCGCCCTCTTTCCGCTCGCTCCAGTCGTTGAGAATGACGTAGAGCACCCCGGCGTTCGCGAGGCTCGCGTTGTTGTTGACGGCCGAGAGCCCGCTGATGGCGATGACGGTATCCACCGCGCCGACGGCTGCCACGCGGCCGCGGACGTCCTCCAGCGCCGTCCGGGTACGTTCCAGGGAGGCGCCTTCCGGCAGCTGCACGGAGACGAGGAAATAGCCCTGATCCTCGACGGGCAGGAAATCGGTCGGCACCCGCGACAGCAGGTAGGCCGAGAAGCCGACCAGCACGGCCGCGATGGCCGTGAAGACGAGGCTGAACCGGACCATCCGCGCCACCATCCCGGCGTAGGCGCGCTCGCAGGCGTCATAGACCCGGTTGAAGGCGCGGTAGAAGACGTTCTTGCGCTCTCCCGCCGGACGGGCCCTCAGCCAGAGCGCGCATTGGGTCGGTTTCAGCGTCATGGCGTTGACGGCGCTGATCAGGGCCGTCGCCGCGATGACCAGCGAGAACTGCCTGTACATCTCGCCGCTGAGGCCCGGCAGGAAAGCCGCCGGCAGGAAGACGGCGAGCAACACCAGCGTGATGCCGATGATCGGCCCGGTCAGCTGCTCCATGGCGAGCGCCGCCGCGTCGCGCGACGACCGGCCTTCCTCGAGGTGCTTGGCCGCCGCCTCCACTACGACGATGGCGTCGTCCACCACGATGCCGATGGCGAGGATGATGGCGAACAGGGTCGACAGGTTGATCGTGAAGCCGAAGGCCGCGAGCGCCGCGAAGGCGCCGATGATGGTCACCGGCACCGTCGTCGCCGGCACCAGCGTCGCCCGCCAGTCCTGCAGGAAGACGAGAATGACGAGGAGCACCAGCAGAGCGGCTTCCACCAGCGTGTGGTAGACGTCGTCGACGGCGGCGGCGACGAAGCGCGTCGTGTCGAAGGGAATGGCATGGCTCATGCCCTCGGGAAAATTCCCCGACAGCTCCTCCATCTTCGCTTTGACGCGCCCGATGACATCGAGCGCGTTGGCTTCTGGCAGCAGGAACAGGGAGAGGCCGGCGGCGGGGCGGCCGTCGATGGTGAAATCCTGGTTGTACTGCTGGGCGCCGAGTTCCACGCGGGCGACGTCGCTGAGCCGGGTGACCTGGCCGCTGTCCGACACGCGCACGATGATGTCCTCGAAGGCCGGCACGTCGGTGAGCCGGGAATCGAGCTTCAGCGTGTACTGGAAATCCTGGCCCATCGGCGCGGGCGGCAGGCCGAGCTGGCCGGCGGAGGTGGAGCGGCTCTGCTTGCCGATGGCATTGACGACGTCGGCGGGGATCAGGCCACGGGCGGCGAGCAGTTCCGGATCCATCCAGATGCGCACGGCATATTGTCCGGAGCCGAACACCGTGACGTTGCCGATGCCGGGGATGCGCGCGATCTGGTCGACGATGTTGATCGTCGCGTAGTTCGCCATGAACAGGCTGTCGTGCGCCGGATCGGAGGAGGTGAGCGCGACGATCGCGAGGATCGCGGTCGAGCGCTTGGCCGTTTGCACGCCCTGCGTCTGGACCGCGTCCGGCAGGGAGGAGAGGGCGCTCGCCACGCGGTTCTGGACGAGGATCTGCGCCTGATCGGGGTCCGTGCCGATCGTGAAGGTGACGGTCAACGTATAGGAGCCATCGCTGGTGGCGGTCGATTGCATGTAGAGCATGCCCTCGACGCCATTGACCTTCTGCTCGATGGGCAGCGCCACGTCGCGGACCACGGTTTCCGCATTCGCGCCGGGATAGCGGGCGGTTACCTGCACCGACGGCGGCACGATATCCGGATACTGCGAGACCGGCAGCCGTGTCAGCGCCACGAGGCCCAGGATCACCGTCAGGATGGCGATGACATTGGCAAGGACCGGCCGGTCGATGAAGAACTTGGCGATCATGGCGGCCCCGCGGTCAGAGCCGGTCGACGACGGTGACCGTCTCGCCCGGTCGCACGCCGCCTGCGCCCTGCACGACGACGCGGTCGGTCTCCGCCAGCCCCCCGACGATCTCGCGCAGGCCCTTGCCGGCCGGATCGCCGGTGACGACCTTGCGCAGCTCGACGCGCTTCTGCGGATTGACGACGAGGACCGTCTGTCCGAGCTGCGAACGGCTGATTGCCGTCTCGGGGATCACGAGCGCGGAATGGGGCGCGAGCGGAATGCGCACCCGCACGAACATTCCCGGCACGAAGAGACGATCGGAATTCCCGATGACGCCCCGCACGGTGATGGTGCCGGTATTCGCATCGAGTTCGGGCGCGATGTAGTTCAACTCGCCGACGTGGGGATAATCGCTTTCCGTCTGGAGGCCGATCTCCACTCTGATTGCGCCGGCGTCGCGGATCGTCATGTTCCGTTCCGCGAGCGCCTTGCGCACCGCGATCACCTGCTGCTCGTTGGCGGAGAAGAGGACGTACAGCGGATCGGGCTGCACGAGGGAGGCGAGCTTCGGGGCCGATGCCGCGTTGATATACGCGCCGACGTCGGCAGTGCGCGCCGCAAGGATGCCGTCGAAGGGCGCCCGAACTTCAGTATAGCCGAGGTTGAGCTCTGCGTTGCGGACCTTGGCCTGCGAGGCGGCGACCTGCGCCGCGGCAGTCTTCTGCTGGGCGACGGCGGAATCGAGGGTGCTTTCCGAAACCACCTGCCTGTTGGCGAGCGCCCGCTGGCGGGCGAGGTTGGCGTTGGCCTCCTCCAGATTGGCCTGCGACTGCGCAAGCTCCGCCTGCGCCGAGGCGAGGCTGATCTTGTATGGCTCCTGCTCGATGACGAAAACGATGTCGCCCTTGCGGACGTTCGCGCCGTCCTCGACATTGACCTTCTCCAGCGTGCCGGAGACGCGCGCGACGAGATCGACGCTGTTGACGGCCTGCAGGGTGCCGGTCGAATGCAGATACCGCGTCACCTGTTCGCGCGCCGGTGCCGTCACGGCGACTTTCCTGTGGCTCTCCTGCCTCTGGCTTTCCTGGGCGGAGGCCGCGCCGGCCGGGAGGCCGCTGACGAGGAGCAGGGTAGCGAGGATTCCGGTCGGCCAGCGCATCGTATTCTGATCCCTCTGTGGTCGGATCCTTCCGGCAGGCGGGCGAAGGGCCGCTACTGCACCGACGACAGCTCGTCGGGCGTGATGCGTCCGTCGCCGTTCTTGTCGATGCGGCCGAAGGCGAAGTCGTAGCGGCCGGATGACTTGATCTTGACCGCGTTCGGCCTGCCGGCCTCGGCGAGCTGGTCGATGAAGGTCCTGAATTCCGTCTTGTCGAGGGTGCCGTTGCCGTTCTTGTCGGCCGCGGCGAAGGCGCCGTCCTGCGCCTGTGCGCAGACCGTCGCGGCAAGCGCCGCGGCGAGGGCGGCCGTTGGAAGAAGAAGCCTGAAGGCGGACATTGCATTTCTCCTGTCGTGCTGCCGAAGGCCGGCGGTCGCATGGCCATGCCGCAGCGAGAGCCTGGGCCGTCGCGGTTTTCGTCAATACCGGCTGCGGCTTCCGGCAACTACCCCATGAATATGGCGTATCGCGAAAACCCGGCGTCGCGCATGGTGCGACAGAAGTGCCGGACATACGGGGCGAGCTATGAAGCATATCGAGGTGATTCTGCGTGCGGCGCTGGCTCTGGCCCCGCTTATGATGCTGGGGGCCATGACGATGACGCCGGTGCCGGCGGCGGCCGTCGTCTACTGCAAGACCGTCGGCGTGCCGAAGGGATGTGTCGCGCGGCCGGCGGCGCCGGCGAGGGCGAGAGCCGCCGTATACTGCACCGCGCCGGGCCTGCCGGTCGGCTGCGTTGCGAAACCGCGCGCAAGGGCCGCGGTGCCCGGCACGCCGATGAACCGGGGAGGCCCGGTCAATCGCGTCGGCCGCTGGTAGGTTCCCAATGCCGTGGCCTCACGCCGGCCTTGTCCGGACACCGCCGTGGGGTTTTGCCGACGCGCCGCGCTGAACGACTTTCCGGTATCACGCTCCGGGCGTTTCACCGGTGGCGCTCATGCCGAGATCGCCGGGCAGCCACAGGCTTACCCGTGTGCCGGACGGGCCGGACGACATGGCGAGGCGGGCCCCGCAGCGTTCGGCGCGCTGCCTCATGTTGGGCAGGCCGCGCCCCGTCATGGCCCGCGCCCCCGCATCGGCGGCGGGCCGGGGAGCGTCAAGGTCGAAGCCCTTGCCGTCATCCTCGATGGTGATGCGCCCGCCCGGCTTGCCCGTTTTGTCGCCCGCCGCCTCGACGATGACGCGAAGCGTCGTCGCGCCTGAATGCCGGATCGCGTTGGTCACGGCTTCGTCGATGAGGCGGACGATCTGGATGACATGCCAGGGGCGCAGGCCCGGAAAAACCGGCAGGCCCCCAGGCGCCACCTGCCACGACAGCCGGATGCCGTGGGCGCGCAACTGTGCCGATATCCGCTCCCGCCAGGAGCCGAGCGCCAGCATCAGGTCGCCGTCGATCTCCTCCATCGCGTCGATGACAAGGCGCAGGTCCTTCAGCGCGGCGCGTGCGGCATCGCCGATAGCCGTGCCCTCGCGGCCCATCTGCTCCGTGAGGGCGACGATGCTGACGAGCTGCCCGCCGAGGCCGTCGTGCAGGTCGCGCATGAGTCGCGTCCGCTCCGCCGCCAGCGCCTCGTTGCGTGCCCGTTCTTCCTCGCGGGCAAAGCTCGCCCGCAGCTTCTCCTCCGCCTCACGGACCCGCAGCACCAGCCTGCCGGCGAAGCTGTCGGCCTCGTTC
This sequence comes from Pseudochelatococcus sp. B33, assembly GCF_053570585.1. Taxonomy (NCBI): domain Bacteria; kingdom Pseudomonadati; phylum Pseudomonadota; class Alphaproteobacteria; order Hyphomicrobiales; family Chelatococcaceae; genus Pseudochelatococcus; species Pseudochelatococcus sp. B33. The sequence continues at coordinate 35,249 of NZ_JBSEFH010000008.1, read as the reverse complement.
AGCGCCTGCACGATGCGCCAGGTCAGCCCGATGCCGATGGCGATCAGGACCGCGGAGTAGGAGAGGCGGCCGAGGAATATCCGCTCGCCCGGAAGGGCGTTCAGCACGGTCAGCACGTCGTGGGCCCAGAAGACCACGACGACGGTCAGCGTCGAGCCGAGGAAGAAGCTGCTTTTCTCTCCCTTGGCCACCGCCGACCAGCCGAGGATGAGCGCGATCAGGATGACGAACAGGCCGATGCTCGCGGGGCCCAGCACCATATAGATCGTCCACAGATCCGCCGGGTCGCGGAACAGGCCTGTGGCCAGGATCGCGAGACCGGGGAAGAAGGCCAGCCATTCCAGCGCAGAGGACCTGAGATTCGCGAGACGCGCCGCGAAAAGCAGCGCCAGCGCGCTTTCCAGCGTGCCGGCGGCGGCGAGAAAGCCCTGTAGAGCCGGATACGCCGGCTGGGGGACGATAAAGTGCTGCGCCGCGCCGATCGCCATCGCCGCCGCTAGCCAGCCATAGGCGGTCTCGTGGCGCCGGTTCAGCCAGATCAGGCCGAGGATCGTCCCGATCGTCCCCTGCCAGACGGCGAGGACGAGCGGTATCGTGGCAAACAGGAAGATGCGCTTGTCGTAGGCGGGCCTCAGTTCGGCATCCGGCCCGACGTAGGCGCTGTCGAGATAGCCGGTGAGCGGCCCCCAGACGAAGAGCCGGACGGTGACTTCGTTGGCATCGTCGCGCAAGAGCGCCTGCGGTATCAGCGCGATGGCGGGACTGTTGCGGTTCAGCCGTCTCGCGCCGGGATTGCGGCGGGTATCGAGGATGACCGTGCCGTTGATGGCGACCTCGGCGCTGCTCGTGAACCTCGGGAGGAAGAGAGACCACGGCAGCGCATTGTCGGAAGGAGAACGGTCGAAGCGCATCCTGTAGAGGAGGGGCGCCGGATCGGCCCTGGTGCGCGCCGTGCCGGCGTGCTCGTAGGTGTGGGGCAGCTCGATGGGCTGCCACGAGACGCCGTCCTCGCTGATCTCCGCGCCGGCGAGCCGGTACTGGAGCGGCGGCGTGGGCGGGCTCAGCCGGAAGAGGGAAATGCAGAACGCCGCAATGACGATCTGAAAGGCGAGATAGGCCAGCAGCCGATGGTCTCTCGAACGGGCGATCGGAAGGCTCTCGGCCATGAACAACGCTTCTATAGTTTGATGAGCCCCCGCTGAAGGGCTTCGAAGACGGCCTCGCCACGTGTATTGACGTCGAGCTTGCGGTAGATGTTCTTGATATACCCGGGAACGGTCTGCCGGGAAATACCGAGACGGTCGGCGATGTCGGCATAGCTGAAGCCCTTGGCGATGCCCCAGAGGATATCGATCTCGCGCGGCGTGAGCTTCGCGGTGTTGAGGTCCGAGGGCATGGGCTGGCCCGGCCGTCCCTGCGTGCGGCGGACGATGAAACGGGCGATCGATGCGGAGATCGGCGAATGGCCGCGCATCAGGTCGCGTACCGTATCGGCGATGTCCGTCGGAAAGGCATCCTTCAGCAGATAGCCGTTCGCGCCGAGCAGGATGGCGGAAATCACGCTTTCCTCATCGCCGAGGATCGAGATGACCATGATCTCCGTCGCCTCGCTGCGCTGGCGCACGTCCCGGATGAGTTCCAGACCGTTGCCGTCCGGCAGATGGAGGTCGGTGAGCAGCACGTCCGGAACGGTGTCGTCGACGAGCGCGCGCGCCTCGGCGAGATTCGCAGCCTCGTTCACCAGGAACTCCGCCTGACGCGACAGGGCGTCGCTGATGCGCCAGCGTGTCGGCGCATCATCTTCGACGATAAGGACCGAGGTCTGCTTGCCGGCGCCTTCGTTCGACTGCGCGGATGCCATCTGTGTCCCTTTCCGTCAGGTGTCCGTTGATGCGAAGCCCTCGCGGATTATCGCCAAAATGACGCCTGCCCGACAGCCATGATTATGGGGGGAGGGGGGATCCTGCCTGCCTCGGTCGCAGCGCCGAGGATGCTGGGGGCTTCTTCGTTCGGCAGGCCAAAGCGGCGGACATTCAAGTTGAACCGCGCCGCCGGCTCCAATGCCCTTCCTGCTTCGGGAAAAGATGGCTTCGGGAAAAGATGGTACCGGCAATCCGTTCGAAGCCGGCTGCGATGCCGGGATAACGGAAAGGCGAAGGCCGGTGCTGCAATCGCCATCGAGTCGACAGCCACCTATTCAGAAAGAGTCTGTCTCGCTGCCGTTTACAGTGCTGTAACGGGCAGGTATATCCTACTGCGCCGTTGTTATGCTCATGCTCGTTTCAGCTGCATCTTGCGGGCTGGACGTGCCCACCCGGTCGGTATTCTTTGCCGACTTGCATGCTCGTCCGACGGCATGATGCGGGGGGACGTATTCATGGTTGCTTTCGTTGCTGGCCGACTTGCGATGGCGTGCTGCGCCGGTCTGGTAACCGCCTGCCTTGCCGTTCCGGCAACCGATCTGGTCGCGGGGCGGGCGTTCGCACAGGTGCCGGGGCGTGCTCCCCCGGCAGTGGGAGTGGTTGCAGCGACCGCGCAGACCATGAACGAGAGCACGGAATTTTCCGGGCGCGTGCAGTCGCGCGAGCGGGTCGATCTCCTGGCGCGCGTCACCGGCTTCCTGGAGGAGCAGGCGTTTCAGGAGGGCGCGGAAGTGAAGGCCGGCGATATCCTCTACCGCATCGAACGCGGGCCCTACCAGGCCGCCCTCGATGCGCAGGCGGCGCTGGTGGAGCAGGCGAAAGCGCAGCTCGTCAATGCCGAGCTCACCCTGACGCGCGCGCAGGAGCTTCTGGCCCGCAACGCCGGACCGCAGACGAACGTGGATAACGCCCTCGCCGCCGAGCGCAGCGCCAAGGCGCAGGTGTCGCTGGCGGAGGCGCAGCTTCGCGCGGCGCAGATCAACCTCGACTACACCGAGATCCGTTCTCCCATTGATGGCCGCATCGGCCGCACCTCGGTCACGCAGGGCAATGTCGTGGGGCCGAATTCCGGCGTCCTGGCGACGATCGTCAGCCAGGACCCGATGTACGTGACCTTTCCCGTCCCGTCGCGTGAGATCCTCCAACTCGGTGACGAGGAGCGCGCCGACGGTGGCAAGGGGCTGAACGTGCGGCTGAGGCTGGCGGACGGTTCGCTTTACACCGAGGTCGGCAAGCTCGATTTCATCGACACGTCGGTGGCGCAGGATACCGATACGATCCTGTTGCGCGGCGTCATCACCAATCCGCCCGTCCCGACCGCCGGTGACGGCGTCGGCTCCGTCCGCAGGCTTACCAACGACGCGTTCGTCACGGTCATCCTCGAAGCGGTAGAGCCGACGAAATCTCTCGCCGTGCCGCGGTCGGCGATCCTCTCCGATCGGCAGGGAGACTACGTTTTCATCGTCGACGCCGACAACAAGGCGCAGCAGAAGCGCGTCAAGCTCGGGCAGTCGACCCCGCTCGTCGCTGCCGTCGTGGACGGTCTGAACGAGGGCGACAGCGTCATCGTCGAGGGCATACAGAACGTTCGCCCGGGCGAGCCGGTCTCGCCCGCGCCGGCGAGCCAGTCGGCTGCCGCTGCGGCGCAGCAGTAGGGGCGGGCCATGATCTCCTCGGTCTTCATCCGCCGGCCGCGCCTGGCGATCGTCATCGCCATCGTCATTTCCATTGCCGGTCTGCTGGCGCTGATGCGCATTCCCGTGGCGCAACTGCCCGACATCGTGCCGCCTCAGGTCAAGGTGAGCGGCTTCTACCCCGGCGCCTCCGCCGATGTGGTGGAATCCGCTGTCGCACAGCCGCTCGAGGCCAAGATCATCGGCGTTGACCGCATGCTGTACATGAAGAGCACCAGCGGCGCGGATGGCTCCTACAACCTCACGGTGAGCTTCGAGCTGGGTTCCGACCCGGATATGAACACGGTCAACGTCAACAACCGCGTCCAGACCGCGCTCGCCAGCCTGCCGCCGGAGGTGCAGCAGCAGGGACTGACGGTGCAGAAGCAGTCGTCGTCGATTCTGCAGTTCATCATGTTGACGAGCGACAATCCCGCCCACGATGAGCTCTTTCTCACCAACTACGCCACGATCAACATCCTCGACAGCCTCGCGCGCACGCCCGGCGTGGGGTCGGCCACGCTTTTCGGCCGCATGAACTATTCGATGCGGATCTGGTTCGATATCGAGCGTCTCACCAGCCTCGGCCTGATCCCGTCGGACATCACGCGCGCCATCGCCGCGCAGAACGTGCAGGCGCCGGTGGGGCGCATCGGCGCGCAGCCGGTGCCCGATGACCAGCAGTTTCAGTTCAATGTTTCCACGCAAGGCCGCCTGACCACGGGCGAGGAGTTCGGCGCCATCGTCCTGCGCGCCAATCCGGATGGTTCGGTGCTGCGCGTAAGGGACGTCGCGCGCGTGGAACTCGGCGCCCAGAACGAGGACACGACGAGCCGTCTCGACGGCGGCGAGGCGGTCGCGATCGGCATCTATCAGGCGCCCGGCGCCAACGCGATCAGTGCGGCGGAGGCGATCGGCGCGACGCTCGACGATCTGAGCCAGCGCTACCCCCAGGGGATGCGCTCCCAGATCGTGTTCGACACCACCACCTTCGTGAACGCCACCATCGACGAGGTGATCAAGACGCTGTTCGAGGCGTTCGTTCTGGTGGCCGTCGTGGTGTTCCTCTTTCTCGGCAACCTGCGAGCCACCCTCATCCCGATCATCGCGGTGCCCGTCAGCCTGGTCGGCACTTTCGCGGTGCTGCTGGCGCTTGGCTTCTCCGCCAACACGGTGTCGCTGCTGGCGCTGGTGCTGGCGATCGGCATCGTCGTCGATGACGCCATCGTCGTGGTGGAGAACGTCGAGCGCGTGCTGGAGGAGGAGCCGGAGCTGACGCCGGCGCAGGCCGCCGAGAAGGCCATGAACGAGGTGACCGCACCGATCATCGCCGTGACCCTGGTCCTGCTGTCGGTGTTCGTGCCGATCGGGTTCATTCCCGGCATTTCCGGCGAGCTGTTCCGGCAGTTCGCCGTGACCATCAGCGTGTCGATGGTCATTTCCGCGATCAACGCGCTGACGCTGTCGCCCGCGCTCTGCGCCGTGCTGTTGCGCCATGGCGGGCCGAAACGCGGCGTGCTGGGCTGGGTCAGCGCGCGCATCGACAACGTGCGCGACGGCTACGCCGCCCTTGTGCGGCGGCTGGTGCGGGTGGCCGTGCTGTCGCTGGCGGTGGTGGTCGCCGTGGGTGTCGGCGTCGTGTCGCTGTCGGGGATCACGCCGACCGGCTTTTTGCCGGAGGAGGATCAGGGCGCGTTCTTCATCAGCGTGCAATTGCCGGACGGCGCGTCGACCAATCGTACCCGTGAGGTGACGAAGGAGGTGGAGGCGCTTGTTCGGAAGATGCCGCAGGTCGAGCATGTCACCTCGATTGTGGGCTATTCGTTCCTCGACGGCTTTTCGGCCAGCAACGCGGCTTACATCGTCGTCACGCTGAAGGACTTCGCCGATCGGCCGGCAGCGCAGGATTCCGCGCAGGCGCTGATCCGCGACGTCTTCGTTGCGTCGATGCAGATCCGTGTCGCCAACGTGCTGCCGATCAATCTGCCGCCGGTCATCGGATTGTCCACGAGCGGCGGTTTCGAATACCAGCTTCAGAACCTCGAAGGAGCGGAGCCGGCCGCGATGGCCAGCGTGGTACAGGCTCTCGTTTCCGCGGCCAATCAGGATGAGAGGCTGACGCAGGTTTTCTCGACCTTCCGGGCGACGACGCCGTCGATCTATCTCGATATCGACCGCGAGAAGGCGCAGGCGCTCGGTGTCAGCGTCGGCGATATCTTCTCGACCGTGCAGGCAACGCTTGGCGGGGCCTATATCAACGACTTCAACCTCTACGGCCGGACGTGGCAGGTGAACCTGCAGGGTAACGCGGCCGACCGGCGCGACGTGGATGCGCTGTGGAACATCTATGTGCGCAACAACAGGGGCGCCATGGTGCCGCTGCGATCCGTCGCCACCGCGCGGACGGAAGTGGGGCCGCAGGTCATCACCCGATACAACAACTATCGCTCGGTGACGATCAATGGCAGTCCTGCCCCCGGCGTATCATCGGGTGACGCGATGGCGGCCATGGCGGAAGTGTCGGAGAAGACGCTACCGGCGGGCTACAGCTTCGAATGGACCGGAACAGCCTATCAGGAGCAGGGCACCGCCGGACAGACGACGGTGATCATGGCGCTGGCGATCCTGTTCGCCTACCTGTTTCTCGTCGCGCTTTACGAGAGCTGGACGATCCCGGTGCCGGTCCTGCTGTCGGTGTCCGTCGCCATCATGGGGGCGTTCATCGGCCTCATCGCTTTCGGCCTGACGCTCGATCTCTACGCGCAGATCGGCCTCGTGGTGCTGATTGCGCTTGCGGCGAAGAACGGCATTCTGATCGTCGAATTCGCCAAGGAACGGCGCGAGGCGGGGATCGGCATCTCGGAGGCCGCGATGCTCGGGGCGAAGCTCCGATTCCGCGCGGTGATGATGACATCGATCGCCTTCATCCTCGGTCTCGTGCCGCTGGTGCGAGCGCATGGCGCGTCCGAAATCGCCCGGCACAACGTGTCGACGCCGGTCTTTGCCGGCATGATCGCAGCCGCCGTCTTCGGGATCTTCCTCATCCCGATGCTCTATGTCACGTTCCAGTCCGTCCGTGAGAGGGTGAAGGGACGATTCGGGGCACAAAAGCAGCAGCCGGTGACACCGCCGCCATAATAATCTGAGGCTGACCGCCGAAGCCATGGAGGCCCTGCCCATGGGCCCGGCCTTCGTGTCGTCGATCGCGTCCCGACCCCCGGCTGAAGATGGGCGGCGCTCCGGCGCCAACCATGTCCGCAACTCAGAACAGCCAGAGATCCTCGGGAGCGATCTCCGCCCAGCATGGTCCCGGCGCCCGATCGGCCTGCCCCCAGGCGCGAAAGCGGACCCCATCAACCGAGAGCATGTATTCGCGCCGCTCGCCCAGATAGAGCATGGCGTCGAGGTGGCACCGCATGCGGTTCGGCCCCGGCGCGTCGGCGAGACGCACGCGTTCGATCCGCGTGAGCGCCACCGTCCCATTGCCCACGCGGCCCGCCCCGCGAACGACGCCGTGCATGTCGGATTCGCCCAGCCGGAAGCTGGCAACGCCGTCCCGAACCTCCCGGACGGTCACCGGGAAGCGATTGTTACTCCCCATGAACTCCGCCGCCCCCAGCGACGCCGGACGCTCGTAGATTTCAGCAGGCGGTCCCTCCTGCTCCACGCTGCCGCCGCGCAGCAGCATGATCCGGTCCGCGACCGCCATGGCCTCGATCTGGTCGTGCGTAACGTAGAGCGCACTGATGCCGGCCTGCACGATGAGTTCACGCAACCAGGAGCGCGCTTCCTCGCGCAGCTTCGCATCGAGGTTGGACAGCGGTTCGTCCAGAAGCAGGATGCGCGGCTGGTAGACCAGCGCCCGAGCGAGGGCGACGCGCTGCTGCTGCCCGCCCGATAACTGATGCGGATACCGCTCGCCGAGGTTCGAGAGGCCCAGCCTTTCGAGCAGCGAAGAAACCTTCCGTCCGCTCTCCGCCGCGCCGACGCTGCGCAGTTTCAGTCCGTAGGCGATGTTCTGGCTCACCGTCTTGTTCGGCCACAGCGCATAGGACTGGAAGACGAGGCTGAGGCCGCGCTGCTCGGGGGGCAGATTGATGCCTCTGCCGCTGTCGAACACGACATTGTCGCCTAGCGTGATGCGGCCGGAACTCGGCTCGTCGAGCCCCGCCACCGATCGCAGCAAGGTGGTCTTGCCGCTTCCCGAATGCCCGAGAAGCGCGACGATCTCCCCCGCTTGCAGCGTCAGCGAGATGCCCTTGAGGATTTCCAGAGCGCCGATCTGCCGCCGGATGTTGTCAATCACGAGTTCAGGCATTGAGACGCACTCCAAGTCGCAGCGCGAGGATCAGGGGAAGCCCCACCAGGCAGAGATTGATGACGGACATGGCGGCGATGAGGTCGAGCCCGCCGCTGCCGAACAGGGAGACGATCATCGAGCCGATGACCTCCGTATTCGGGCCGAGAAGATAGACGCCAGTCGAGTATTCCCGCGTGAAGGTCATGAAGATCAGCAGCCAGCTCCCGATCAGCCCGAACCGCACGAGCGGGATCGTCACGTCCCGATAGGCCCGCCCCTCACTCGCGCCCGAGACCCGGGCGGCCTCCTCCAGCTCCGCGCCGACCTGATACAGCGCGGCGCTGATCAGGCGCGTGCCATAGGCAAGCCAGACGACCGTATAGGCGATCCAGAGGCTGGCGAGCGTGCTGCGCAGCGGCGTGAGGAAGGGCACGAAGAGAAAGATCCAGAGGAAGGCGAGGCCGGCGATGAGCCCCGGCAACGCGCGGGGCATCATGACGAGGAAGTCGAGCACGGCGGCGCCGGAGCGGCGCCAGCGGTGGCCGATCAGCGCCACGGCGGTGTAGCAGCCGACCGCCAGCGCCCCGCCGATCCCCGCGAGCAGGATCGTGTTGACGATGCTACGGACGAGGTTGGGATAGTTGAACAGCTCCGCGTAGTTGGCTGTCGTGAAGACGCTCGTGAGGTCGACCCCTTCGCCCCAGGTGGAGACGAGCGAGCGCAGCACCAGACCGCTGATCGGCAGAATGACGGTAAAGCCCAGCCACAACATCACCATGCCGAAGGCCGGCCAGCGCCAGACGCCCAGGGACAGCGGGCGTCCGGACATGCCCTTACCCCGGATGGTGACGTAGTGCTCCGACGCGCGCAGCAGGCGGCGCTGCAGCAGCACCAGCGGCAGCGTCATGAGCACGATGACGACCGCCACCACCGCCATCAGATGATACGACGGCGTCCCCAGCAGGTTGGTCAGCTTGTAGAGATAGGTCGTCAGCACGACGACGCCGGCGGGGTCGCCCAGAATCAGGGCGAAGCCGAACATCTCGATGCCGAGCAGGAACACGAGCATGCCGCTGAAGACGAGCGAAGGCAGGATCAGCGGCATGCTCAGCGTGAACGCCACGCGCCAGACGCCGGCGCCGGCGATGCGCGCCGCCTCCTCCACCTCGGGATTGAGGCCCCGCAAGGCTGCGGAAGCGTAGAGATAGACGTGCGGGACATGCGTCAGCCCCGAGATAACAATGAGCGACTCGATCGAGTAGAGATTCCACGGGATGGCGCCAAACAGGCTTCGCGCCCATAGGGACACGAAGCCGACCGGCCCGATCGACACCACATAGCCGAACGCCATCACGATTGCCGAGATGAAGACGGGTGTGAGCAGCAGCGGCTCGATCCAGCCGCTTCCCGGCATGTCCGTGCGCGTCATCAGGAAGGCCAGCAGCGCGCCCAGCGAAACCGCGATGGCCAGCATGCCGAGCGCGATGATCACGGAATTGGACAGGGCGCGATAGAATTCCGGATCGCCCAGCACGAATTCGTAGGCGGAGAGGCTGAGCGTCGCGCGCGGCATGAAAAAGGGCGTGCTCAGGAAACTCTGGTAGACGATGAGGGTGATGGGTGCCAGCACGACGAGCGCGACGCCGGCGACGCCGATTGCCCTTATCGGATTGCGTCCGGGAATCCGTCGGCGGGCGGGCGCCCTGGCCCAGCCCGCCTTCGTCGGCACGGAGGCATCACTTTGCACGGAGCGACTCCTGGAACTTGCGCAGGAACGCCACTCTCCCGCTTTCGTTCATCACTCGGTCGAGCAGTTCGTCGCCGATCGGGATCGGGCGGATGGCCCCGCCGACCCGTTTCGCGAGCGCGGCGGCCGTCAGATCGCCCGTGAGATCGCTGCGGATCGAATAGAGTTCGGCCTTTTCCATCAGCAGCTTCTGGCCGCGCGCGGACAGCAGGTAGTCGAGGAACAGGCGCGCCGCGTTCGGATGTTCGGCCCGGTCGGCGATCAGGGCCACGCGGGAGAGGATCAGCGTATAGTCGGACGGCGTGACCATGCCGATCGCCGGATTGCGGCGCTGAAGCGCAGGAACGTAGGAGCCGATCGTGTTCCACGCCAGCACGTATTCACCCGATCCCACCTTCTCCATCATCGAGCCGGAACTCGCGTCGATCCGCATGCCGCTCTTGCCGAGGCTGGAGAGCGCTTCCCAGAAATCGGGCCAGTGCACCTCGTCGAACATGTTCAGCATCAGGCCGAGCGTGCGGCTCGGGTCATAGGTGGTGAACCTGCCGTTGAAGAGGTCGGGCTTTTCCCTGACCAGCCGCACCAGATCGGCATGGCTCGTCGGCACGGCGTCGTCCTTCAGGATGCGGTTGTTATAGATGAACACCAGCGGCTCGAAGGTTGTGCCGTAGGCGATGTTCTTCCAGTTCGCCCAGTCCGGCAGGTTCCCCGTTTCCGGCGATTCGTACGCCGCCGCATAGCCGTCGGCGGCAAGGCGCGTGCCGGTGTCCATGCCGCTGGTCCAGACGACATCGGCGCTGGGCTGGCCGGCCGCCTGCTCCGAGATGACGCGGTTGTAGATTTCGGCGCTGGAAATATCCGAATACTCGACCTTGATTCCCGGATAGAGCGCCTCGAAGTCGGCGATCAGCGGCTGCACCGACGCCGCGTCGGTGGTCGAGTAGACTCGCAGCCGTTTTTCCGCCAGGCCCTTCGCGATTACGTCGGCGTAACTTTCCGGATAGCCGGCCGGCACTTCCGCCGAGGCGGCCCTACCGGGAACCAGCATGCACGACAGCGCCAGCGTGGACGCGACAAGCAAAGAACGTCTCGAAAGCATCTTTTCCTCCCTGTTCTTTATTTGTTTTACCGTTTTTTATTTTTGTCCCGGCCGAACCGGATATTTTTCAGCCTTCAGGCTGATGTTCCGCCGGAAATATGGACCGGCGGAAAGACTTCCAGAGAACCTCGAGCCCGAAGCCGGATCGCCGTCCGTACAGCGAAGCCGCCTCAGGGCGCGGACAGCTCGAACAGGCCGCTTTTCAGCCCCCGCGGCTCGCGGCGATCCCTTTCGACTTCCAGCGTCAGTTCGACCAGCTTGCCGGCCGGCAACTCCGGCAGGGCCAGCGCATGTGTCAGGAAGCGGTCGATCTCGGCATCCCGCACCGTCAGGGAGGCGAGCGACCGGAACTTGCGCAGGTAATCGTCGCGGCCGAAGGGGCTGGCGCCGGAAGGATGCGCATCCGCGACATCGAGGGATTCCTCTGTCACCGTACCATCCTCGAACGTCACGACCGCACGGCCGCCGAAGGCGCGCCGCATCGGATCGGGATGATGGTAGAGCGCGGTCCATTCCTCGTCCTCGACCGTGCTGATCTTGCGCCACAGGGCCACCGTCTCGGGACGGCTGGCGCGCTCGGGCGTATAGCTGGCGATATGGTCCCAGACGCCATCCTCCAGCGCCACCGCGAAAATGTACATGGCGCTGTGATCCAGTGTCTCGCGGCTTGCCTGCGGGTTATATTTCTGGGGATCGCCCGAGCCGTTGCCGATGATGCGATGCGTATGGTGGCTCGTATGGATGACGATCGAGCGGATGACGGCGCGCGTGTCCGCGATGCGTCTGCGGAGCCGGAATGCGAGGTCGATCAGCGCCTGCGCCTGGATTTCCGCGGAATAGGCCTTCGTATAGGTCTCCATGATCGCGCGCTTCGGCTCTCCCTTTTCCGGCAGCGGAACCGCGTATTCCGCCTCCGGTCCCTTCAGCAGCCACGCGATGATGCTGTCGTCGCCCTCGTAAATCGGCGTCGGCGAGGTCTCTCCGCGCATCGCCCGGTCGATCGCCTCGACCGCGAGCTTGCCGGTATGGGCCGGCGCATTGGCTTTCCAGCTCGAGATTTCCCCTTTCCGTGACTGGCGCGTCGTCACGCTCACGTGCACGATATGGTTGAGGGCCTGATAGAGCGCCTCGATCGGCAAGCGCATCATGGCGCCGATGCCCGCGACCATGCCCGCGCCGATATGCGTCAGGTGATCGATGCGGTGCTTGTGCAGGCAAATCCCCTTGGTCAGGTCGCCGCACACCTCATAGGCGGCGGCCACCCCCCGGACGAGGTCAGCGCCGGTCGCGCCGAACTGCTGGCCGGCTGCAAGCACGGCCGGGATCATGTCGCCCGGGTGATTCATGTCCTCGGCGAGAAACGTATCATGGAAATCGAGTTCGCGGACCGCCGTGCCGTTCGCCCAGGCCGCCCATTCGGCCGACACGCGCTGGTGCCGGGGCAGTCCATAGACCGTCGCCCCACCCGGATGCGGATGGCAGACAGCCTGCGCGCGCGCATTGGCCACCGGACGGCGCGCGATTCCGGCGATGGCCACGCCGCTATTGTCGATGACCCTGTTGACGATCATGTCGACAACATCCCCATCCAGCGGGGCTTCGTCCAACGCAACCTCCGCCAGCTTCCACGCCAGAAGGTCCTGGTGGGCAGGCATCTCGGAGCTTCTAAGTACGCGGATTGTATGGACTTTCATCTTCTTGTCTTTCCTCCCCGTCCTGCCGGATGTTTTTTTCTTCAGGGAGAAATGCTAGGCTGAAGGCGCATTTTGTCAACAAAAAAGTGGATCACGTGGATCAACAAGCGCGCAAATTGCCCAAAGGCCGGATTTCTGTCTACAATCCGGCCTCGATTCTTCGTTTAACGACGAGATTGTCGACATATCAATGCATTCCGCCCGGAGGCCCGCCCATGAACGACGTATTTCAGGAAGTTGCGGACGGCGATGACCAGATGCTGTCCGACCGGGCATTCCGCCAGTTGAGCGACGCCATCGTCAAGGGCGAGATCAGGCCGGGCTCGAAGCTGAGCGAGCCCGACCTCTCGCGCCGCCTCGGCGTCAGCCGCGGGCCGCTTCGCGAGGCGATCCGCCGTCTGGAGGAGCGGCGGCTCGTGACGCGCTCGCCGCGCCTTGGCGCCCGCGTCGTCACGATAACCCACCAGATGATGAGCGAGACCTTCGCCATCCGCGAGGTGCTGGAAGGGCTTGCCGCGCGTGAGGCGGCGCGGCGGATCACCAGTGCGCAGATCGAGGAGCTGCGCGCGATGCTGCAGGGGCACGAGAAGCTGGTCGGCGTCACGCCGGGCGGCTACATTCAGAGCAGCGCCAACGCGGAGTTCCACTTCGCCATCACGCGCTACAGCGGCAATGCCAGTCTTTTCCAGCTCCTGTGCGACGAATACTACCAGCTGATCCGCCTGTGCCGCTTCCAGCATGCGATCGACGGCGCGCGCGCCCAGCGCGCCTTCGTGGAGCACCAGCGGATTGCGGAGGCGATTTCCAACCGCGATCCCGAACTCGCGGAACTGCTCATGCGGCGGCACATTCAGGCTTCCCGCGCGAACATGGAAAAGGCGCTGCTGGAGCGGGAAGCGCAAGAGGCGACCGCAGCGTCCGCCCGCCGCAGCCGCAAGGGCTGACGGGCCGGGGACCCGGACGGACATGCCGTCCCTCGTCAGGGTGCGAGGTAGACCCGTCCGTCCATCAGTCGCCGGGCCGTACGATAGACGACGGCATCGATCACCTCGAAGGAATCGCCCCGCGCCTCCACGGTGGCGGAAACCGGCAGCACGCCGGACGCGTGGGCGATCCGCACATCCGCATCCGCGGCGAGGGGCTGCGCGAGACGGTTTGCGATGGTGCCGGGAATCTTGACCGCGGCGGCGAGGCACATGGCGCCCGTGAGTGGCGATGCCTTGTGCGGCTGGCCGGTTGCCACCATCCGCGCGACGATGTCGCTGGAAGCGTCCTCAGGCGCCGACAGCAGGGCGACGATGGGAAGGCTGCGGAGCGCCGTGCGGGCCTCGTCTTCCGAGGCGACCAGCCCCATCGCCACGGCGGCCGCGCGCCGTATCGCCTCGAAGGTCTCCAGCAGGGCCGCGTCCGCGGCGAGAAGCGACGCCGCCTCGTCTCCCCGCAGGCCAATGTCCTCTGCCGTGACGAAAACGACGGGATTGGAGACATCCAGCATGGTCACCGCGAGGGCGGCGGGGAAGCCGGCCACCTCCAGCCGGTCGATGGCGTTCGCGGTGGGCAGCAACCTGCCCGTCGCCGCGCCTCCGGGTGCCTTGAACGCGAGCCTGATCGGCGCACCGGTGCCCGACACGCCCTGAAGCGAGAAGCTGCCCGCCTCCACGGCCTTGCCGCCCGCCACCGCGAAACTGGCGACGACGATCTTGCCGGTATTAGTGTTGTGAATACGCACCGTCTGCGTTCCATCCGCGGCCGGCACCAGCCCTTCGTCCACGGCGAAGGAACCGACCGCCGAAGAGATATTCCCGCAATTACCGCGATAGCCGACGATGCTGTCAGCGACGCCGACCTGGGCGAACGTATAATCGACATCGGCATCGTCGCGAGTGGAAGGCCCCACGACGGCCACCTTGGAGAGTGAAGAAATGCCGCCCCCCATCCCGTTGAGTTGCCTGCCATGGGGATCGGGACTTCCAAGCGCCCGGAGGAAGATGTCGGACCACAGGCTTCGCCTGCCATCGGGGTCGACGGCAGGCAGATCCCGTTGGTGGAACACAAGCGCCTTGCTCGTACCCCCGCGCATGAAGACGACTGGCAAAGACCGTGGTAGAGACATTGTTGTCTACAATTCTCAGGTATGTTGCGTATATTTCCCCATAAAGTAGCTATTTTCATTATCCTTGTCGACATAAATGTTTGGTTCCAGAAACTGACGGATCAGATCACTTCTGAATCTCCTCGGGGGCTTGGATATCAACGGCAGGCGGATTGCCATGGTGTTCGGATCCGTTGGCGCTGAATCCCGCCTGCACCGTCGGTTGGCAACTTGCCGAGATGTTTCGCATTCACGGTAGCGAAGCCGGCAATCTGCATGCGGAGGCGATAAGGTTGCTCGGCCGCGTCGGCATCCCCGATCCGGAGGAACGCGTCGACTTCTATCCGCATCAGTTCTCCAGGGCCAGCGTCCGGGCGATCGCGATGCGCTGACGCTGCATAGATACATGCCGAACCGGCAATGGACTGGAACAGCGGCGGTTGCCATCCTTCCACGACGTATCAAGGTGTATTGCATGAGCAGCAGGGGCCATCGTGGAACGTGAAAAAACAAACGTTTACAGGATCGCGGTCATTCCTGGCGACGGTGTCGGCAAGGAAGTCGTTCCGGAGGGATTGAGGGTGCTCGAAGCGGCGGCCTCGCGCTACAGCTTCGATCTTAAAATCGATATCTTCGATTTCGCATCATGCGACTACTACGAGAAGCATGGCCACATGATGCCGGAGGACTGGAAGGAGCAGATCGGCAGGCATGACGCGATTTTTTTCGGTGCAGTCGGTTGGCCGGCCAAAGTTCCGGACCACATTTCGCTGTGGGGATCGCTGATCCAGTTCCGCCGCGAGTTCGATCAGTACGTGAGCCTGCGCCCTTGCCGGCTGATGCCGGGCGTGACGTCTCCGCTTGCGGGCCGGAAGCCGGGCGATATCGATTTCTACGTCGTGCGGGAAAACACCGAAGGTGAATATTCCTCGATCGGCGGTAGCATCTTTCCGGGCACGGAACGGGAAGTTGTGATCCAGGAGACCGTGATGACCCGCAAGGGCGTCGACCGCATTCTCAAGTTCGCGTTCGAACTCGCTGCCGAACGCAAGGGGCATCTCACTTCTGCGACGAAGTCGAATGGAATCTCCATCACGATGCCCTACTGGGACGAGCGTGTCGAGGAAATGGCGAAGAACTACCCGGATGTTCGCCGGGACAAATACCACATCGATATCCTGACCGCTCATTTCGTGCAGCATCCGGACTGGTTCGACGTCGTGGTGGCATCCAACCTCTTTGGCGACATCCTATCCGATCTCGGCCCGGCCTGCACCGGCACGATCGGAATCGCGCCGTCGGGCAACATCAATCCTGAGCGGGATTTCCCTTCCCTGTTCGAACCGGTGCACGGTTCAGCGCCGGATATCGCAGGCCTGTCCGTGGCCAATCCGATCGGTCAGATCTGGTCGGCGGCGATGATGCTCGACCATCTGGGCGAGCGCCCTGCGGCCTCGGCGATCCTCGGCGCGATCGAGCATACGCTTTCGGATAGGCGGCTGAGGACGCGTGACCTGGGCGGCACCGCCGACACGGTCGCATGCGGGAAAGCCGTCGCGGCTGCCATCTGATGTGCCGCAGGGAAATCAGCGGTGTCACCGACCTTGAGAGGATCCGTGCCTTTCTTTTCGCCCTGATGCTCGGCACGATCGGCGGCGCGCTGTTTGCCTGTATGCATCTCCCCCTTGCGTGGATGCTGGGATCGATGCTGGCCTGCACCGCGGCGGCGGCGTTCGACGCGCCGATTGCGGCACCTGCCTGGGTTCGCCCGCCAGTGATCATCGTGGTCGGATTGGCTCTGGGGGCGAGCTTTTCGCCCGACATAGCAAGAGCTGCCATACAATGGTTGCCGACGATCGTCGGCCTCGCTCTCTACCTTTCCTTCGGCGGCGTCGCCTGCGTCCTCTATCTCAGGTACGTTGCCGGATACGATCGCCTGACGGCCTTCTATTCCGGCATGCCCGGCGGATTGTCCGAGATGGTGATTTTCGGCGAGCAGAATGGCGCCGACGTCCGGCGGATTGCTCTCATCCATTCCTCGCGGATTATCCTCGTGGTGTCGACGCTCCCCCTCATCATCTCGCTCTTCAACCACGCGCCCGCTGTCGCGGCATCAGGCGCGGCCGCGGCATCGGGCGAGTGGTCACATCCGGACTTTCTCTGGGCCGTTGGCGCGGCTGTCGTCGGCGTTCTGCTTGCGCAGATTCTCCATCTGCCGGCCAAATTCCTGCTCGGTCCGATGCTCGCGAGCGCCACGATCCATCTCTTCGGCCTTTCCGCCTTTTCGTTGCCGACGCCTGCCGTGAACGCAGCGCAAGTTGTGCTGGGTGCCATTATCGGCTGCCGGTTCCGCGGCGCCCATCATTCGCTCTTCCTGTCCGTGGCGTTTCACTCGGCGGTCGTAACGGGTATCCTGCTTTTGCTGACCCTCACGTTTGCGGCCCTGTTCGATCACTCCATCGATGCGGGCTTTCTGCCCGTCGTGCTTGCGTATTCGCCTGGCGGGCTCACGGAAATGGGTCTCGTCGCCGTTACGCTGCAAATCGACGTCGCATTCGTCATCGTCCATCATCTGCTGCGCATCTTTCTCGTGCTTACCGCCGCGCAGCTGCTTGGCCGGAAGATGGGGGGACGATGCCATCTGAGAAACAGTCGACCGCTTTCAGGGTGCCGGCCACCCGGGCGGCAGAAAATGGGCATGAAAAGGGGGAGCCACCATGACCGGGGCAGGAAGAAAGGTCGTCGTGACGCAAAGGTATTTCGACCAGGCAACGATCGACTATCTCAGGAGCAACAACTGCGAGGTCGATATCCTGGACTTGCCGAAGGGAAAGGGGGATGGAAATCTGACGCACGACGAGCTTCGGAGTGTTTTGGCTGGAGCCGGGGGCTGGATCGTTGGACACGCGCACGTCACGCGCGCACTGCTTGAGGACTTGCCTGACCTTATCGCAATAGCGCGCCGGGGCGTGGGCTACGAGCGCGTGGACGTGAACGCCGTGCGTGAACTCGGGCGGGTTATCACCATCGCAGCCGGCGGGAACGACGCGTCGGTGGCCGACCACGCAATCGGTCTCATGCTGGCAGTCGGGCGACGCCTGCGCGAGACGCAGAACAGGATGCTGGCGGGCGACTGGACCATACTCGTCAGCTCGGACCTGAACAGCAAGACAGTCGGGATCATCGGTCTTGGCCGTATCGGCCGCAGTGTCGTGAAGCGTCTGCGGGGCTTCGATTGCCGCGTCCTCGTGCACGATCCGTACCCGGACGAAGAATATGCCCGCAGCGAAAACGTGACATTCTGCGATGTCGCAACAATCTTGCGCGAGAGCGACTACATCTCCCTGCATGCCCCGCTCGTTCCCGCCACGCGGAACCTGATCGACGCCCGGGCCATCAGCCTCATGAAACCGTCGGCAATTGTCATCAATGCGGCCCGTGGCGGTCTCGTGGATGACCGGGCGCTCCTTGACGCGCTGAAGCAAGGCAAGCTCGCGGGGGCGGGGCTCGACGTCTACCTTAGCGAGAGCGACAGGAGTTTTGCCGATGTCACGGCCGAGCTCATCGCCCTGCCGAATGTCGCCGCCACGCCGCATTCCGCCGCATCGTCGCTCGAAGGCCTGGCCCGAACGAATATGGTTGCAGCGCAGTCCGTCGTCGCCATTCTTGACGGGAAAGACCCGCCGGAGGCCTGCATCATTGCCGATGGCCGGCGCCGCGGCAGCTGAGCTGTCGCCGGAACTCGATTGCGAGGAGGTGACGTCTGTCCTATGAAAACAAGCACAGGGCAGGGAGGATGTTAACATCCAATGGAAATTGCGTGGCTTGAAGATTTCATAGCGCTTTCGGAGATCGGACATTTTTCCCGCGCTGCCGAACGGCGGAACATTACCCAGCCGGCCTTTAGCCGCCGTGTTCGAACATTGGAAGAATGGGTCGGCACACCGCTCTTCGACCGACATCCGCACGGCATTGAGCTGACGAGTGCCGGCGAGCAGTTCAAGCCCCTTGCCGAAGAGGTTATCCGCCTCGTTTATCTCGGACGGGAACAGGCACGCTCTGCGGCCCAATCCGCCGCCGAAACACTGCGTTTCGCGTCGACGCATGTGCTGTCGATCAATTTCTTCCCCGACTGGCTGCGCCGCATCGAGGAGCGGACCGCATTGGAAGCGACGGTAAGCCTCATGGCCGACAACATGGCGGCCTGCGAGCGCAAGATCCTGCAAGGGGAAGCGCATTTCCTCCTGTGTCATCACCATCCTGCCGCCGCCACTGCCCTGGACCCGAAGCAGTTCCGCTGGATTGATCTCGGCGACGACATTCTCGTGCCCGTGGGCGTGCCTGTCGCCGAGGGCAGCAAGGAACCAAGACATGCTCTCCCCGGGACCAGGGAGTCGCCCGCCAACTACGTCTCGTACAGTCCGACCTCGGGGATGGGCCGCATCGTCGCGGCGACGCAGGCGCTGGATGCGCCGCCGACATGGCTGACGACGGTCTTCACATCGCATGTCGCGACCGTGCTGCTCGCCATGACGCGGAACGGTCGCGGCCTCGCGTGGCTGCCGCTCAGCCTCGTGCAGCCCTTTCTGGAAAGCGGCGAGCTTGTGCGGGCCGGCGAGGAGAAATGGGACATCCCCATCATCATACGGATATTCCGGCCGCGCCTCCGGCAAAGCCCGACGGTGGAACGCTTCTGGTCCTTCCTCAAGGAAATATACGACATTTCCGGGAAATAGGCCGCCGCGTGTTGCCGGGATGAGTAACGATTGATGTCGATTCGGCATTAGCCGCGTAACGGCGCCGGGTAGGTTTGGAACTGATGGAGACCTGCCGCCGGTATGAAGCCCGCCGCCTCCGGTCGCCCGCTCGCACGGCCTGTGACGCCGTCATCCTCATGGTGCCCGATACACCGGACGTCGAGCAGGTGTATCGGCCTTCACCAGAAGGACATCGCTCTCGCCCTCCAGACCGCCCGGCAACTCGAGATGAGCCTGCCGAACACGGCGACGGTACAGGAACTCTTTGATGCCTGCGCCGCAAGAGGAGGCCACCGTTGGGATTATTCGGGCCTGATTGACGCTCTTGAGCCGCTCGCCGGCCTCTAGCGCAGCGTGCAGAAAAGTGGATACCACTTTTCGTCGCTCGGCCGAGTATCAAACGGCCAGACGTTTCCGTGACGGTCACGGCGTCGGCGAATTCGTCATCGTCGAAGGATTGCCGGAGGACCCGACTCCAGCCTGACGCCCGCCCCCGGCTCTCCTGAAGGCACCGCCGCACACAAGTTGCGAGGTCCGGCAGATCGGCGGCGGGGGAGGGGGCACAGGACGGACGTGCTACCACTCGGCTGATATATATTGCGCCTCAAGAAACTCCAGCATGCCCTCCTGAGCGCCCTCGCGGCCGATGCCGGACTGTTTCACGCCGCCGAATGGCGCGGCCGGGTCCGACACCAGGCCGCGATTGAGGCCGATCATGCCGAATTCGAGCTGCTCGCAAAGGGCGAGCCCACGTTTCAGGTCTTTCGTATAAAGATAGGCGGCGAGACCGTATTCGGTGTCATTGCATCGTCTGACGAGGTCCTGCTCGTCCGAGAAGCTCGCGATCATCGCGACAGGGCCGAAAATTTCTTCGCGGAAGCAGCGGGCGTCATCGGGCACGTTCACCAGCACGGTCGGTGGGTAGAAATATCCAGGCCCCGGTAACGCCTCTCCGCCGATCAGCACCTCGGCTCCGCGCAATCTTGCATCGGCCACGAGTTCCTCGACCTTGTCCCGCGTTTTCGCGTTGACCAGCGATCCGACCTCGACGCCTTCCGTCAGGCCGTTGCCGACCTTCAGGGCGCTCATCCGCTCGCAGAACTTGCGGACGAACGCGTCCTTGACGCTGTCGTGGACGTAGAACCGGTTGGCGGCGGTGCAGGCTTCGCCGAGGTTGCGCATCTTCGCCACCAGCGCGCCGGAGACGGCGGCATCGATATCGGCATCGGCAAGGACTATGAAGGGAGCGTTGCCGCCGAGCTCCATTGCCGGTTTCACGACGCAGTCCGATGCTGTGCGAAGCAGCTTTCGTCCGACCTCGGTCGAGCCGGTGAAGGAGATGATCCTTACCCGCGGGTCATGCAGCAGCATGTCGACGAGAGGGGCGGGGCGGGTTGTCGGCAGCACATTGACAACACCTCTGGGCACACCCGCTGCCTCAAGGATCGGCATCAGGGCAAGCATCGTCAACGGGGTTTCCGAGGCGGGCTTGATCACGACCGGACAGCCAGCAGCCAGCGCCGGGGCGATCTTCCGCGTGCCCATCGCCGCCGGGTAGTTCCAAGGTGTGACGAGCACCGCTATGCCGATGGGCCTGTATTGCACCAGGATACGGGCGCCGGAAGCCGGTCCCCTGGTGATCTCGCCGATGTTGCGTACTGCCTCCTCGGAATACCATCGAAAGAACTCCGCTGCGTAGGCGATTTCCGCGCGGGCGTCGGGAAGCGCCTTGCCGTTCTCGATGGTGACGAGACGGGCGAGCGATTCCGACCGCTCCATGATAAGCGTATGCGCCCGCCGCAGAATCTCGGCCCGTTCGCGCGGGGGACGGCCAGCCCATGTCGCGAAGGAAGCCTCCGCCGCATCCAGGGCGGCCCGGCCATCCTCGATCGTCGCATCGGCGACAACGGCGACGGCCTCATCCGTGGCCGGATTCGCAACCTCGAATGTCCGGCCGTCGAACCCGTCCCGCCACGCGCCGTCGATATAGAGACGGTCGGGCACTGTGATAGAAGGACATTCCGCGTTCAGAATGTCATACGCCGCATGCAAGGTTTTAGACATAAAGGGTTCTCGACAAACAATATAGGATACGATATCTATAGACCGTCCCCTTTGGTCCGTCAACTGACATACCGTTCCGGACCGGGACCGCTGGCGGATTTCCTGCTCTCAGATGAGGCCATAAGCGATGAAGATAACCGACCTCTCCCTTGAGTTATTCGCCTGGGAGGCGACACCCGATGTCAGATACGGGGCGCACAGTCCCAACCCCGCGCATGCCCGATCCTGTCTCGGGCTGCTGACGATCGAAACCGACGAAGGGGTCAAGGGACATTCCTTCCTCGGATCCTATTCAAGATCAGCCGAACTCGATGCGCTTTCGCTGGTGCGCGCTCTGAAGCCCATGGTCGTCGGCTGCGACCCGCTGGACCGAGAACGCATCCATGGCCGGATGATGCGGCGGATCAAGATGACGACATATCGTGCCATCGGCGCGGTGGATGTCGCTTTGTGGGACATTGCCGGCAAAGCCGCAGGCATGCCGGTTCACAAGCTGATGGGTGGCTTTCGCAGCAATGTTCCGGCCTATGCCAGCTCGCAGCTGTTGCCAAGCGTCGAGGCGTATGTCGAGCAGGCGCTCAAGATCAAGGAGGCCGGCTGGGCCGCCTACAAGATCCATCCTCCCGCACGCTGGAAGGAAGATATCGCTATTTGCGCGGCGGTGCGCAAAGCCGTCGGCGACGAGTTCGCCCTCATGCTCGACTCCACGTGGAGCTACACCTACGATCAGGCGTTACGCGTGGGCCGTGCGATAGAGGAGATGGGCTATCATTGGTATGAGGACCCGCTCCCGCCCGACGACATCTACAGCTACGTCAAGCTGAAGCAGCACCTTCATATCCCCATCGTCGCCACAGAGCATTCGTCCGGCGGGTTCGCCGGCTATGCGCCCTGGATCATGAATCAGGCCACCGATGTGTTGCGCGGCGATCCCGCCGTGAAGGGAGGGCTCACCGCATGTCTGAAGACCGCGCATCTGGCGGAAGCCTTTGGCATGAACTTCGAGATACATCACGGCGGCAATTCGTTGATCAATATCGCCAATGTTCATCTCATGTGCGCGATCAGCAACTCGGAATTCTTCGAAGTGCTCCTGCCCGACGAAGCCCAGAAATACGCGATCGTGAACGATCTGGAACGCGACGGCAATGGCATGCTCTCTCCACCGGACGGGATCGGCCTCGGCGCCGTCATCGATCATGATGCGATCCGCAGGAACGCCGTGGCCCGCCTCGAATAGAGCATCCGTCAGAAGACCGACATAACGCGATCACGGGATTTCTCGATATGCTCCCGCATGGCCGCCTCGGCAGCGGCAGGGTCGTTCGCGCGAAATGCCTCAAGAATCCGCTCATGCTCGGCGAGGGCTTCCTGCGCCGTTCTTCCGTGCGAGTAGAGCCGGAAGATGTGGATGTGCGTGTGCAGCCTGGAGAGGGAATCATGGATCAATGTATTGCCGCTAAGCAGCGCGATTTGTTCATGAAACTCCGCATCTCGCGTCGCAAAGTCCCTATAGTGATATTTGCTGTCCGGCTTGCTCGGCAGTTGCATGATCGACTCGAGGGCAGAGACGTTCTTGGGCGTTATCCGCGCGGCGGCCAGGGCCGCACTGGCGGGCTCCAGCAGAAGGCGGAAGTCAAAGAGCTCCTCAAACTGCGCGCGGTCGAGCTGCGGCGCCACGCGGTAGCCGATGAGATGCGTCTTGATGACGAGCCCTTTGGCCTCCAGGCGTCCCAGGGCTTCCCGCAACGGCGTGTGCGACACGCCGAACTCACGGGCGAGATTGTCGATCGTCAGTCGCTCTCCGGGGCTCATCTCCAGCGACATGAGCTGGCCGAGCAGCACTTGATAGACGTGGTCTGCCAGGCTCGACGGACGCTGGACGAGCTTCTTGGAGCGTCTCGAGGAGGTTTTCTTGGGGTCAATCGCGCGGGTTTTCTGCATGCGGCTTCTCTTGACAGAGGGAATGATATCTGCCTTTTATCAAATACGATATCAGATAGGATTTGTACATGCTGCTGATCGACTCTGATGTGGCGCGACGGATTTCCGTATCGGCGCTTTGTTCCCACGGTGCGCCCGAAGCCCATGCCAGCACACAGATCGAACTCCTCGTTGAGGCCGAGTTGATGGGATACGCATCCCACGGGTTGCTGCGTCTCCCTCGCATTCTTGAACGTATTGAGCGGGGGCTTGTCAATCCGGAAACCGCCGGCAGCCATTTCTGGCGTTCCCCGGCGTTTCTTGAGGTGGACGGTCAGCGAGGGCTCGGCCCGGTCGTCGTCCAGGAGGCCATGTCGAGAATTGTCGAGCGCGCTTCGGAGGTTGGCATTGCCGTCGCCGCCATCCGCAACAATAACCATATCGGGATGCTGGGTTGGTATACGAGAAAATTGGCCGAGCGCGGCAAGGTGTCGATCGTCCTGGGCACCAGTGAGGCGCTCGTCCATCCATGGGGCGGGCGCGTGGCCATGATCGGCACGAATCCGATCTCCATCGGCATTCCCTGCGATCCTGATCCCGTTGTGCTCGACATGGCGACGGGTGTGGTGTCGATGGGGAAGATCCACGACTACGCACAGCGCGGCGAGCCCATACCGGATCATTGGGCGCTCGATGCGCAGGGCAACCCGACCACGGACGCCGAGGCCGCCAAGCAGGGTGCCATCGCGCCTTTCGGCGGCGCCAAGGGATATGCCCTCGGCCTCGCCTTCGAGGTTCTCGTCGCCGGCCTGACGCAGTCGGCGCTTGGTGCCGATGTGAAGGGCACGCTGGATGCCCGGCATGTCTGCAATAAAGGCGACTTGCTCATCGTCATCGATCCGCCGGCGCACAGGGAAATGGCGGCCGCTGTCTCGACCTACCTCGACGCCATCAGGCACTGCCCGCCCGTTGATCCCCGCCAGCCGGTCATGGTGCCGGGCGACCGCGCATTGGCCTGCCGGCAGCGGAGCATCGAGAGTGGCATCAGGATCGAAGCGGAGGTGTGGCGGCGTATCCAGAATGCAGCCGAGGGGGAGACGCGCGCATGACCAGCTTCGGGCTTATTCGCAGTCCCCGGAATATCCTGTTCGGAGCGGGGCAGCGCGGCGCTCTCGGAACGTTGGCGCGATCGACAGGCAATCGGGCGCTCGTCTGCACTGACGGGCGCATGGCGGCCGACGCGAACTTCGCCGCCATGCTAGACGATCTCGCGGCCGCAGGCGTGGAGACACGGATTTTCGACGGTGTTCTGCCTGATGTTCCCGTGTCTCTCGCGACCGACGCCTTGGGAAAAGTCCGGAATTTCGCTCCGGACGTCGTCATTGGCATCGGTGGCGGGAGCTGCATTGATCTTGCGAAACTCATCGCCCTGCTGCTCAGCCATGGGGGCGCTCCGCAGGACTATTATGGCGAGTACATGGTTCCGGGCCCGGTTATACCGGTGATCGCGGTGCCCACGACCGCGGGAACAGGTTCGGAAGTCACCCCGGTCGCGGTGCTTTCCGACCCTGATCGGCTGATGAAGGTCGGCATATCGAGCCCGCACCTGATTCCGGCCGTGGCAATATGCGATCCGGAACTGACCCTCAGTTGTCCGTCGGAATTGACGGCAGTGTCGGGCGCCGACGCGCTGACGCACGCCATCGAAGCCTATTCCGCCATTCGCCGGCCGCCGACAGCGGACATCTCGCGCAATTACGTCTTCGTCGGAAAGAACGACCTGTCGGATTATTACGCGCTGCTGGCCATCCGCAAGATCAGCGGGAGCCTTCGCAACGCCTGCATCAATGGCGCCGACCTCGACGCGCGTGCCGATATGATGCTGGGCTCGCTCGTCGCGGGTATGGCCTTCGGCACGGCCGGCACCTCCTTCGCCCATGCGCTGCAATACCCGATCGGGGCCGTGACGCATACCTCCCATGGCGAGGGAGTCGCGGCGCTCCTGCCATATGTGATGGAATTCAACCGCGGCGTCGCAGGCACGCACTATGCAGAGATCGCCGTCGCCATGGGCGTGTCCAGTGCCGAGGACGCAGATCCGCGGACTCTGGGCGACAAAGCCATCCAGGCCGTGACCGATCTGTTTGCCTCCATCGGCATTCCCGGCGATCTGAAGGCGCTCGGGCTGCCGGGGGATAAGAAGAGCTGGGTCGCCGAGCAGTGTTTGTCAGCTCAGCGACTGGTCGCAAACAATCCACGCCCGATAACCGTGCGCGAGGCGAAAATTGTCGTCGAGGCCGCCTTCCGGGGGGATCGGGGCATGGCGCGCTGTGAGACGGTGTTCGAGGACACCGAATAAGCAGACACACGCGTCAATCCGAAAACATAAAAAGCAGTGGGAGAGGAACAGTGATATCGAGAAGGTCGATCCTGAAAGGCGCCGGTGCCGCGGGTGTGATCGCCGCGTTCGACGGTCTGCCTGCGTGGGCCCAGGCGAGGAGATCGTTGAATATTCTTGCCGTTCCCGTGCACGTCGAGATGATGCAGCGCGGACCCGGCGGCGATATCGCGAGCGACTGGGCGGCCGCCAACAATGCCTCCGTCGAATGGCTTTCGTTCGCCAATTCGGCGCTCGCGGAGCGCCTTTTCCGCGAGCTCAGCCTGAAATCGACAGGCATAGGCACGTCGTTCTTCTTCGATCCATGGGCGAGCGAGAATATCCTCGCCCTGCTGGAGCCTCTTGAGCCGCACATGGAGAGGGCGCCCATTGAGGATTTCGACGATTTCTTCCCGGGTCCCATGCGCACCCTCATGTACGAGGGACAGCTGCGCGGTATCCCCATCCGCCAGAACATTGCCGGCCTGCACTACAACGAGGTGTTCTTCGAGGAGCGGGGGATATCGCAGCCGCCGTCCACCATGGAGGAGCTGCTCGATTGCGCGAAACGCCTGACCTATACGCGGGCGGACGGCACACCGGTCGCCGGACTGGTGTTTCCGAGCAAGCAGTCCAACTACACCCATGTCGTGCGTTCCTGGAACGCGGACTACATTGACGAGAACCATGTCGTACGCGCCGCCGAACCGCCGATGATCGCGGCCTTGAGCGCCCTGCACGATCTCTACCAGGCGGGCGCCCTGCCGCGCCAGTTCTCGACGCTGAGCGACGAAGACAGCGTCAACTGGCTGCAGACAGGCCGCGCGGCGATGACGATTACGACCATGTCACGCCATGCGCCGCATAACGATCCGGCGAAATCACTGTTTCCCGGCAGGATCAAGGTCGCGGCGGCGCCTTCGATAGCCGCCCTGAAGGACGAGTTTCCCGTCGCGCCGGTCGGGCTCAACTTCTGGAGCCTGGTCGTGCCCCGCGCCGCGCAGAACAAGGAACTCGCGTGGGAATTCATCCGCTACGTCGCCTCTCCCGAGGGCACCCGGCGCCTGGCGGAGAACGGCAACAGCCCCATGCGCATGTCGACCTATAGCGACCCGACGTACATGAACAACGTGCCTTATGCGGCGATCGAAAAGCAGGTGCTTGAATATGCCCGGGTTGCGCTGCCCCCGTTCCAGGGTTCCGCGCGGGCAGCCGATCTGATCGGTGAGGAATCTGAGGCAGCGGTCATCGGCGTCAAGAGTCCGCAGGAGGCCATGGAATCCTTGGCCAACAGCCTGAAGCGGCTCCTGCCGAGCTGAGCGGGCCGAGCGGCAGGCAACGCCCTCGCCGGCGGCCTGAAAGCGGAAATCCGATCGACTGCGGGCAGGGTGCCAGCCACTCGGCCTGAGCAGAAGGGCGAACAAGAACAGCCCCGGGGAAACATATGCTAGGGAGGATACGAGATGAAACTTTCGCGTAGAAGCGTTCTTCAGGGAGCGATGGCCGCCGCTGGTGGCGCTGCCGTCATGGGATGGTCATCGGCGATGGCGCAGAGGCGTCGCCAGCTCAACATACTGGCTGTGCCCGTACACGCCGAAATCTTGCGCAACGGCCCCGGAGGGAACGTCGCCGGCGACTGGGAAAGCGCCAACAATACCCAGATCGAATGGCTCACCTTCGCGAACGGCCCCCTTGCCGAACGCACCTTCCGTGAGCTGAGTCTGAGGTCGTCCAATGTGGGGCTCGGATTCTTCTACGATCCGTGGGCAAGCCCGAACATCCTCAACATGCTCGAACCGCTCGACGTGCTTATGGCGGAGAATCCGATTGAGGATTTCGACGACTTCTTCGCCGGCCCCGTGGGACACTATCGGCATGAGGGACATCTCTACGGCCTCCCGATCCGTCAGAATGTCGCCGGACTGCATTATAATGAGGCGTATTTCGAGGAGCGCGGACTGACACGTCCTCCACAGACGATGGAGGAAGTGATCGAATACGCAGAGCGTCTGACCTATACACGCGAGGACGGCACGCCCGTGGTCGGCTTCGCCCTGCCAAACAGGCAATCGAACTATTCCCACTTCATTCGCGGGTGGAATGCCGACTTCGTCGATGAGGAATATGTCGTTCGCGCCGACGAACCGGCGATGATCGCCTCGATAACGGCGTTGCACGAGATGTATCGGGCAGGTTCGTTGCCGCGCCAGTTCTCGACCCTGAGCGAGGAAGACAATATCAACTGGATCCAGACCGGCCGCGCGGCGATGACGTTCACCACGACGTCGAAACTGCCGGTGCACAATGATCCGAAGCAATCGGCGTTCCCCGGGAAGATCAAGGTTGCGCCCATCCCGCCGGTCGAGGCGCTCAAGGAGCAGTTCCCGGTGGCGCCCGTCGCGCTCAACTTCTGGAGCCTGGTCATTCCCGCCAACTCGACGAACAAGGAGCTGGCGTGGGAGTTCATTCGCTTCGCGGCATCCAAGGAGAATACGCTGCGCCTGGCGCAGAACGGCAACGGCCCGATGCGCAGCTCGGCTTACGAGGATGCGGCATATATCGAGAGTGTGCCTTATGCGTCGATCGAGAAGGAGGCCCTTCAGGTGGCGCGTGTCGCCCTGCCGGCCTTCAAGGGCGCAGCCCGCGCCGCGGACGCGATCTCCGAGGAGTGCGAGGCGGCGGTTATCGGCGTCAAGACTCCCGAGGAGGCGATGACGTCGCTGGCCGCCCAGCTACGGCGGCTCGTGTCGGCGTGATGCCGCATGCCGCGGTTCGCGCCGCCCGTGCGGACCGCGGCTTCGGCATGATGGACCCGCCCGCCTCAACAATGTCTTGCCAGAGCGTGATACAGCTATGCGTCCAGGCCTGATTCAATACCTGCTTATTTCACCGGTGCAGCTTCTGCTTGTCTGCCTGATCCTCATCCCTTGCCTCTTCGTGGGATGGTTGAGCCTCAATAATCTGACCTTCGGGACGGAAGCGGAATTTGTCGGCCTCGACAATTATGCCAATCTGTTGACCGATCCGGATTTCTGGCGGGCCTTCTGGAACACGCTTATTCTCGTGAATGTCATCGTTTATCTTGAACTTGCCCTGGGACTGGGAATCGCGCTGTTCTTCGCGGGCGGGATTCCCTTTCCGAAGCTGATGATCTGCATCGTCCTGATACCCTATGCGGTGAGCGAGGTCGTTGCGATCATCATGTTCAAATATCTGTTCGACTATCAGGTCGGCATCGTGAACATCATGCTGGGCGGCATTGGCATTCCGCCGCTGGAGTGGGGAACGAATTACATCCATTCGTTCATTCTCATTACGATCATCGCCGTCTGGCAGCATCTTCCGTTCACGTTCATCCTGCTCTATACGGCCAGGATCGGCATCCCGAACGAGATCTACGAGGCGGCGCGGCTGGATGGAGGGTCATCCTTCGCCATCTGTCGCCGGATCACGATCCCTCTGATGATGCCGGCGATCCTCATCTCGGTTCTTTTCCGCTGCATCTTCGCGTTCCGCATCTTCTCGGAAGTGTGGCTGCTGACAGAAGGCGGGCCGGCGCGCCGGACGGAGGTTCTGGCGGTCTATCTCTACCGTCTCGGCTTCCGCTATCACGAGTTCGGCGCGGCGTCGGCCGCCGGTTGGGCGATGCTCGTTCTGTCGCTGGCCATCTCGGCCTTTTATCTCCGCGCAATGTACCGGAGGATGTTCGCATGACATTGGCGAAGGTTGCCATCAGGACGGGGCGCGGGCTGGTGCTGGCGCTGATCGTATTCTGGTCCCTGTCTCCGATCTATTTTATCGTCAGCTCCTCATTCAAGGTATCAAGGGACATTTTCTCGGTTCGGCCGTCCATATTCTTTTTTCAGCCGACAATTGAGAACTATTACCGGGTGGTGGACCGGTGGCCGCAGTTTTTTGCCGCGTTGTGGAACAGCTTTCTTGTTACCGTGTCCGCGACCTTGCTCGTCGTGATATCCTGCGGCCTCGCGGGCTACGTCTATTCCCGCTACCGCAGCCGTTTGCTGACGATGTCGGCATTCGGAATGATATTCATCCGCATGTTTCCGCCGATCGTCATTTCGCTGCCGCTGTTTCCCTGGGTCAACAGCATAGGTCTGAATGACACGCTGATCATCCTGATCCTGCTCTACGCAAGTTTCTGGGTGAGTATCGGGTCATGGATCATGAAGGCATTCTTCGATCAGATTCCGAAGGAGATCGACGAGGCGGCGCTGATGGACGGCGCTCCGCTCTTCAGCATCCTGACGCGTATCCTCCTGCCGCTGGCGGCGCCCGGCATGGTGGCGTGCGCGGTGTTCATCGTCGTCTTTTCGTGGAACGAGTTCCTGTTCGCCTATGTCTTCGCGTCGACCAACGCGCGTACCGCGCCCATGTCGCTCAGCGAGATGATGGACGCATCGCAGGGGATTGACTGGGGCGTGCTGTTCGCTGCGGCGACCATCCAGCTCATTCCCGTCATCGCCCTCGTTGTCGTCGCGCAGAAATATCTGATCGCCGGTCTGACCGTTGGTTCCGTAAAGGGGTAGTGCATGTCTCGCATTTCAGTTCAGCAGGTTCGCAAGCGCTACGGGAACGTCGAGGCCCTCCACGGCATCAACCTGGAGATACCCGAAGGAAAGATGACCGTGCTGCTCGGCCCCTCGGGATGCGGCAAGTCGACCTTGCTGCGGATGATCGCAGGGCTTGAGGAAATCAGCGCCGGTGACATCTTCATCGACGGGAAGCGCGCGAACGACATTCCCCCGAAAGATCGCGGCTGCGCGATGGTTTTTCAGAGCTACGCGCTCTATCCGCACCTTACCGTGTACAAGAATCTTTCCTTCCCGCTCGAAATGGCGGGCGAGGGCAAGGCGGCCATTGACACCAAGGTGCGCGACGTCGCCCGGATGCTCGCGGTCGACGCGCTGCTTGATCGCTATCCCAAGCAACTGTCGGGCGGCCAGCGCCAACGCGTTTCCATGGGACGGGCGATTATCAGGGCGCCAAAGGTCTATCTCTTCGACGAGCCGCTCAGCAATCTGGACGCTGCGCTGAGAATCAAGATGCGGCTCGAGATCGCACGTCTGCAGGAGTCTCTGAACGCGACGATGCTGTTCGTCACGCACGATCAGGTTGAGGCCATGACGCTGGCGCATCAGATCGTCGTCATGCGCGACGGTTACGTCGAACAGGTCGCGACGCCACTCGAACTGTACCGACGGCCGGGAACGCTGTTCGTCGCGCGGTTCATCGGCTCTCCCACCATGAATATCGTGGACGTCAAGGCCATGCATGACGACGGTTCGAGGGTTCGTTTCGGGCTTCCCGACGGCTCTCACATCGATGTCGTCGGGTCTTTCGAGCGACCGCCCGTTCATATCGGCTTTCGCCCGGAGCATCTGCAGCCCGCGCGACCGGCGGCTGACGCGACGACGGACGTGACATTTCGGTTCGCCTCGGGAGAATATGAAGTGCTCGGCGTCGAACACCTGGGCGATCGCAGCTTCTGTTACCTGCGCTCCAAACTCGGGGAGATCGTTTTTTCCGTGCCGACTGAAGGCGAGGGCGTCCAGGGTGATATCGTTCTTCACCTGGCCACGGACAATCTGCATTTCTTCGACGACGCGGGCATCGCCTTGCAGGCATCCCCTGCCGTCGACAAGTGACGAGACACCAGCGACCGGGGAGGCGGACCATGAAGGCGCTGATATTCACGGACTACTACAGCGCGTCGATCGCAGCGGCCGTGGGGCGCCACCCGGATGTGGAGCCGGTCGTCGTCTCGACGGCCCGCGAGTTCATCAGCGAACTTCGCGATGCCGAGGCCGTGTTCTGCCGGCCTGCCCAGGTCAGCGACGATGTAGCGGACGCCATTCGATCGGCCGGATCTTTGCGGTGGATTCAGGCGCTGACGTCGGGCATCGACGCGCTGGCAAAGCTGCGCGGAGACCTCGATCGGCTCATCGTGACCAATGTCGCCGCGGCCTATGGGGATGCGGTGGCGGAGCATGCCGTCGCACTGGCGCTGGCACTGCTGCGCGGCGTGCCGGCGCTCGTCGAGGCCAAGGCGGCACGGCAGTGGATCAAGACGAGGCTCGGCCGCGAGATTGCGTCGCTCGAGGGAGCGCGCGTGACGGTCCTCGGACTCGGCGCTATCGGCCAGGCGCTGGTGCGCCGGCTCCATCCCTTCAATTGCGCCATCACCGTTGTGCGGCGGACTTCGGGGAAGCTGCCAGCCGGTCTGCCCGGCGATGTCCGGCAGGAGTCGCTGGACGCGGCGCTGCAAGACACCGACCTGCTGTTCGTGTCCGTCCCGCTGACGGACGAAACGAAGGGGTTGATCGGCGAGCGGCGTCTCGCTCTGCTGCCGGCCGGCGCGCGTCTCGTCAACGTCGCCCGCGGCGAAGTGGTAAATGCTCGTGCTCTCGCGGCGGCGCTCGATAGCGGCCACCTGAGCGCAGCCGCGCTCGATGTGTTCGACCGGGAGCCGCTGGAGCCGGCCAGCGAACTGTGGGATGTACCCAATCTCCTTATTTCTCCCCATGTGTCCGGACGCGGCAACAGACTTGTAGAAACGCGGATCGTCGAAATCTGCGAAGCAAATCTGCATTCCTTCATGCGGGGAGAGCTCAGGTCGTCGCCGATATAGCTGTAAATGCGCCAATATCCTGGAGTGAGGATGGACACGAGGCCGGTCGTGGAGGAACAGATGAAGATAGCATTGTTCGATGTACTCCAGTGCGATGCGGGCTGGCGTACATTCTCCTTCCTGAAGATCGTGACGGATGACGGAATAACGGGTTGGTCGGAGTTCAACGAGAATTTCGGAGGGCCGGGCCTCGCAACCGCCATCCGAACGCTGATGTCCGAGATCATCGGCATGAATCCGATGCAGATCGCGCTGATAAACGCGGTGATGGCCTCGAAAGCCGTCCACTCGCGAGGGGGCGTCGCCCGTCAGGCCGCGGGAGCCATCGAGAATGCGCTTCTCGACATCAAGGGAAAGGCGCTTGGCGTTCCTGTCTACGAGCTCTTCGGCGGGCTGATCCGCGACCGCATCCCGGTCTACTGGTCCCATTGCGGCTCCTATCGGCTACGCCATCCGGAGCTTGTCGGAAGACCCGCTGTGCGGACCTACGACGATATCACGCGGCTCGGCCAGGAGGTTCGGGATCGGGGCTTTTCCGCTCTGAAGACCAACATCGCCATGGAGATCGACGGGCGGCTGATGCCCTACAGGCCAAGTGTCCAGAGAGCAAAAGGCTTCCCGGAGCGGAATTGGGATGACTTCCTGGTTCGTTCGGCGGCCATGACAGTCGAAGCGTTCCGGGCAGGCTGCGGGCCGGATGTCGGCGTCATGCTGGACCTGAACTTCAATTTTCGGCTCGAAGGTTACCGCCGGATCGGGCAGGCCCTGCGGTCGGCCAATCTCACATGGCTCGAAGTCGATATCCATGATCCGATATCCCTGCAGCTTCTGAGACGGGACCTTCCCTGCAGCCTCGCCTCGGGCGAAACCCTTCTGGAACGCCGGGATTTCAGGCCCTATCTCGAAAACTATGCGATGGACGTCGCCATAGTCGACGTCATATGGAACGGCATGGCCGAGGCAGCGAGGATTGCCGACATGGCCGATATTTATGAAATGAACGTTGCTCCCCACAACTTTTACGGCCATCTGGCGAGTGCGATCAACGCGCATTTCTGCGCAGCGATCCCGAACATCCGGATCATGGAGATCGACATTGACAGCGTTCCCTGGCGGGATGAAATTGTCACTACTCCCCCCGTGATAGAAGATGGCCACTACGTTGTGCCGACCGGCGCCGGTTGGGGCGTCGATGTCAATGAAGAGGCGCTGAGGGCCCATCCGGTTAAAAGTTCCGCGGCGTCATCGTCGAACTGACGGAGCAAGGCCGTCGTCTGCTTGAGCCGGCAATGCGCGACCGTGCCGAAACCGAGCGGAGCGCCGTTGCCAGGCCGCTGCTGGTTCGGACCGCTGGCCCGCAGTCGGCGGCGTGCCGGTTCACCTGCCGGCCGGCGTGCAAATCTGCCTGCCTGGATGGCGACTTTCGGAACGTCGGCTATCGGCAGACCGGGTCATCGGATCGAATCATGACGCCCGGGCACGCTTCGCGCATTGAACCCAGCGTTCTCCTGACCGGTCCATGCAATCATGCCCTACCTTCCTGAAACGAGGAGACTTGATTTCCGCTCGGGTTCCCTGTGCAGTGGACGTCAAGCAGGCAAGAGCAATTCAAGGGTTGGAGGGGAAGCGCGTGAATCTTCGACAACAGATCCTGGCGTTGGCCATCGTGCCGCTCGTGGTCGCGATCCTGGCGATCACGGCGCTGATCACATGGCAGTCCACCAATCTCGTGCGCTCCAGCATCGACACTTTCGAGCGCAACATGCTCGCCGCCAAGCAGACCGAACTGCTCAACCTCACCAATCTCGCCCTGTCCGCCATCAACGAGATCTACGTCAACGCGGGGCCGGACGACGAGGAGGCCAAGGAGAAGGTCCGTCATATCCTGGCCGCCCTCGACTACGGGCCGGACGGCTATTTCTTCGTCTACACCTACGACGGCACCAGCATCGCCCATCCGCGCCAGACGTTCCGTCCGGGCCACAACTGGATCGATCTGACCGATTCGGACGGCAACAAGGTCATCGCGCGCCTCATCGACAAGGCGCGCGAGGGCGGCGGCCTGTTTCAGTACAAATGGGAAAAGCCCTCCGCTGGCGTGATGGCCGACAAGCTGTCGTTCGCCGTCGGCCTCGACAAATGGGGCTGGATGCTGGGGACCGGCGTTTACCTCGACGACGTCTTCGCCCAGACCGCCGCCGCCAAGGCCGACCTGCGCGGGACCATCGGGCGCACGTTCTTCATCGTGGCGGTGATCGCGGTGCCGGCGGTGCTTGTCGTGTTCGCCACCTGCATGTTGCTCAACCTGCGCGAGCGCCGGCTCGCCGACGGCAAGCTGAAGGAACTGACGCAGCGCATCATCGATACGCAGGAGGAGGAGCGCTCGCGCGTGGCGCGGGAGCTGCACGACGGCATCTCGCAGAATCTGGTCGGCGTGCGGTATGCGATCGACCTTGCCCGGCGCAGGGTCGATCGCAACAACATCGAGGCGGTCACGGCCATCGAGAGAGGCGCCGCCGCCCTCAACGACGCCATCAAGGAGGTGCGCCGCATGTCCCATGAGCTTCGCCCGCGCGTGCTCGACGACCTCGGGCTGACAGCGGCGCTTGAGGCGCTCGTGCACAATTTCTCCGAGCGCAACAACATCGAGACCAGCCTCGAATCGGTGGCGTTCAAGAACCGGCTCCTGCCCGAGGCGAAGATCGCGCTCTACCGGGTCGCGCAGGAGGCGCTGACCAATATCGAGCGCCACGCCAACGCCACGAAAGTCACCGTCCGGTTTTCCAGCAGCCAGCCGCCGGATGCAAGCGGAACCGCGGTGCGGGGCCGGATGCAGATGGACATCATCGACAACGGACGCGGATTTTCCACGACCGGGCATGCGGGCTCGGGGCTCGGGCTGCGCAACATGCAGGAAAGGATGGCCCATTTCGGCGGCCATATCGAGGTCGA
>NZ_JBSEFH010000007.1:0-270142 GCF_053570585.1 Pseudochelatococcus sp. B33 | reverse complement strand
ATGGAGATGGAGGCCTCCCGGGGCGGACAACCCGGCCGGCCGTAGTCGATAAAAACAGAGCCCCTTTTCGCCCACCGAGAGGGCGGAAAAGGGGCTCTGTCATAATTCCATGCCACGAGATTCCATGCCACGAGCGCGTCGGCGGGCCTGCCGCTGCGGGCAACGATCAGCGCAGCACGACCACCCGCGTGCCGACCTTCACGCGATTGTAAAGGTCCACCACATCGTGGTTCATCATGCGGATGCAGCCCGACGACACCGCCTGCCCGATGGTCTCGGGCTCGTTCGAACCGTGAATGCGGTAAAGGGTCGAGCCCAGATAAAGCGCACGCGCGCCAAGCGGATTGTTGGGGCCGCCCGGCATATGGGCGGGAAGGTCCGGACGACGCTTGCGCATCTGGGGCGGCGGCGTCCAGCCCGGCCACTCGGCCTTGCGGGTCACCGTCTGGGTTCCGCCCCACTGGAACCCCTGCCGGCCCACGCCGACGCCGTATCTCAGCGCCTTGCCGCCCGGCTGAATCAGGTAAAGCCGGCGCTCCTTCGTCGATATGACGATCGTACCGGGCTTGTGCGGCCCCCGGTATGCAACCGTTTCACGCGGAATCGGCGAAGCCCGCGGGCCAAAATTCTCCGGCTGCGACAGCGGCTGCCGTGTCAACGGGTCTATCTGATAGGCAACGGAGGGTGTGACGACGAGAGCAGCGCACAACCCGGTCAAAGCGGCGATCCAGCGCATGATGAACAGTCCCGATTTTCCCCAACCACAAACGCTGTACGAATTATTTTCATACACGCGTCAGCCGCTTGTTTTGTGAACCGAATCACCTAAAGCCGCAATAGCCCGGCACGGAATGACAGCCAATCCAGTACAGCATGGATGGCGGGAAACAGCGGAAAGCATCGGGGAGTTGCGTACAACACTTTGATATCACTTAAATAATTCGGCATTTACCATGGCCCGCAAGATTTGTCGCAGCAATGGACTGCAGGTTTCACTAAACCGTGATGGGAATACCTGAAGGCTCACGGGCGTTGCTCGTGGGCCTTTTGCCAAATCAGGCGGCGGAAAGCCGCGAGACCGGACGGTGTATGAAGTATCGCACGGCGGCCAGTGGCCGGGGCTCGAAAAGGCTCCTCACTCTAAAGGCTCCAGCCTCTTTTGTCGTCCGTCCCGCCCTCGCCGGTAGCCTGCGCGTCCGCCATCCGCGCGAATCAGGAGCGCCGCGGCCGTTGTGACCGCACCGCGTCGCTGTGGTCCGTTCAAATTTTGAATTTTGTCACTGTTTCGTCGTTGCAACAGGTGTCATTCGATCGCGAAAATGCGTATAGGCAGTTTGCCGGCGGGGGGTGCGCACGGGAACCCGCGCCGAGGCCCCCCTACGCTGTTGTCCCGTGCGAGGTGAAGAGATCCATGAGCAAGATCAAGGTGGCGAACCCGGTCGTCGAACTCGACGGCGACGAGATGACCCGGATCATCTGGCAGTATATCAAGGACAAGCTGATCCATCCGTATCTCGACATCGACCTGAAATATTACGATCTCGGCATCGAAAACCGCGACAAGACGGAGGATCGGGTCACGGTCGAGGCCGCCGAGGCGATCAAGCAGTATGGCGTGGGCGTGAAGTGCGCCACCATCACCCCCGACGAGGCGCGGGTGAAGGAGTTCAACCTCAAGCAGATGTGGAAGTCGCCCAACGGCACCATCCGCAACATTCTGGGTGGCGTCATCTTCCGCGAGCCGATCATCGCCCGCAACGTGCCGCGCCTCGTGCCCGGCTGGACACAGCCCATCGTCATCGGCCGCCACGCCTACGGCGACCAGTACCGCGCGACCGATTTCCGCGTGCCGGGCAAGGGCAAGCTCACCCTCACCTTCGTGGGCGAGGACGGCGAGAAGATCGAGCGCGAGGTGTTCAACTTCCCCGGTTCGGGCGTGGCGCTCGCCATGTACAATCTCGACGACTCGATCCGCGACTTCGCCCGCGCCTCGCTCAACTACGGCCTCGCGCGCGGCTATCCCGTTTATCTCTCGACCAAGAACACCATCCTCAAGGCCTATGACGGGCGCTTCAAGGACGTCTTCCAGGAAGTCTACGAGGCCGAGTTCCGCGATGCGTTCCAGAAGGCCGGCATCCACTACGAGCACCGCCTGATCGACGACATGGTGGCTTCGTCGCTGAAGTGGTCCGGCGGTTACATCTGGGCCTGCAAGAACTACGACGGCGACGTGCAGTCCGACACCGTGGCGCAGGGCTTCGGCTCACTCGGCCTGATGACCTCGGTGCTGCTGACGCCCGACGGCAAGATCGTGGAATCGGAAGCCGCCCACGGCACCGTGACCCGCCACTTCCGCGAGCACCAGAAGGGCAAGGCGACGTCCACGAACTCCATCGCCTCGATCTACGCCTGGACCCGCGGCCTCGCCCACCGCGCCAAGCTCGACGACAACGCGGAACTCGCCCGCTTCGTCCAGACGCTGGAGAAGGTGGTCATCGACACGGTCGAAGCCGGTTTCATGACCAAGGACCTCGCGCTGCTCGTCGGCGCCGACCAGAAGTGGCTGTCCACCACCGGGTTCCTCGACAAGATCGACGAGAACCTGCAGAAGGCCATCGGCCAGCAGTAAGACGAAAAGCCTCCCGGCGCGATCCCGGGAGGCTTTAAAGCGTTTTCATGTGACAAGCGCGCGCCCCGTCAGGCTGCGCGGTCGAGAATATCGGCGCCGACGGTGCGGATGTCGCGCCGGCCGCATAGCGCCATCGAGATGTCCAGCTCGCGGGCGATGATCTCCAGCGCGCGCGTCACGCCGGCCTGTCCGCCTGCGGCGAGCCCATAGAGGAAGGGGCGGCCGATCCACACGCCCCTGGCGCCGAGCGCGATCGCCTTGAGGACGTCCTGGCCCGAGCGCACGCCGCCGTCCATGTGGATCTCGACACGGTCGCCCACGGCCTCGACGATGGCCGGCAGCGCCGAGATGGAGGAGCGCGCCCCGTCGAGCTGCCGCCCGCCGTGGTTCGAGACGATGATCGCGTCGGCCCCGGTGGCCGCAGCCATCCGGGCGTCCTCCGGGTCTAGGATGCCCTTGAGGATGAGCTTGCCGTCCCATTTCTCCCGGATCCACGCCACGTCCTGCCACGACAGCCGCGGGTCGAACTGTTCCGCCGTCCAGGACGAGAGCGACGACACGTCCGTGACGTTCTGGACATGGCCGACGATGTTGCCGAAGGTGCGGTTCCGCGTGCGCAGCATCCGCAGGCACCAGCCCGGACGCGTCGCCATCTGCCAGACGTGGCGGGGCGTGAATTTCGGCGGCGCGGACAGGCCATTGCGCAGGTCCTTGTGCCGCTGGCCGAGGATCTGCAGATCGATCGTCAGCACAAGCGCCGAGCAGCCCGCCGCCCGCGCCCGTTCGATCAGCCGCTCGATGAAGCCCTTGTCGCGCATGACATAGAGCTGGAACCAGAACGGCTTTGTCGTCGCTGCCGCGACCGTCTCGATCGAACAGATGCTCATGGTGGAGAGACAGAAAGGCACGCCGAAGGCTTCAGCCGCCCGGGCGGCGAGGATTTCGCCGTCCGCATGCTGCATGCCGGTGAGCCCCGTCGGTGACAGGGCGACCGGCATGGCGACGGGCTGGCCGACGAGTTCCGATTCCAGCGAACGGTCCGTCATGTCCACGAGCACTCGCTGGCGCAGGCGGATGTTGGCGAAATCCGCCTCGTTCGCCCGATAGGTGCTCTCGGTCCATGATCCCGAGTCGGCGTAGTCGAAGAACATCTTCGGCACGCGCCGGCGGGCGCGTTCCTTCAGATCGGCGATGGTCAGCGCGGATTGCATGTCCCCTTCGGCTCCGGATTGTCAGGGTGATTGTCGACAGGCCCTGCAATGCAACGTTCCGGCCGGAATGTAAATCGGCGCGACGGACAATGCTCCATCGCCGCTCCCGGGAGCATTGCCGCGCGCCTCGGCAACGGCGGAGCCGAAGCGTCGCGGCAGGGGCACGAATCCGCAGTGTGCGGGAATGCTGCCGGGGCCATTGACGGATTAGGACAATCGACCTAATCTGATGGCGTCCAGACACGGCGGCGATCCGACATGCCCGAACCATCGACACGCGCCCTGATCATCGAGAAAGCGGATACACTCTTCTATGAAGGCGGGTTCGAGGCCACGTCCTTTGCCGACATCGCCGCGGCGATGGGCATCTCGCGGGGCAATTTCTACTATCACTTCAAAACCAAGGACGAGATTCTCGATGCCGTGATCGCCCGGCGCATGGATCTCACGCGCGCCATGCTCGACGGCTGGCAGGCCGGGGCCGGCGGCCCGCGCGAACGGATTCTGTCCTTCGTTCACATCCTGATTGCCAACCGGGCGAAGATCATGGCTTTCGGCTGCCCGGTCGGCACGCTGTGTTCGGAACTCGCCAAGCTCGACCATGCCGCGCAAGGCCGGGCGGCGGAGATCTTCGGTCTGTTTCGCGACTGGCTGGCCGGGCAGTTCCGGGCGCTCGGGCCAGAACGTTCTCAAGGCGATCGGGCCGAGGCGCTTGCGCTGCATCTTCTGGGCCGGGTGCAGGGCGTGGCCGTCATGGCCTCCGCCTTTCGCGACGAGAATTTCATCCGCGGCGAGGTGGCTGGCATCGAGGACTGGCTTGCCGCCCTGCCGGAATCTTCACGGGCAAGCTGAGCGGAGGCCATCAAGATGTTCGTCACCTTCCTGAGATTCGCCGGGAATCGCGCCGCCGCGCCGCAGTTCATGGCCGCGCACAACGACTGGATCGCGCAGGGCTTCGCGGACGGCGTGTTCCTCTGCGTCGGTTCCCTGGAGCCGGCCGCGGGCGGCGCCATCCTGGCCCACGGCGAAAGCCGCGCGGCGCATGAGGCGCGCATCGCCGCCGATCCCTTCGTGGCTGAGGGCGTCGTGACCGTCGACATTCACGAAATCGACCCGAAGCGCACCCATGCCGCGCTCGATTTTCTCAAGGCCCCGGCAAAGGCCCCCGTATGAGCGCGACCGTTCCCGGCCCCGACGGCCGCCCGCGCTGCCGCTGGTGTACGGCCGCGCCCGAATTCCTGGATTATCACGATCGCGAATGGGGTTTCCCGGTCGATGACGACATCCGGCTGTTCGAAAAGCTCTGCCTCGAAGGCTTCCAATCCGGCCTGAGCTGGCGCACCATTCTGGCCAAGCGCGCGAATTTTCGCGCGGCCTTCGCCGGTTTCGATTTCCGCAAGGTTGCGCTGTTCGATGAGGCGGATGTCGCGCGCCTGCTGGCGGATGCGGGGATTGTCCGTCATCGCGGCAAGATCGAGGCCGTAATCAACAATGCGCGACGCGCCTGCGATCTGGTCGAGACCGAAGGATCCCTCGCCGCCTTCCTCTGGCGATTCGAGCCCGTCGATGACGCGGCGCCTGCGCAAAGCCACTCGACCTCGCCTGCTTCCGAGGCGCTGTCGAAGGAGCTTCGCAAGCGCGGCTGGCGATTCGTCGGTCCGACCACGGTCTACGCGTTCATGCAGGCAATGGGACTGATCAACGATCACGCCGAGGGCTGCGTGATACGGGCCGAGGTGGAGCGGGCACGGGCAGCGTTTCGCCGCCCCCGCTGAATCTGCCGGGATGGCAGACCGGTTGTACCGGAACGGGAAGGCGATGCACACATCGGCGGGACGGGGCAACGGCCCCGCCGCCGTGTCCTTCTATCGTCGCATCGGATCCGTCCGGAAAACGGCGTCCGTCCGCGGTTTGATGCGCTGTAGCGTTTTCGAGCGAAGCGGCTACCGGTTCGCGTGAGGAAAACGCGTCAAAAAGAACGGTTCCCGCTTTTGCTGGAATTGCTTGAGCGGCTCAGTTCGACAAGAATGCCGCGGCCCACACGCCTGCCACGGGCAGGAATACGAGCACGAGCATGAGCACGAGCAGCCACGCCACGGAACGATCGGCGCGGGTGTCG
The DNA here is from genome assembly GCF_053570585.1 of Pseudochelatococcus sp. B33. Taxonomy (NCBI): domain Bacteria; kingdom Pseudomonadati; phylum Pseudomonadota; class Alphaproteobacteria; order Hyphomicrobiales; family Chelatococcaceae; genus Pseudochelatococcus; species Pseudochelatococcus sp. B33. Next base: position 264,183 of record NZ_JBSEFH010000007.1, on the reverse strand, counting down.
TCGTAACGCGCGGCCGTGAGGCTGCGCTGGACTTTGGTAGAGGTCATTGGCTCACCTTCCTGTCGATCGGGCCGTCGAACGGCCGATCCGGTGAGCCTATCGAAAGATCAGGCTATCCAGAGGGCCGCAGACGGCGAACGCGATCGACTTATACTGTCGCTGGGCATGATTTCCGATTTCCGATGAATATCGAGCCGCGCGGCTGCGCGACATCGACTGTATGGCTGCTAAATGGGGCCAACACGCGGCGCCGTCAAGGAAAAAATGTGCGACGCAGCGAATTTTCTGAGGACGCTTGCGCGCAAGCCCGGGGCGGTTAATCTGTGCGTGCCTCAAACCGCCGTCGGACAGGGAAGCGCGATGACACAGGAACGGATTGCCCTCTCCGCCGCGGCCACGGAGCGCGTGTTGCCGGCGCGCGAGCTGTCGGCGCGCACGGCGTTCGGCACGAATCGGCTCGACCGCCATTCCGAGCGGCGCGAGAGCGAGGCGCAGCTCGCGGCACTCCGGGCGAATGAGCAGGCACGGGCCTTCGTGATCGCCGGCGATACGCCGCTGCTGAAGACGGGCGGCTCGCCGGAACGCGCCCGCTTCACCTTGAAGGAGACGGAGGCCTTCGGTGCCGCGCAGGAGAGCGCCTTTCTCGGCGTCCTCGACGGCGTGCCGCTGTTCGCCCTGCTCTTTCCGGCGGAACTGGCGCAATCCCTCACCGGGCGCGGCGATGTCGAACCCGTGAATTTGCGCGCCCTCGCCGCCGAGGGACTGTTGCCCACGGACGAGCTCGGGCCGCTGGGCGAGGCCAAGGCGCTCATGGACTGGCACCGCCGGCACGGATTCTGCGCCAATTGCGGCGCGCCCACCATCGCTTTCACCGGCGGCTTCCGGCGCGATTGCCAGGCCTGCGGTGCGCAGCATTTTCCGCGCGTCGACCCGGTGGTGATCATGCTGGTGACGGGCGGCGAGCGCTGCCTGCTCGGCCGGCAGCCAAAGTTCGCGCCGGGCATGTACTCGGCGCTGGCGGGCTTCGTGGAGCCGGGCGAGACCATCGAGGACGCGGTGCGCCGCGAGGTCATGGAGGAGGCGGGCGTGCCGGTGGGTGCGGTGCGCTATCTCGCCTCCCAGCCCTGGCCGTTTCCCTCCTCGCTGATGATCGGCTGCGCCGCGCAGGCGCTGGCGCACGACATCGTCGTCGACCGGCTGGAACTGGAGGATGCGCGCTGGTTCACCCGCGAGGAAGCGCGGCTGATGCTGGCGGGCAGCCATCCGGACGGTTTGAGCGCCCCGCGCCCCATGGCCATCGCCCACCACCTGCTGCGCGCCTTCGTGGAGACGGACGGCGCCTTCATATAATAGGCCGTCCATATCGGGAAAGGCCGATCTCGCTTTCGGCGCATCGCTGTGTTAATGGTCCCGTTCGCCTTCATTGCCTAGAATTCAGGCGCCGGCCAGCACAGTAGACCTCCATGACCGACATCTTTCGTGAAATCGATGAAGACCTTCGCCGCGACCGCTATTCGAAGCTGTTGCGCCGCCTCGCGCCCGCCATCGTCGCGGTGATCGTGCTGATCGTCGCAGGTGTCGGCGGGTGGCAGGCGTGGCGCTGGTTCAACCGGCAGTCGGCGGAACAGGCGGGAGGACGGTTCGAGGAGGCGTTGCAGACGGCGCGCGAGGGCAGGATCGACGAAGCGGAGCAGGCGCTTGCAGCCGTCGCGGCGGACAGCCCGGCCGGCTACCGCCTTTTGGCCCGCTTCCGGCTCGCCGCGATCGAGGGCGGCAAGGACCCGGCGGCCGGCGCGGCCGCCTTCACCGCGATCGCCGACGACAGCAGTGTGGACACGATATGGCGCGACCTCGCGCGGCTGCGCGCGACGCTGCTGCGGATCGGCACGCTCTCGGCGGACGAGGTACAGGCCGCCCTGCAGCCGCTCGCCGCGCCCGGCCAGCCCTGGCGTTTCACCGCGCTGGAGGCGCTCGGCGTCGTCGCCCTCGACGCCGGCAGGTTCGAGGAGGCCGGCCGCTGGTTCGACCAGATCATCACCGACCCCGCCGCCCCTGCCGGCCTGCGCCGGCGCGTGCAGGAATTCTATCTGGCTCTGGTCGCCAGCGGCCCGTCCGACTGATTCTTTATTTTTGATTTTTGCAGTCTGCGTCTGGAGTCACCATGACCGCTTCGGTCGCCATCATCGGCCGTCCCAATGTCGGCAAGTCGACGCTCTTCAACCGCCTCGTGGGGCGCAAGCTCGCGCTTGTCGACGACCAGCCCGGCGTCACCCGCGACCGGCGCGAGGGCGAGGCCACGCTCGGGCATCTCGCATTCCGCGTCTTCGACACCGCGGGGCTTGAGGAAGCTGCCGGCGACAGCCTGACCGGGCGCATGCGCCAGCAGACGGAAACCGCCATCGCGGACAGCGACATCATCCTGTTCGTGATCGACGCGCGCGCCGGCATCACCCCGTCAGACCGGCAGTTCGCGGAACTCGCGCGCCGTTCCGGCAAGCCGGTCATCCTCGTCGCCAACAAGGCCGAGGGCAAGGTCGGGCTTGAGGGCGCCTATGAGGCGTTCTCGCTCGGCCTCGGCGAACCGGTGGCGCTGTCGGCCGAGCACGGCGAGGGCACCGCCGATCTGCTGGAAGCGCTGGCGCCGTTCTTCCCGGATCCGGACGACGAGGAGGAGGAAGAAGCCGGGCTCGACGAGCAGGGCAACCTGCAGCGGCCGCTGCGGATCGCCATCTGCGGCCGGCCGAACGCCGGCAAGTCCACGCTCATCAACCAGATGATCGGCGAAGAGCGCCTGCTGACCGGCCCCGAGGCTGGCATCACCCGCGATTCGATCTCGCTCGACTGGGAATGGCGCGGCCACGCCATCAAGCTCTACGATACCGCCGGCATGCGCAAGCGCGCGCGCATCGATGACAAACTCGAAAAATTGTCAGTCGCCGATGGATTGCGCGCCATCCGCTTCGCGGAGGTGGTGGTCGCGCTGCTCGACGCCACGATTCCGTTCGAGAAGCAGGACCTGACCATCGTCGATCTCATCGAGAAGGAAGGCCGCGCGGTTGTGATCGGCCTCAACAAGTGGGACCTCGTCTCCGACCGGCACGGGCTGCTGAAGGAGTTGCGGGAGGAGGCCTCGCGCCTGCTGTCGCAGGTCAAGGGAGTGTCGGTCATTCCCGTGTCGGGCCTCACCGGCCGGGGCATCGACCCGCTGATGGAAGCGGTCATGGAGGCCTACCGCATCTGGAACGAGCGCATTTCGACATCGCGCCTCAACCGGTGGCTGGCCGACATGGTGGAGGGCCACCCGCCGCCCGCCGTCTCGGGCCGGCGCATCAAGATCCGCTACATCACGCAGGTAAAGAGCCGCCCGCCGCATTTCGCCCTGTTCGGCAACCAGCTTTCCGAACTGCCGCGCTCCTACACCCGCTATCTCGTCAACGGCCTGCGCGAGACGTTCGACCTCAAGGGCACGCCGATCCGGCTGTCGCTCCGGTCGGGGGACAATCCATATGACCGGAAGAAATAACCGACAAGCACCATGGAGGAAACCGATCACGATCCCGCCAGTGCCCGTTGATGGTCTGCTTCTGGCGTCCTGGGCCGTCTGGCTTACCTCACGCAAGGGAGCGGACAACAAACACCTGCACTGATAGGCGTGGACGATATTTCATGGCCCTTACACGCCGGAGAGCTCAGAATGTCGAATTTCTGGCTCATTGCCCATTGCCTATGTCGTCAAGCCCTTCATCATCCTCGCGATGGGCTATGCCGTCATGAAGCTGGACGATGATCCGGGGCAACAGGGCCACCCGACTCACCCCCGCCGCAACACCGCTACGTAAAACCCGTCCGTATCCGTCCGGTGCGGCGTCAGCAGCAGTCCGCCGCCCGGCGTGGCGAAGACCGCCAGTTGCGGCAGCCCGGCCGCCTGCGCGACTTCGGAAGGCGGAACCGGCGCAAACTCCGCATGCCGTTCCAGAAAGCCCGCCACCGCCTCATCGTTCTCCTCCGGCAGCAACGAGCAGGTGACGTAGGCGATGCGCCCGCCCCGCTTTACCAGCGCGGCCGCGCGGTCGAGCACGGTTGCCTGATCGGCGATGCGCTCGTTGAGCGCGCCGGGCCGCAAGCGCCATTTGGCGTCCGGGTTGCGCCGCCAGGTGCCCGTGCCCGTGCACGGCGCATCGACCAGCACCAGATCGGCGCTGCCCGCGAGATCCGCCAGCGGATCGGCCACCTGCGGGTTGCGCACGGGATCGTACCGCCCGCGCGGCACCCGCACCTGCACGTTGCGCGCGCCCGAGCGCGCCAGGCGGTCGTGAATGGCGGCAAGGCGGCGCGCGTCGATGTCGGTGGCGAAGATCTGGCCGCGGTTGTCCATCTGCGCGGCGAGCGCCAGCGTCTTGCCGCCCGCGCCCGCGCACAGGTCCACGACCTGCTCGCCGGGCGCCGCGAGCGTGAGGCGCGCCGCCAGTTGCGAACCTTCGTCCTGAATCTCGTAGAGGCCCTGCAGGAACTCCGGCTCGACCTGCAAGGCCGGGCCGCGCCCGTCTTCGCCGGCGTGGAAACGCAGGCTGTCGGGCGCATGCGGCGTCGGCTCCGGCGCGAGGTGGGCAAGCGCGGAGGCAAGCTGCTCGCGGGTCGTCTTGAGCGTGTTGACGCGAATATCGACCGGCGCGCGATCGGCCAGCGCCTGTGCCTCGGCCACGAGATCGTCGCCGAGCGCGCGGGCAAGCGAATCCGTGAGCCATTCCGGAAAGTCTCCCGCGCTCGCCACCGGCATGTCGGGCACGGGCGCTTGGAGCCGCGCCCGCTCGTCGCCGGTCAGCGCCTCTGGTGCGAAGCGCTCGCCAGAGAAGAGGCGCGCGATCTCGGCCGCGTCAAGGCCCCGCCCCAGCCGCAGCATGCCGAGCACCACGGCGCGGGGGCCCTCCTCGCCGAGCAGAAACACGCTCGACGCGCGCCGGCGCAGGGCGTCGTAGACGAGGCTCGCCACCGCCGCCCGGTCCTTCGACCCGGCGAAGCGGTGCGTCTGGCCCCAGTCGCGCAGGGCATCGTTGACGGGACGGCGGCGCACATCGAGATCGGCGAGGATCTCGATGGCAGCGGCCACACGGGCGGAGGGCGTCATCGTGCGTCCGTCGCCCGATCAGCCGCGGCCGGGATAGTTGGGGTTCTCTCGGGTGATCGTCACGTCGTGAACGTGGCTCTCGCGCAGGCCGGCGTTGGTGATGCGCACGAACTCCGCCTTTTCCTGCAGCTCGGCGATGGTGCGGGCGCCGACATAGCCCATGGCCGCTCTCAGCCCGCCGGCGAGCTGGTGCAGCACCGCTGCGACCGAGCCCTTGTAGGCCACCTGCCCCTCGATGCCCTCGGGCACGAGCTTGAGCGTGTCCTTGATGTCCTGCTGGAAGTAGCGGTCGGCGGAACCGCGCGACATCGCGCCCACCGACCCCATGCCGCGATAGGACTTGTAGGAACGCCCCTGCCACAGGAACACCTCGCCGGGCGTCTCGTCCGTGCCGGCGAGCAGCGAGCCCACCATGGCGGTCGAGGCGCCCGCGGCCAGCGCCTTGGCGAGATCGCCCGAGACCTTGATGCCGCCGTCGGCGATGATCGGAATGCCCGCCGCCTGCGCCACCTCGGCCGCATCCATGATCGCCGTGAGCTGGGGCACGCCCACGCCGGCGACGATGCGGGTGGTGCAGATGGAGCCCGGGCCGATGCCGATCTTGACCGCGTCCGCCCCCACATCGATCAGCGCCTGCGTGCCGGCGGCGGTGGCGACGTTGCCGGCGATCACCTGCACGGCGTTCGACAGCTTCTTCACCCGGGTGACCGCATCGAGCACGCGCTGGGAATGGCCGTGGGCGGTGTCGACGACGAGCACGTCGCAGCCGGCGTCGATCAGCAGCTCGCAGCGCAGGAAGCCTTCCTCGCCCGTGGTGGTGGCGGCGGCGACCCGCAGCCGGCCCTGCTCGTCCTTGGCGGCGTGCGGATAGGCGACCTGCTTCTCGATGTCCTTGACGGTGATGAGGCCAATGCAGCGGTAGTGGCTGTCGACGACGATCAGCTTCTCGATGCGGAACTGGTGCAGCAACCGCTTGGCCTCCTCCTGCCCCACGCCCTCGCGCACCGTTATCAGCCGGTCCTTGGTCATGAGTTCGGAGACGCGCTGCTCGGGGCTCGTGGCGAAGCGCACGTCGCGGTTCGTCAGGATGCCGACGAGCTTGCCGTTGTTGCCGCCCGCCCCGCGCTCGACCACCGGAATGCCGGAGATGGAATGCGTCTTCATCAGCGCCAGCGCATCCGCGAGCGTCTCATCGGGATGGATCGTGACCGGGTTCACCACCATGCCGGACTCGTATTTCTTGACGAGGCGCACCTGATCGGCCTGCTGTTCGGGCGTGAAGTTGCGGTGGATGACGCCGAGCCCGCCGCTCTGCGCCATGGCGATGGCCATGCGCGCCTCCGTCACCGTGTCCATCGCCGAGGCGATCACCGGCATGTTGAGCGAGATGGAGCGCGTGAGTGGGGTCTTGAGTTCGACCTCGCCCGGCATGACCTCGGAATGACCGGGCTGCAGCAGCACGTCATCGAAGGTCAAAGCCTCGCGGATGGTTTTTTCGCGGAAATCCGGCATCGCCAACCCTTCCTGAGCAATGGCGCCACAGTGTGAATGCGAAAACCTGCCCGTCACCGGCGGAATGCCGGCCGAGCCTGCTCCGGACCTGCGGGAATCGACTGTCCGCCCCGATCACGCTGTAGCTGAGTTGGCGCTGGCGTTTACCACGTTTCGCCCACCGCCGTCGAGTCCAGATTTCGCTGCCTGCCCCGCGAGCAGCGCATGCGGGAGCCCGGTCATGTCCGCGCGCCTCCGGCAAACGATTTCCCGCAAACGATTTCTCGCGACGGACGATTTTCTGGGCAAAGCCCCTTTTCCTGAGCAAAGTCCTCGGGCTGCCGCCCGGCATTAATCATCCATTTACCTTGAACAGGAAAAGTCGAAGGCGTGAGGGCGCAAGAATGAACGCATGTCTGGCGCGATTCGACAATTGCCGCACCGGATTGATCCGCAAGGTCTTCCACCGGCGCGAACGGAACGGATGACGTCAGGTCATGACCACGCAAGCCAGGAAGGCGCAGCCATGACGGCCCAGACAGCGGGCACCCAGACGCCGCAAGCGCCCTGGAGCGTCAAGGGCATCGCGCCGCACACCCGCGAGGCGGTGAAGGAGGCGGCGCGTCGTTCCGGCATGACCATCGGCGAGTGGCTCAGTTCCGCCATCACCCGGCAGGCCGAAGCCGAACCGGCGCCCGCGCACGCGGCCGCCGCCGACGCGCGCTGGGCGGAAGTCGCGGCGCATCTCGCGCGGCTCGTGCGCCGCGATGCCGATGTCGCCCCCTCCCCGCCGCCGGGGCACGAGGTGTCCGTTCATGCGATCGAGCGGTGGCTGCGCGAGGCCGAAGCCCGCGCCGTCAGGCGCGAGCAGATCCGCGCCGCGCGTCTGGCGGAGGCGCTGACCGGCCTCGCGCGCTACATCGACAACGCCGAAAGGGCGCGCGCCGAGGAAGCGCGACGCGCGGCGCTCGAACACGCCGAGGCGGTGCAGGAACTGTCGCACACCCTGGCCCGGATCGCACGGCGGGTGAAGCGAATCGACGATCGTCTGGCGGATCTGCCGCGCGAGGCCGCCGTCGCCGCCCAGGCCGCCGCCGGACAGACCACCGCCGCGCAGGCGGAGCTGCTGGCGTCCCACCTGCTGCCGGCGATGGAGCAGCGTCTGGCGGCGAGCCTCGGAGAGATCATTGAAAGCCTGTCGCCCGCCGGCCACGATGAAGCACCGCCGCCACAGCCGGCCATGCCGGACGCCGAGCAGCTCGCCGTGGAGGACCGTCTGGCCCGCGCCATCGTCGATATCCGCGCCAGACAGATCGAACTCGCGCGGCTCGAGGCGGAAGACGACGGCGACGGACAGCAGGCGATCATCGAACGGCTGGAGGCGCTGTCGCGAAAACTCGACAGCGCCTTGCGGCCAAACGGGGACGATGCGCAGCTCGGCGCGCTCGATACGGTTCTGGAGCGGCTCGACAGCATCAGTTCGCGGCTGGACGACAACCGCCCGGCGCCGGCCCTGAGCCGCATCGAGGCCATGGTGCGCAACCTGTCCGAGAACGTCGAAGCCCTGCACCGCGACGGCGCGCGGGCGGACGCACCCACGGGCGAGGCCGCCCTCGACACCCTGGCGGCACAGATCAGCCAGCTCGCGCAGCGGCTGGAGGACCTTTCCCGGCACGATGCGGAAAACGGTCCCGATGCGGACCCGGAAAACCGCTCCCGCCTGCAGAATCTGGAGACCGCCATCGGCGTCCTGTCGCTGCAGTTGCGCGACCTGCCGCGCGCCGACGAGGCAACGCTGGAGCGGGTGGCCCGCGCCGCGGCGCGCGAGGCCCTCGGCGCGCTGTCGCTGGACGACACCCTGCCGAGAGCGCGCTCCGAGGACACGCTGGATGCCGTGCACAGCACGCTGGAGCGCATCGTCGACCGCCTCGCCCTGATCGAGGAGGACATCCGCGCCAGCGGCATCGGATTGCAGCAGCCGGCGGACGCGCCGCCAGGGGGTGGCCCCGCAGGCGATCCCTTGCCGCAAGGCTCGTTCTCCCTGCCCGAGATACGGGCGGCGCAGGCGCTCAGCCGGGTGTTCTCGTCCCCCGCCTCCGACGACGCCCCGGCGCCCATCGCGGACGAGCCCGAAAACCTGCTGGCGCGCGACAGCGGCGGGCTGACGGAGAACGTCGGCTTCACGGCGAGCTTCATCGCGGCCGCGCGCCGCGCCGCGATGGCGGCTGCGGACGAGACGCGCCACAAGCCCGCCGCCTCGCCCGCCGCCGAAACGTCGCCCGACGCGGCAAGCCGCCGGCGCTCGCTTCTCATCGGCCTCGGCGCGCTCATTGCCGCCACCGGCGCGGCGCAGGTGGCGGCGACGCTGATGCACGGAGCGGCCCGGCTGTCGTAGCCGCGGCGCACCCCGCAGGCCCCGGCTAACCGGCGCGGATCCGGGTCGCGAGGCCGGGTGAAAGCGGCCCGAACGGAGCCAGGGCGGCAATTTTTTCACGCATCGCGCATTTCCGGCCGCACAATTTGACTGCGATCAACCCACTGCCGTCGACAAGCCTGCTAATTGTTTAATATAGTTCTCGACACGGATCTGTCGGCATTGCACAAAGAAGATGCGTCGTCTGAAGTGGCATGATCTGCGCGGCGTTCGCGGACATTTCCGCGCAATCTCGGCGCATGCCCCGGATGTGCCGCCGGCGGACAGACGGCTGGCGGAAGCTGAACCATAATGAAACCGGGAGGCACGCCCTTGAATGCTGGACATTCGGCACGGATCGTAATCGCCGACGACCACCCGCTGTTCCGCGGTGCGCTGCGTCAGGCCTTGGAGGCGGTCATTCCGGGAGCCGAGATCGCGGAGAGCGGCAATTTCGAATCGCTGCTCCATGTTCTGACCCAGACGGGGACCGTGGATCTCGCCCTGCTCGATCTCACCATGCCCGACGTTCAGGGCTTTTCCGGGCTGATCTACCTGCGGGCGCAATATCCCGACGTGCCGGTCGCGATCGTCTCGGCCAACGACGACACCACCGTGATCCGCCGCTCCATCGAATTCGGCGCGTCGGGTTTCATCCCCAAGTCGCTCGACGTGCCCACCATGGGCGCGGCGCTGGAGGCGATTCTCGCCGGCAATACCTGGATTCCGCCGGATATCGATCTCGAGCAGCCGACCGACCGGGAAACGAACGAGCTCGTGCGCCGCGTCGCAAGCCTCACGCCGCAGCAGGTGCGGGTGCTGATGATGCTGTCGCAGGGGCTCCTGAACAAGCAGATCGCCTATGAGCTCACGGTGTCCGAGGCCACCGTCAAGGCGCATGTGTCGGCGATCCTGCAGAAGCTCGGCGTCGAAAGCCGCACCCAGGCCGTCATCGCCGCCGCCCGCATCGCGACCGCCGCAGGACCGGCGAGCGCGGCCTGACGCCTTACAGGAACCCGTCCAGGAACGCCTCGGCACGGGAGAGCGCCTTCTCGGCCAGCCCGCCGCCGAAGGCGATGAATACATGCGCGCCGCCGGGCCAGACCGCGAGGTCCGCCTGGTTGCCGGCCGCGATCCAGCGCGCGTGCAGGAACAGCGTATCGTCGACGAGCGGATCACGCGTGCCCACGCTGAGGTGGGCCGGCGGCAGGCCGCGCAGGTCCGCGGCGAGCGGCGAAATGTCCGCCGGCGACGGGTCGGCTTCCCCGACGAAGCTCTCGACGAATTTCTCGATGTCGCGGGTGTTGAGCACCAGCTTTTCCTCGCCCCACTGGCGGACGCTCGGCGTCAGGCGCAGATCGTAGCACCCCGCGTGCAGCAGGGCGGCGTGGAAGGGGTCGAGGCCGTGCTTGTCGCGCAGGCGCAGCAGCGTGACGAGCGACAGGTGCGCGCCCGCCGATTCGCCGCCGATGAACAGCTTGTCCACATTGAACGAACGCGCGCCCTCGCGCACGAGCCACAGCGCCGCCGCCTCGCAATCGTCGGGGCCGGCGGGATAGGGGTCTTCCGGCGCCAGCCTGTACTCGACCGAGATCACCACGAGCCCGAGGCGGTCGGCGAGGCGCTCCAGCCGCGGGTCCTGCCCGTCGGCGGTGCCGAAGGTCCAGCCGCCGCCGTGGAGGTGCAGGAACGCGCCGCGCGGCGCGACCGGCGCGCCCTCCCCGTCCACGGGCTCGAAGACGCGCAGCGGCACCTTGCCCCCCGGCCCGTCGATGTCGAGCGTGCGGGCGCGCGGGCTGAGAACGGGAGCGGGAAAGGCCCCGAGACCGGCGGCGCGCGCGGCGCGCACCTCTGCCGGCGGCAGGCTCCACTGATCCGCAACCGCATTGATGCGCTCGACGATCGCGGTATTGATGGCGAGGGTGTCGGCGTCGATCAGCGCCTGATCGAACAGCGAGGCATCAAGAACGGAAGGATCGTAAGCTGCGGTCACTGCACTGTCTCCCATCGATGGGCCCGCCGATGCGTCGCACGCGCCTTCTTGCGGGCACCGTGGCTGCATATGATGATTCGACCGCAAGCGTATCATAGCCCGGACAGGAGATTGATGACGGACGTTGCGGTCGCAACGAATGCAGGGCGCGAGCGTTGCAACGCAACGCGTTCGGTGTAATGCATCGCCCTATCGTCATCCCGGCGGATACGTCCGGTCAGCGAGGCAGCAAGCGAGCGAGGCAAGCGAGGTAAGCGGAATGTCCAACGGCTCTCTCAACCGGTTTCTCGGCGGCTCGCCGGGCGGCGTCCTGATCCGGCTGCTGTTCCTGTCGATCATCGTCGGCGCGATCATGTCGTGGTGGGGCGTGACGCCGTTCGATCTCTACGAGGGGCTCACCAAGCTGGTGCGCGACCTGATCAACGAGGGCTTCGCCAGCCTGCGCAATCTCGGCACGTGGGTCGTGTACGGGGCCGTGGTCGTGGTACCGGTCTGGCTGCTGCTGCGCCTGCTGCGCGGCGGCTCGTGACCGGGCAGCGGTCGCCGCTGCTGTCGGCTCAGTAGAAGCCGACGGGGAAATGCCGCAGGTAGATCTCGGCATAGGTGCCGTTTTCCCACAGCTTTCTCAGGGCGTAGTCCAGCGCGTCGCGCAGCGCCCGGTCGTCGTCGCGCACGATGAAACCGACCCCCTCGCCGAAGAAGCGGCTTTCCAGATAGGGGCCGCCGACGAAGCCGCAGCAGCCGGCCGCAGCCGCGCCGTTCAGCCACATGGCGAGCGAGACGCCGTCCGCGAACAGGAAGTCGACGCTTCCCGCCTTCAGGCCGTCCTCCCCCGCCGCCAGATCGGTGACGGGCTCCCGTTCCGCCTGCGGAAAGAAGGTGGCGAGGAAAGCCTCGTGCGCCGTTCCCCGCACCACCGCGATGCGCTGGCCCGCGAGCGCCGCGGCCGTGGGCAGTGGCATCGCCTCCGCGATCTCGCGTCGCGCAACGAAACGCGCCGGCGTGCGGTGATAGGGAGCGGTGACGCTGAAGCGCGCATGCAGCGATGGGCGTATCGGGATGGCCGCGGCCACGACGTCGCCGCGCCGGTCGGCCAGCGATTCGAGCAGGGTGTCGAAGCGGCGCGCCTGCACCGTGCAGTTCAGCTCCAGGAACGCGCAGGCCGCGCGGGCGAGCTCGACGGAAAAGCCTGTCGGCTGCCCGTCGGCGCCGGCGAAGTGCAGCGGCGGGAATTCGTCGTCGGTGAGGAAGCGCACCACCCGTGCGCCGATGAGGTCGGGCTTCTGCGTGCGCAGTTCCGTGCCCCAGAAACCGGGAACGGAAACGGAGCCGCGCGCCGCCGCGGGCGGCTGTGCGGCGGCACCGCCCGGCGCACCGTCAGCGGCCTGGTCGACAGCGTGCCCTGTGCCAACCATGGCCAACAGCAGAACCGAAACATGACAAATATGGCGCATTGCTGTAAGCGGATGATCCATCTCAGTTTTGATCCTATCTCGTTCCATTCCCAGGGAACAGTCGTTTATGTCCTGGCCGGCCCCACAATACGCGGCATGCTCCCCGCATTCCCTTAACACCGCCGCGGCTCCGCACGGCATCCGTCGCTCTCCCCAAGATCGCCGGGCAGGTGCGCCCTGATGCATCCGGGTCATATGGATGAAGGCGGCACCGTCGTGCCCGAACTCGCCTTCCTGTGCCGCCATGGCGTGGAGCCCGCCGCGCTCGCCCTCGCCCTGCAATGGGCGAGGCACTGGCAGGTGCCCGTCGTCGACGCGATCCTGGCGCTGCAACTGATCCCGGAAGACGCGTTCTATCGCGCGCTGGCGCAGGAACTGGACATTCCCTACCTGCCCGACGACGCACGCGTCGCGGAGGCAGCGTGCTATCCCGCCGCCCTCACCGCCCGGACGCTGCCTCTCGCGCCCAACGGCCACGGCCTCAGGATCGCGATCGCGCCGGACGGTCCCGCCATCGAGATGCTGCTGCGGCACCGGCATCTCTTCGCCCGCGCCGGTGTCGCGCTGGTATCCCCCGGCCGGCTCGCGGCACTGGCGCGGCGCCGTTTCCGGCGCGAGATCGCGGAAGACGCCACCATGGGCCTTGCGGCGCACAAGCCCGGCTTCTCCTATCGCGACGGCCCGACAGGGCGGCAGATCAAGGCGCTCGGCGCCGTGCTGGCCGTCTGCGCCGGCGGGGCGGTGCTCGCGCCGCTGGCGCTGCTGCAGTTCTTCATGCTCGCGGCGGGCGCCGTTTTCCTCACCATGTCACTCCTGCGGCTCGTCTGCCTGGTGGAGCAGCGAAAGCCCGAGCCGGCCTTTCCCGTCCGGGCCGTCAGCGACGCCGAGTTGCCGGTCTACACCGTGATCGTGCCGCTTTTCCAGGAGGCGCGCGTGGTGCCGCAGCTCCTGCACGCCCTGGTCACACTCGACTATCCGCCGGCCAAGCTCGACATCAAGCTCGTGCTGGAGGCAGACGACCGGCTCACCCGCGACGCCATCGAGGCGTGGAGGCCGCCCGGCCATATCCGCATCCTGACGGTGCCGGAGGGCATGCCGCGCACCAAGCCGAGGGCGCTCAACGCGGCGCTTGCCACCGCGCGGGGCAGCCACGTGGTGATCTACGACGCGGAGGACATACCCGACCCGCAGCAGCTACGGAAGGCGGCCGGGCTGTTCGTCGCCTTTCCCGACGTCGCGTGCCTGCAGGCGCGCATCGTCATCGACAATCCCGCCGACGGCTTCATCGCCTCCATGTTCACCATCGAGTACGCGGCGCTGTTCGACACCATCAATCCGGGGCTTGCCGCCGCCGGCCTGCCGTTGCTGCTCGGCGGCACGTCCAACCATCTGCGCACGCAGGTGCTGCGCGAGATCGGCGGCTGGGACGCATGGAACGTCACCGAGGATGCCGATCTCGGCATACGCCTCGCGCGGATGGGCTACAGCGTGATGGACCTGCCGTCGATCACCCGCGAGGAGGCACCCTTCCGCTGGCGGGCGTGGCTGGACCAGCGGGCGCGGTGGATGAAGGGCTGGATGCAGGTATGCATCACCCATTCCCGGCACCCGCTCGAAACCTGGCGGGATCTGGGGACGATCGGGTTCGCCGCCGCTGCGACGCTGACGCTCGGCACCGTGCTCGGGGCGCTGTGCATGCCGCTGTTCGTCTCGATTTCCGTGTGGATGCTGGCCACGACCTACGGCACGGCGACGACGTGGCTCCATGCGATCGGGCTGGGCTTTTCGCTGACGGTGCTGCTGTGCGGCGCGCTGGCGTTCCTGCTGCCGGTCGTGGTCGGGCTGGCGCGCCGCCGGCGGCTGTGGCTGCTCTGGCTGCTGCCGCTGTCGCCGCTCTATTTCCTGCTGCTCACGATCGCCGCGTGGTTCGGCCTGTGCGACCTGATCGTCAACCCGTCACACTGGCGCAAGACCCGCCACGGGCTTTCGCGCCGGCGCTGGCATGTCCCCTTCAGATAACCTGCCGTTCACAGATAGCCGCTGAGTTCGCGCGCCGCTTCCTCCGGCGGACGCTGGAGATTGAAGGCGTTGACGAATCGGCCCTGCTTGTCGAGCAGATAGACGATGGCGGTGTGGTCCATCGTGTAGTCGTCCGGCGCGTCGCCGGTCGGGATTTTCCGCGCGTAGACCTTGTAGGCCCGGGCGATGGCGTCCGTCTGCTCCTGGGTGCCGTGGAGGCCGAGGATGCGGTCGTCGAAGCTGGCGAGATAGTCCTTCAGCATGTCCGGCGTGTCGCGCTCCGGATCGACCGAGACGAACAGCACCCGCACCTTGTCCGCGTCGCTGCCTGCGGCACGCAGCACCTCGGACACCTCGAACAGCGTCGTCGGGCACACGTCCGGGCAATGGGTGAAGCCGAAGAACAGCAGCGTCGGCGAGCCCGCCAGATCCTTCTCCGTAAAGGTCTTGCCGTTGTGGTCGGTGAGCGTGAACGGCCCGCCGATGGCCGATGGCGCAGGAGCATTCGAGACGCCGCTCAGCTGCAGCAGGATCGCGCCGCCCAGCACGAGCAATCCGGCCAGAAACACCGCAAGGGGCAGGATCCTGCGTCCGCCTGCTGCCGCCATGGCCTGTTCTCCTCTTCCTTGTTCCGTCCCCCGACAGCCCAATATCGACACGCTACGCCGCGCGCAAGCGCCCAAGGCGCGCGCAAAGTGTCGCGCAAAGGCTGCGCTTCGGCCGCGGGGGTGCGGCATATCGCGGCGGTTACGCCAGCCAGTCGGCGGGAGCGGTGCTGAAGGGCCCCGCGACCGACGCCACCTCGTCGAGCCACAGGCTGTCGCCGACGAGGCGGGCGAGACGCGCCCGGCCCGTGCTGTAGGAGCCGCCGTCGAGATTGATGCGGTCGCGTTCCACCTGGTCGGCCGCCGCCGTCACGACATCGAGATGGCCCTGCAGATGGCCGTGCACGACGAAAGTGCCGTGGTGCCCGCGCCGCCGCTCCTGCCGCGGCCAGAACCGCGCGAACGTGTAGCGGATCCAGGCCCAGTGCAGATCGAAGTCGAGACGGCCGATATCGACCTCCACCGGCGCCAGCAGAAACGCGGCCAGCGGGATGCGCGGATTGATCCCGCCATGCACGAGCAGGACGTCGCCGGAGCGATAGTGCGGGCGCAGGCCCGCGAGCCAGCCGAGACGCTCCGCGCCCAGCGCCCCGCGCACCTGCGACGGCGCCCGGACGCCGAGTTCGGCCAGAACGCCCGGCCCGCCGTGCTCCATCCACAGCGCACGGGCGCTGACGCCGCGCGGATCGTCGTCCGGCAGCATGGCGAGATGCAGGATCTGCTCGTGATTGCCCCACAGGCCGACGATCTCGTCCGCCCCGATGCGCGGCCCTGCCTCGCGGGCGAGGTCGAGCGCCCGCAGGGACTGCGGCCCGCGGTCGATCAGATCGCCAAGGAACACGACGACGCGGCGCTTGCCCGCGATGCGTGGCACGCGCGCGATCCGCTCCAGCGCCGCGTCGAGCAGGTCGGCCAAGCCGTGGATGTCGCCGACAGCGAACACCTCGCTGTGGGGCGCGACGGAGAACCCGAGTTTTTCCCTGAAAAGCAGCACCTTACGCCATCGACCTCTGGAGCGCTTCCCGATCGGACGGGATCATCCGATTGGCAGGAATTCGCTCGAACCATCAAGAACGGAAGCACCGGCAGCCGTCCCATCCGCATCATAGGCCCAAACGATGAGGGGAGAAGTCTGTTGTCGTTGGGGCTGGCAAGCCCTGCGTTCATAAAGGCTCGCGCGCCCGCGCGGGCGACCTCAGGACGCGAAGCGGTTGTTGCGCGGGAAACCCTTGGGCGGCAGGCGGCCGGCGTCGGCGCGGTTGCCGAGCCAGGCGCGGATCTCGGCCTCCGGCACGGTCCAGGTGCGGCCGGAGGTGTCCGTCCACGTGAGGCCCTCTGTGAGCGCGAACACGCGCGCGTCCGAAATGCCGCCGTCGCCATAGCGTTGCAGGCGCACGCCGCGCCCGCGCGCCATCTCCGGCAACTGGACGAGCGGGAACACGAGCAGCTTGCGGTTCTCGCCGATCACCGCGACATGATCGCCCCTGACCGGCACGGCGAGCCGCGCCTTGCCGGCCGCGTCGAGGTTGACCACCTGCTTGCCCTTGCGGGTGTTGGCGACGATGTCGTCCGCGCTGGCCACGAACCCGCGCCCGTCACTCGCCGCAAAAAGCAGCTTTTCGCCGGGCAGGTAGGGGAAGGCCGAGACGATGCCGGCCCCCTCGTCGAGATCGATCATCAGCCGCAGGGGATCGCCGAAGCCGCGCCCGCCCGGCAGCTTCGACGCCTCGACGGTGAAGACGCGCCCGTTGTCCGCCAGCACGAGGATCTTCGCCGTGGTCTCGGTGGGAAACGACAGGAACAGCTTGTCGTCGCCCTTGAACTGCAGCGACGTGAGATCGCCGCCGTGCCCCTTCAGCGCGCGGATCCAGCCCTTGGCGGACAGCACCACGGTGATCGGCTCGCGCTCGACCATGGCCTCGGCGAGATCGACGGCGGCCGCCTCCGGCGCCTCGGCAAAGGTGGTGCGCCGGCGTCCAAGTACGGTGTCGGGGCCAAAGAGCTTGCGCACCTCACGCACTTCCGCCGCCACCGCCTTCCACTGCCTGTCGTCGGAGGCGAGCAACGCCTCGAGCCCGGCGCGCTCCTCGGTGAGCTTGTCGTGCTCGCGGCGCAGCTCCATTTCCTCCAGCTTGCGCAGCGAGCGCAGCCGCGTGTTGAGGATCGCTTCCGCCTGTATGTCGGTGAGCGAGAAGGCGGCGATCAGCGCCGGCTTCGCCTCGTCCTCCTCGCGGATGATGCGGATCACCCGATCGAGGTCGAGATAGATGATCAGCAAGCCGTCGAGAATTTCGAGGCGGCGGACGATCTCGCCGAGGCGGAAACGCGAGCGCCGCTGCAACACCTCGCGCCGGTGGTCGAGCCATTCGCGCAGCACCGCCGCCAGGCCGAGCACCCGCGGCACCTGGCCGGCGGTGAGCACGTTCATGTTGAGGGGCAGGCGCGATTCGAGCTCGGTCAGCCGGAACAGCGATTCCATCATCAGCACAGGATCGACGTTGCGGGCGCGCGGCTCGATGACGATGCGCACGTCCTCGGCCGATTCGTCGCGCACGTCGCCGACGAGCGGCAGCTTCTTGGCGAGCAGCAGGTCGGCCATCTTCTCGATGAGCCGGCCCTTGGTGACGCCGTAGGGCACTTCCGTGACCACCACCGACCACACGCCGCGCGCCGCTTCCTCGCGCGCCCAGCGGGCGCGCACGCGAAAGCCGCCGCGTCCGGTGCGGTAGGCCTCGGCGATCACCTCGCGGCTGTCGACGATGATGCCGCCGGTCGGCAGGTCCGGCCCCTGCACGAAGGTCAGCAGGCTGTCCGTGTCGGCGTCGGGGTGGGCGATGAGATAGAGCGCCGCGTCGCACAGTTCGGCGGCATTGTGCGGCGGGATGGATGTGGCCATGCCGACGGCGATGCCCTGCGAGCCGTTGGCGAGCAGGTTGGGGAACGCGGCGGGCAGCACCACCGGCTCGCGATTGCTCTCGTCGTAGGTGTCGCGGAAATCGACCGCGTCCTCGTCGATGCCCTGCAGCAGAAGCTGCGCCACCGTGGTGAGCCGGGACTCGGTGTAGCGCATGGCGGCGGCGTTGTCGCCGTCGATGTTGCCGAAGTTGCCCTGGCCCTCGATCAGCGGATAGCGCAGCGCGAAATCCTGCGCGAGGCGCACCAGTGCGTCGTAGATCGACTGGTCGCCGTGGGGATGGAACTGGCCCATCACGTCGCCGACGACGCGGGCGGATTTCTTGAACGCCGCGCCCGGATCGAGACGCAGCAGCCGCATGCCGTAGAGGATGCGCCGGTGCACGGGCTTCAGGCCGTCGCGCGCATCGGGAAGGGCGCGATGCATGATGGTGGACAGCGCATAGGCAAGGTAGCGCTCCTCCAGCGCCTCGCGCAGGCTCACCTCCTCAATGCCGCCGTCAGGACCGCCCGCCGGCGGCAGGTCCGCTTTCTTGCCCATCCGCTATCCTGTCGAATCGCCGCTCACGCACAGACTGGAACGGATAACGAACAATCGGCGGGATTGCAAGGAAGCCCGCACAGCGCCGGCGCCGCATCCACCGAAGACCGGGCGGCCGGCATTCATCAATGAATCGTGCCACCGCGACCAACAACCGCCTGCCGTATCCGGATCTCCTGCAATCGTGATAAATATATCAGCGAGCAATACCCGCACTCGATGAATGGATGTGGTAGCATGTCAATATTGATTGAAGCAGTAAAATATGTCTCGATAGTTATCGTTAGCCTGCTACCCATAATGAATCCGCCAGCGACAATTCCTCTTTATATGTCCCTCACGAGGGGCATGTCGGAGGACAGGAAACTCCGTCAGGCCAGAAAAGCCTGTCTGTATGCGTTTCTGATCTTGACCTCGTTTCTATTACTGGGGAACGAAATCATTGCAATCTTTGGGATTTCCATGCCAGGAATTCGCATAGCCGGCGGCATCATCATCATGATTCTGGCATTGCGAATGATTTTCTCCGGTGAAGATACAGCCTCGAATGTCGACGCGGATCCCGAAGACATCAAACGGGCGAACCTTGACTATTCGTTTTCTCCCTTGGCCATGCCAAGCCTTTCAGGGCCCGGCTCCATCGCCGTCGTCATGGGGTTCGGGTCGCATATTCCCGGAGACAGACCGATTATCGGTCATGCGGTGGTGATTGCCGGTATCGCCATCACGATAGGTATTGCCTATATCGTGCTCTCGTCCTCCAGATTTATTGCCAGGGTCATCGGTGAACATGGCATACAGGCGGTCACGAAGATCATGGGGTTTCTGCTCACCTGTGTCTCCGTCCAGTTCCTTGCTTCGGGAATACGGGATTTCTACGTCGAGTTCGCGAAGTTGTAAGGATGCATTGAAGCTCATTCAGGGACCTCCCGATTGCACATCGCGGGTTGTCCTGCCGCCGCGGTTCGCGGTGTGCTACAGAATATCGTCCGTCAATGAGGCGAGCAGGCGGGTCCGGGAATCCGGCAGCGTCTTCTCGCGCGGATGGAACAGGTCGCGCGCCAGGAAATGGCCGGTCAGCGCGAAGGCGGCGCGCAGGGCGGCGGCGTCCGGATGGCCGGCGCCCGCCATGAAGCCCTGCCCGCTGCCGCTGTCGCGCAGGAAGGCGGGCAGCCCCAGCAGGCGCTCGCGGTAGGGCTCGCCGGCGCTGCGCGACACCGTCCTGCCCGAGCGCGGCGAGACATAGACGAGGTCCTGCGTCGCGCCGGTGAGCGCGCATTGCGACAGGTCGAGACCGAAGCCGAGCTCCGCCAGCAGCGCCAGTTCGAACCGCACCAGCAGCACCGGCGCGATATGGCTGTCGTCCAGATGGTCGAGCACCACGAGGGCGGCGTCGTAGAGGGGCGGGTGCGGATCGTGCTCCGGCAGGAGCCGCAGCAGCTCGGTCAGGAGCCCCAGGCCGTTGAGCGCGACGGGCGAGGCCAGATAGCGCCCGGCGCGCGATGCCACGGGCTCGACCCGGAAATGGCCGAGCTGCCCCTCGATCCGCCCGCGCCACACGGCCGCGACCGAATTGCCCGGCTGGAGCACCGGCTGCATGCGCAGGCTGCGCCCGCCGCGCACGAGCCCGGCATGGCGGCCGCGCGCGCGCGTCAGCAGGTCGAGGATGACAGCCGTCTCCCCGTACCGGCGCGCACCCAGCACAATGCCTTCGTCCTGCCACTGCATGGCAGCTCCATAGCACGGCCGCGGGCGTCCTATTTCTCTTTTTTATTATGTAAATTTTTACAATTCCGATATTTCTTGCGCATTATTTTGTCGGCAGGGGCGGAATCATGTGATATGCGGATGAGATGGTGCGGCATGATGCCGGGGTTTTGACGATTGCGGCCGTCCAGGGCACCGGCTAAACCTGCCGGCGGGCGGTTGCGGCGAGCGCGCGCGGCCCGGCGGCAATCAGGACGAACAGGATCGGACTTTCATGAATGCTTCCTCCCAATCCGAGGCGACGGTGACCGCGGAGCCGGTGTCGACCCTGCCCGCCGGCGTCTACGGCGAAACCGTACTGAGCGTGACGCACTACACCGACAGGCTGTTCCGCTTCACGACGACGCGCCCGGCCGGTTTCCGCTTCCGCTCGGGCGAGTTCGTCATGATCGGGCTCGTCGTGGACGGCAAGCCGATCTACCGCGCCTATTCGATCGCGAGCCCCGCCTGGGCGGAGGAGCTGGAGTTCTTCTCGATCAAGGTGCCCGACGGGCCGCTGACCTCGCATCTGCAAAAAATCCAGCCCGGCGACACGATCCTGATGCGCAAGAAGCCGACCGGCACGCTGGTGCTCGACGCGCTGACGCCCGGCAAGCGCCTCTACATGTTCTCCACGGGCACGGGCATCGCGCCCTTCGCCAGCCTCATTCGCGATCCGGAAACCTATGAGAAGTTCGAGGAAGTCATCCTCACCCACACCTGCCGCGAGGTCGCGGAGCTGCAATACGGCTTCGACCTCGTCGAGGAGATCCGGGACGACGAGGTCCTCGGCGAGATCGTCGGCGACAAGCTGCGCCATTACGCCACCGTGACGCGGGAGGAGTTTCCGTTCCAGGGCCGCATCACCCACCTCGTCGAAACCGGCAAGCTCTTCGCCGACCTCGGCGTGCCGCCGCTCGATCCCGCCGTCGACCGGGGCATGATCTGCGGCTCGGCGGCCATGCTGAAGGACACGAAGGCGCTGCTCGAACAGGCGGGCCTGACGGAAGGCGCCAACAACAAGCCGGCCGAATTCGTGATTGAACGCGCCTTCGTGGGCTGATACGCCCGTTGCGGGGGACGCGAGGTTTCATCTTGTCTGATAGCGTGAGCGGACGCGGGGCCGGCGACGGCCGGCGCGTCCATGTCGTCGGCGGCGGCCCCGCCGGCCTGATCGCGGCCGAGGTTCTGGCCGGACGGGGATTCTCCGTCACCGTCTTCGAGCGCATGCCCTCGCCGGCGCGAAAGTTCCTGATGGCGGGACGCGGCGGTCTCAACCTCACCCATACCGAACCATTGCCGGCTTTCCTGCGCCGCTATGCGGAGGCGCAGGCGTGGCTGGCGCCCGCCATCCGCGCCTTTTCGCCCAAGCGGCTGCGGGCGTGGAGCGAGGGGCTCGGCGAACCGACCTTCGTGGGGTCGAGCCGGCGCGTGTTCCCGCGCTCCTACAAGGCGACGCCGCTGCTGCGCGCCTGGCTCAGGCGGCTGGAGGACCTCGGCGTCGCCTTTGCCTTCCGCCATCGCTGGCTCGGCTTCGCGCCGGAGGACCGGGGATCGGGCCTGCGCTTCGCGACGCCCGAGGGCGAGCGTGTCCTCGCCGCCGACGCCGCGCTGCTGGCGCTCGGTGGCGGCTCGTGGCCGCGTCTCGGGTCGGACGGCGGCTGGGTCGAGGCGCTGCGCGGCGAGGGCATCGCGGTCGCCGACCTGCGGCCGTCCAACTGCGGCTTCACGGCGGCGTGGTCGGATGTGTTCCGCACCCGTGCGGCGGGCGAACCGCTGAAGCGCATCGCCATCCACGGCGAGGGGCTGACCGTCAACGGCGAGGCGCTGATCACCGAGACGGGCATCGAGGGCGGCGCGATCTACGCGCTGTCGGCGGCGCTGCGCGACGCCATCGCGCGCGATGGCGAAGTCACCATCCGCATCGACCTGCAGACGGACATGAGCACGGCGGAACTCGCCTGGCGGCTGGAGCGGGCGCGGCCGGGCCAGTCCGTCTCGACGACGCTGCGCAAGATCGCGGGCCTGTCGCCCGCAGCGGCGCTGCTGGTGCGCGAGGCCGGCCCCCTGCCCTCAGCCCCGGAGACGCTGGCCGCCCTCGTCAAGGCCGTGCCCGTGCGCCTCACCGGCACGCAGCCGCTGGCGCGCGCCATCTCCTCGGCGGGCGGCATCGTCCGTGACGAGATCGATGACGATTACATGCTGGTGAAGCGCCCCGGCGTGTTCGCGGCCGGCGAGATGCTCGACTGGGAGGCGCCCACCGGCGGCTATCTGCTGCAGGCGACCTTCGCCACCGGCGTTGCGGCGGCGGAAGGCATCACGCGCTATCTTGCGCGACCGGATCGGCCTTGATGGTGACGATGTCGCCGTCGATGGCAAAGCTCACCTGAAGCCCCGCCGCCCGCGCAACGAGCCCGGTGTAGAACGCCTGGATGCCGTGGGCGTCCACCTCGCCGGTGGCCGAGCGTCCGGCGACGAGTTCCTGCGCGTTGACGGGGATGCGCGCCTGCGGCCCCTGCGCGGCGACGGTGAAGCGGGTATCGCCCACCGCGGCGCCGAAGTCGATGTCGACGGTGATCCGCCCGCCACGCGGGATGGCGTTGGTGGCGACCAGAATGAGGTTCAGCAGCAGCTTGACCTTGTTCTTGGGCAACAGGCGGCGCTCGGCGTTCCACTGCAACGACAGCTTGTCGTCGTGGATGAAGCCCTTGGCCACCTGCTCGGCGTCGCCCAGATCGATCTCCGCGCCGGCCGATCCGGCCGCGCCGAAGGCAAGGCGGGCGAATTGCAGCCGGGCGGACGCCTGACGGGCGCTCTTCTTGATGAGATCGAGGGCGAACTCCTTCATGGAGGCGTCGTCCTCGTCCTCCAGCACCTCAAGACCGTTGACGATGGCACCGACGGGGCTGATGACATCGTGGCAGACCCGGCTGCACAGCAAGGCGGCGAGATCGAGCGCATCGAGGGAGACAGCAGTCATGGAAGCTCCGCGACAGATTGAGTGGGGCGCCGGGGAATCCTGTCCCCGCCACACACCGGATAAAAACTCTGTTACACGCCACTGCCAAGCTTGAAAAGCGGCCACAGGCCACGCTACCCGAATCAGGTTAACAGATAGGGCGTTTTCCGGGCCGAATGCACCCCCGGCCGGGAAATGGCCGCCTGCCGGTCCGGACCCGGGGGAGCGTTTCGGGCCGCAACCGGCTGCGGAAAGGCCCTGTCTGCTGCGGGAAGGCTCCGGCCAATCTATTTGCATTGACGCTATTTGCATTGACGTCATTCCGCACGCAAAACCGTGCTACGCTTTTGAACCGCAGTGGACAAGGAACCGATATGCCGCCGCCTCCCGACCCGCTCACCTACGCCCCCGGCCCGTCGATCGGCGACGCCCTCAACTGGATCGCGCCGGAAACGGGCGCGCGCGCGCGCGACGCGCTGGCGCGGCACCTCGGCGAAATCTGCCGCCACGCCGGCGGACTGATCCTGGCGGCGGTGGCGCGCGGATTCGACGTCTACCGCAAGCAGGACGGCTCGAGCTACACCGACGCCGATGTCGAGGCCGAGCGCTACATCCTGCGGGCGCTGGCGGCGCATTTCCCGGATGTTCCGGTCGTTGCCGAGGAAGAATCGGCGACGCGCACGGAAGCGGGCGAGGCCATCAGCCCCGCGCCCCTGCCGGGCGCGTTCTTCCTCGTCGATCCGCTGGACGGCACCCGCGATTTCACCACCGGCGGGCTCGAATACACGGTCAACATCGCCGCCATCGTCGGCCAGGCGCCGGTGGCGGGCGCGGTCTACGCGCCGGCGAGCGGTTCGCTGTGGGTCGGGGGCACGCACGCCTTCGCCCTGAAGATCGCGCCCGACGCGCCGCCGCCGCAGCCGGCCGACTGGCGCGCCATCCACACCCGCCCCGCGCCCGACGCCGGCCTCATCGCCCTCGCCAGCCGCCGCCACGGCGAGGGGCGCACGTCGGCGTTCCTGGCGCGGCTGCCGGTGCGCGAGCGCCGCTCGGCGTCGTCGTCGGTGAAGTTCTGCATCATCGCCGAGGGGCTGGCGGATGTCTATCCGCGCTTCAGCCCCACCATGGAATGGGACACGGCGGCGGGCGACGCCGTGCTGCGCGCGGCGGGCGGCATCGTCACCGACGAGGCGGGCGCGCCGCTCGTCTACGGGCGCACGCAGGACGACCATATTAACGGTCCGTTCATCGCATGGGGGGATTCTGCGGCAAGCCGTCGTTTTTTAGGCCGGTAGCACCGGGCATGCCTCGCAACAGCCACGGTTGGCATACACGGTAGCGGGACAGTCCGGTCGCGCCGGCGCGATCATGGTCATGCGGCGTCTCGGAAGGAACGGCACATGGAAACGACGCAGATGGAACCGGAACGGATCAATACGGCCTCGCGCCTCAGTCGGCGCGATCTTCTCGCGGGTGTGGGCGCGGCGGTCGGGATGGCTGCCGGTCTCGCATCCGGCAGCGCGGCGTTGGCGCAGCAACAGCCCCCGCCTCCGGGCTTCACGCCCGCGCCCGGCAACGATGACACCTTCAATCCCGAGGAAATCATCGAGTCGGGGCACCGCTTCTTCGGCTCGACCTCGCGGGGGCTGGCGCTCGCCGTCCAGAATGTGTTCGAGCGCTGGGGCCAGCCCAACGGCTACATCCTCGGCCAGGAGGCGACGGGCTCATTCTTCGGCGGCCTGCGCTACGGTGAGGGCAAGCTCTATACGCGCTCGCAGGGCGAGCGCACGCTTTTCTGGCAGGGGCCGTCGCTCGGCTTCGATTTCGGCGGGGCGGGCAACCGCACGATGATCCTCGTCTACAACCTGGCGGCGGTCGAGCAGATGTTCCAGCGCTTCGCCGGTGTCGACGGCTCCGCCTATCTCGTTGCGGGTTTCGCGGTGTCGGCGCTCGCCGGACAGGGCGAGCCGGGGCGCGATATCGTGCTGGTGCCGATACGCACCGGCGTCGGCCTCAAGCTCGGCATCAACATCGGCTATCTCAAGTTCACGCCTGAATCGACCTGGAACCCGTTCTGACCCGGCGAGGCCAATGTGCTTGAGACCGTTCTCATCTTCGCCGCCGGTTTTCTGACCGCGAGCGTGCTGGCGCTGATGATCCTGCCCGGCGTCAACGCCCGCGCCAGCCGGCTGGCGCGGCGCAGGCTGGCGGCGCAGTTTCCGATCTCCATCGAGGAGTTGACCGCCCAGATGGACTATGTCCGCGCCGAGGGCGCAGTGGCGGTGCGCAAGCTCGAACGGCAGCTCGACAGGGAACGCGAGGCCCATGCCGAGGCGCGCGCCGCGATCGGCGTGGCCGACGCCGCAAGACGCCGGGAAACGCAGGACATATCGGCCGAAGTCGAGCAGCTCAGGAGCGAGAACGCCGCCTTCAAGGCCGAGCGCGATGCCCTGGAGCAGGACCGCGACGAGAAGCGCATCGCCATCGCCGGCCTCGAAACGCAGTTGGCGAGCGTCAGCACCAGCCTCGAGGCCTTGCGCCGGAAGGTACCCGTCCGCGCGATCGAGCCGGAGGAGATCGCGCGCGAGAACGCGCTGCTGCGCGAGCGGATCGAGGCCGTCGCGGCCGACATCGTCACCCTCGCCGACGCCCGCGAGAGGCCGCCGGCGGCCTGAAGGTCAGAACTCCCCCGCCACGATCGTGAGCACCATTTCCGCCGTCGCGCGGTTCAGCGCCATGGGCACGTCGTAGACGAGCGCCAGACGCATCAGCGCCTTGACGTCCACGTCGTGCGGCAGCGGCGAGAGCGGATCGACGAAGAATATCAGCACATCGATGGCATCCTCCGCGATCATCGCGCCGATCTGCTGATCGCCACCGTAAGGACCGCTCTTCAGGCGGGTGATCGCCAGCTCCGGGCAGCGCTCCATGACGCGCAGGCCGGTGGTGCCGGTGGCGAACAGGTTGCACCGCACGAACGTCGAACGGTGCGCTTCGACGAAAGCGGCCAGATCGTCCTTCTTTGCATCGTGGGCGACGAGCGCCAGCCTGACCGATGTCATCGACCACCCCTCCTCGGGCTTGCTGTGCCGGCTGCGCCTTCCAGGCCGGCCGGCTCCGCGATTCATCATGAACGGTTATAGAGCCTTCCACCCGGATCGCCCTATCGAAAAAACCGGACCCGCGGATCGCGGCATGCCGTTGCCGGCGCCCCCGCGCCCTGACCGGAAAATCGGCATAATTGACTGATAAAGCGATATTTACGTCACAATTGCGTCAGATATAGCGCGCACAAGCATCGATACATTGCCCGGATGCGCGCGGACCGACGTCCGGCCCCATCGGCTTTTATCGACAGGACGACGCGAAAGGCAGGCCATGCAGCACAAACCCCTGGAAACGGTCGGCAGCGACACGCGCGACACGATGTGGCTCTGTCAGTTCAACGGCACCGGCGCCGCCCGCTGGATCGGCATCAGCGAGGACAAGCCGCCCGCCGTCGATCCGGAGACGCTTCTCGGCCCCGAGGAAGCGGGCAAGCCGCGCGGCTTCGTGTGGATCCACGTCGATCTCGTCGATGCGCGCGCCCGTGCCTGGATCAACAGCCTCGCCTTCGTGCCCCAGGCCCTGCGGCAGCGCTTCACCGACAGCGCCACCCGGCACACGGTGGCGGGCGTCGACGGCGTGCTGAACTTCAGCCTGCCCGACAGCGCGCTGGCCTTCGACAAGCCGACGGACGAGATGACCTTTCTGCACACCATCCTCGGCGGGAACTACGTCATCACCGGCCGCCGGCGGAAGATCACGGCGGTCGCCGAGGTCGTCGCGGCGACGGACAGCGGCAAGTCCTACGCCGATCCGCTGTCGCTCGTCACCGACCTCGTCGGCCATATGGTGCAGCGGCTGGAGGCCATGAGCGTCGAGGCCTCCGACGAACTCGACAACATCGAGGACAACGTGCTCGGCGAACGCATCGGGGCGAGCACCGCCTCCGTGCTCGGCCCGATGCGCCGGTCGCTGGCGCGCATCCACCGGCACACGCTGATCCTGCGCCAGACGCTGTTCCAGTTCGAGCGGGCCGAAACGCCCATGCCCTTCGCCGTGCGCCGGCAGGCGCTGCAGGCGTTCGGCGAGCGGCTCGACGTGCTCGACCACGACACCGTCGCCGAACAGGCGCGCGCCAAGATCCTGCAGGACGAGATCTCGACGCGGATCGCCAACGAATCGAACCGCAGCCTCTACATCGTCACCATGGTGACGACCTTCTTCATGCCGCCGGCCCTGATCGCGGGCATCTTCGGCATGAACGTCGCCAGCCTGCCGCTGGACGAGACCGGGGGCGGATTCTGGTGGAGCCTGCTGCTGCTCGCCTTCAGCATGCTGGCGGCCTATCTCGTGCTGCGCCGGTTCATCGGGCGCCGGTGATCAATCCCGCCCGGCGCGCCGCGCCGCGATGACGGCGAGCGCCGCCTCCACGACGCCGGCCACATCCAGCGCCGAGGTGTCGAGCACGACGGCGTCCGGCGCGACGATCAGCGGCGCGGAGGAACGATGCGAATCGCGCTCGTCCCGCTGGCGGATCTCCGCCAGAATGCCGTCGAAGGCCACCTGTTCGCCGCGCGCCGCGAATTCGCGTGCCCGCCGCTCGGCCCGCACCTCGGGAGTCGCGGTGACGAACAGCTTCACATCCGCCTCCGGACAGATCACGGTGCCGATGTCGCGCCCGTCGAGAACCGCCCCGCCCGGCTGGCAGGCGAACGCCTTCTGCAGGGCGAGCAGCGCCGTGCGCACCCGCGGATGCGCCGCGACCACCGACGCCGCCTCGCCCATCTCGCGCCCGCGCAGCCGCTCCTCGTCCACGAGCTGCGGCTCGAACGACAGCGCCACGGCCTCGCCCGCGTCCTCGCTGTCGAGCGACAGGCCCTCGTCCAGCATGATGCGCGCCACGCCGCGATAGAGCATGCCGGTGTCGAGATGCGGCAGGCCGAAATGCGCGGCGAGCCGCTTCGCCAGCGTGCCCTTGCCCGACGCCGCCGGCCCGTCGATGGCGACGATCATCTGCCCGCCTCGGAGATCTCGGCCCCGAGGCTGCGCATCAGCGGGCCGAAGGCCGGGAAGCTCGTGGCGATCATGGCGCCGTCGTCGACGCGCATGCCCGCGCGCGCGCCGAGCCCCAGCACGAGGAACGACATGGCGATGCGGTGATCGAGATGCGTCGCCGCCACGCCGCCGCCGCGCACCTCGCCCGCCCCGCCGGTGACGACGAGGTCGTCGCCCTCGATGCGCACAGCAACGCCCGCCGCCGTGAGCCCGTCGGCCACCGCCTGCAGGCGGTCGGATTCCTTGACGCGCAGCTCGTGCAGGCCGCGCATGCGCGTCTCGCCGGTGGCGAAAGCGGCGGCGACCGCGAGCACGGGATATTCGTCGATCATCGAGGGCGCGCGTTCGGCCGGCACCTCGACGCCCCGGAGCGTGCCGGCGCGCACGACGAGATCGGCGACGGTCTCGCCGCCCTCCTCGCGCGGGTTCAACTCCTCGATATCCGCGCCCATCTCGCGCAGCGTCGTGACGAGACCGGTGCGCAGCGGGTTGGTCATCACCCCCTCCAGCACGATCTCGGATCCGGGCACGATCAGCGCCGCCACCAGCGGGAACGCCGCCGAGGACGGATCGGCCGGCACCACGATGTCGCGCGCCACGAGCTCCGGCTGGCCGGTGAGCGTGATCCGCCTGCCGTGCGTGCCGTGGGGCTCGATGGCGACTTTCGCGCCGAAATGGCGCAGCAGGCGTTCGGTGTGGTCGCGCGAGGCCTCGTTCTCGATCACCGTGATCTGGCCCGGCGCGTTGAGGCCCGCGAGCAGCACCGCGGACTTGATCTGCGCGGACGGCACCGGCGTCTCGTAGACGATCGGCACCGCCTCGCGGGGGCCGCGAATCGTCAGCGGCAGGCGCCCGCCCTCGGCCTCCGCCTCGACGACCGCGCCCATCTTCACCAGCGGGTCGACGATGCGCCGCATCGGCCGCTTGCGCAGCGAGGCGTCACCGTCGAAGGTGGCGCGGATCGGATGGCCCGCGACGACGCCCATGGTGAGCCGGGAGCCGGTGCCGGCATTGCCGAAGTCGAGCGTTTCTTCAGGCTCCACCAGGCCGCCGACACCCACGCCCCGCACGCGCCATTCCCCCTCGCCGAGCCGCTCGGCGATGCCGCCCAGCGCCTGCACGGCGTCGGCGGTGCGCAGCACGTCCTCGCCCTCCAGCAGGCCGGTGATATGGGTTTCGCCGACGGCGAGCAGGCCGAACAGCAGCGCGCGGTGCGAGATCGACTTGTCGCCCGGCACCCGCACGCGCCCCCTGAGCGGCGCGGACGGGCGTGCGGCGACCTCGAACGGTTCGGGATGGCTCGTGGACATGATCGGCGTTCCTCGACAACGGTCTTCTGAAGAGATGATTGCCCAGACGTCCTAGCAGACGGCGCACGGTGCGTCATCTGCCGAAACGGGATGGCGGCTCTCTCCCGGATTATGGTTGCATATGCCGGATTGCGTGATAAGCGATGGTCATTATAGTCGCAGAATTCGCGGGCCCCATCTGCCCGCCCAACGGACCGGACTGATGACAGACAAGCGCGTGAAAAAAGTGGTGCTCGCCTATTCCGGCGGCCTCGATACCTCCATCATCCTCAAGTGGCTGCAAACGAACTATCAGGCGGAAGTCGTGACCTTCACCGCCGATCTCGGCCAGGGCGAGGAGCTGGAGCCCGCCCGCCAGAAAGCGCTGCTGCTCGGCATCAAGCCGGAGAACATCTTCATCGAGGACCTGCGCGAGGAATTCGTGCGCGACTATGTCTTCCCGATGTTCCGCGCCAACGCCCAGTATGAGGGGCTCTACCTGCTCGGCACCTCCATCGCCCGCCCGCTGATCGCCAAGAAGCAGATCGAGATCGCCGAAAAGACCGGCGCGGACGCCGTCTCCCACGGCGCCACCGGCAAGGGCAACGACCAGGTGCGCTTCGAACTCGGCTACTATGCATTGAAGCCCGACGTCACCGTGATCGCGCCGTGGCGCGAGTGGGACCTGACCTCGCGCACGAAGCTCATCGAATTTGCCGAGCAGAACCAGATCCCGATATCCAAGGACAAGCGCGGCGAAGCCCCCTTCTCGGTCGACGCCAACCTGCTGCACACCTCCTCCGAGGGCAAGGTGCTGGAAGACCCGGCCGAGGAAGTGCCGGACTACGTGTTCTCGCGCACCGTCTCGCCCGAGGCCGCGCCCGATGAGCCGACCTATGTCACCATCGATTTCGAGAAGGGCGATGCGGTTGCCATCGACGGCGAGAAGCTCACGCCCGCAGCCCTGCTGACGAAGCTCAACGAGCTTGGCCGCGTCAACGGTATCGGCCGGCTCGACCTCGTCGAGAACCGTTTCGTCGGCATGAAGTCGCGCGGCATGTACGAGACGCCCGGCGGCACCATCCTGTGGTACGCGCACCGCGCCATCGAGCAGATCACGCTCGACCGTGGCGCCGCCCACCTCAAGGACGAGCTGATGCCGAAATACGCCGAGCTCATCTACAACGGCTTCTGGTTCTCGCCCGAGCGCGAACTGCTGCAGAAGCTCATCGACGCGAGCCAGGAATTCGTCACCGGCCGGGTGCGGCTCAAGCTCTACAAGGGCGGCGTGCACATCGTCGGCCGCGAGAGCCCGTTCTCGCTCTACGATCAGGATCTCGTGACCTTCGAGGACGGCGCCGTCGCCTACGACCACCGCGACGCGCAGGGCTTCATCCGCCTCAACGCGCTGAGACTGCGCACGCTGGCGCAGCGCAGGCGCAAACTGGGACTCTAGTCCATGCCGAGAGCATACCTTGCGGATCGGGGCGTGGTGAAGGTGGTGGGCGAGGACGCCCGCCACTTTCTCCAGAACCTCGTCACCAGCCACGTCGACACCCTTGCCGCAGGCGAGGCGCGCTGGTTCGGGCTGCTGACCCCGCAGGGCAAGATCCTGTTCGAGGGGCTCGCCGTCGCCGTCCCCGAGGAGCGCGGCGGCGGTTTTCTGCTCGACGTCGCGCGCGATCAGGCGGAAGTGCTGACCAAACGGCTCACCTTCTACAAGCTGCGCGCGAAAGTCATTGTCGAGGATTTGTCCGAGACATTGGGCGTCGGCGTGGTGTGGGGCGGCGACGCGCCGCCCGCGGGCGTCGGCATCGCCTACCCCGACCCGCGCCTTGCGATGCTGGGCACGCGCATCATCGCCGAACGCGAACGCGTCGCGGCGCTCGGCAATATCGCAGAACCTGGCGACGACGCCGCCGGATGGCACGCGCATCGTGTGCGGCTCGGCGTGCCGGAAGGCGGCCGGGACTTTCCGTGGAACGACGCCTTCCCGCACGAGGCGCTGATGGACCAGCTCGCGGGCGTCGCCTTCGACAAGGGATGCTACGTCGGGCAGGAAGTCGTCTCGCGCATGCACCACCGCAAGACCGCGCGCACCCGCATCGTGCCCGTTGCCTTCGCCGGCGACGGCCCGGCCGAGGGCGCGGACGTGCTGACCGGCGGCAAGGTGTCGGGCCGCATCGGCTCGGTCGTTCCGGGCCGGGCGCTGGCGAGCCTGCGCCTCGACCGCGCAGCGGAGGCGATCGCCGCCGGCGAGCCGATCACGGCGGACGGCGTGGCGCTCACGCTCGACAGGCCGGCGTTCGTCACCTTCCCGTTCCCCGGCGAGGAAAGCCCCGCGCATGAATGATGAGCCCACCAGCGATTTCGTCCGGCTGCACACGGACGGCAAGACCCGCTGCCTGTGGCCGGGCACGGACCCGTTCTACCTCGCCTATCACGACGAGGAATGGGGCGTGCCGGAATACGACGACCGGGCGCTCTATGAAAAGCTCGTCCTCGACGGCTTTCAGGCCGGCCTGTCGTGGATCACCATCCTGCGCAAGCGCGAGAATTTTCGCAAAGCCTTCGCCGGTTTCGACCCCGAGACCATCGCCCGCTTCGATGCGGCGAAGATCGAGGCGCTGATGCAGGACGCCGGTATCGTGCGCAACCGTGCCAAGATCGAGGGTGCGGTGGCGAGCGCCCGCGTCTGGCTCGCGATCCAGGAACGCGGCTCGTTCAGCACCTTCCTGTGGGACTTTGTCGACGGCCGGCCCGTCGTCAACCGGTTCCGCCACCGCGCGGACGTGCCGGCGGAAACGGAAGCGTCGCAAAAAATGTCGAAGGCACTCAAGAAGGCCGGCTTCAAGTTCTGCGGCCCGACCATCACCTACGCCTTCATGCAGGCGGTCGGCATGGTCAACGACCATATGGTCGATTGCTGCCGCCACGCCGAGTGCGCCGCCCTGGCCGACACGCCCCGCCCCTGACCATGGCTCCCCGTGGACCCAAACCGCCGCGCGTCTGGCAGCGGATGCTGTCCGGCCGCAGGCTCGACCTCATCGATCCCTCACCGCTCGATGTCGAGATCGAGGACATCGCCCACGGTCTCGCCCGCGTCGCACGCTGGAACGGGCAGACACTGGGGCCGCATGTCTTTTCCGTCGCCCAGCATACGCTGCTGGTGGCGCTGTTCGCGGAAACGGCGGGCCCGGCGCTGTCGCGCGAGGCGCGGCTCGCGGTGCTGCTGCACGACGGGGCGGAATACGTCGTCGGCGATATCATCTCGCCGTTCAAGGCGGTTCTCGGCGAGGGCTACAAGGATATCGAGAAGCGGCTGCTCGCCGCGATCCACATCCGTTTCGGCCTGGCCGCGCAGCCGGTGCCGGAAGTGGCGAGGATCATCAAGCGGGCCGACCAGGCAGCCGCCTTCTACGAGGCGACGCGGCTTGCCGGCTTCGGTCTGGACGAGGCGCGCAGCTTCTTCGGCAAGCCCGTTCCCCTGCCCCACGGCGGCGAGGCGTTCCTTGAGCCGTGGGACGCGGAGACCGCCAAGCGGCGCTTTCTCGAGAGCTTCGACGCCGCGCTCAACGGGTAACGAGAGCGCTTTCCGATCAGATGGAACCATCTGATCGATAAGAATTCGCTCCAAATCAAAAACTTAGCGCATGCTCCAAGTGATGCAGCGCGATGCCGCTCGTGGTGGCGACATTGAGCGAGTCGAACGTTCCGTGCATGGGGATGGAAACGGTGCGGCAGCGCGCCAGCACGTCGTCCGGCAGGCCGGGGCCTTCGGTGCCGAGCAGCAGCGCGGCGCGCCGGGGCGGCGCGAGCCTCGACAGCGTCTCCTCCCCCCGCGGGCTCAGGCCCAGCACCGTGAACCCCGCCCCCTCCAGCAGATCGACGAGCGCATGGGCGGAGGCAGCGCGGAAGAACGGCACGCAGAGCGCCCCGCCCACGGATACGCGGATCGCCTTGCGGTAGAGCGGATCGCAGCTCGTCTCGTCGAGCAGCACCGCGTCCGCGCCGAAGGCCGCGGCGTTGCGAAAGATGCCGCCGACGTTGTCGTGGTTCGCGAGCCCAACGAGCCCGACCACGAGCGCCCGCTCCGGCAGCCGGGCGAGGAAGGCCGACGCCTCCCCCAGCTCGCCGCGCCGCCCGAGCGCCAGCACGCCGCGATGAATGGGAAAGCCGGCAACCGCATCCATCACCTCGCGGCTCGCCGTATAGAGCGGCACATCGCCGGGCAGGCTTGCCAGCAGATGGCCGATGAGCGGCAGGCGCCTGTCGAGAACGAACAGCGACTCGACGGCGTGCAGCTTCTGGCGCAGCAGCACGGCGAGCACCGTCTCGCCCTCGGCGATGAAGCGCCCGCCCCGGCCGACGAGATCGCGCTCGCGGATGTTCACATAGGCTTCGATGCGCGGATCATCCGCACGGTCGACGCGGATGGGCCGCGGCGTCACCCCTCCAGCTCCTCGCGCAGCATCTCCAGCCGCAGCCACTCCTCCTCGGAGGCGGCGCGCTCTTCCTCGGCCCGCGCCAGCAGCGTGTTGGCCTTTTCGAACTTGGCCGGCTCGCGGGTGTAGAGCTCGCGGTCGGCCAGCAGCGCCTGCAGCTTGGCGATGTCGCGCTCCAGGGCCGCGATGCGCTCGGGCAGGGTTTCGAGCGCGTGCTTCTCCTTGAAGGTGAGCTTGCGCTTCCTGTCCGCCCCGGACGCGGCGGACGGCGCGGCGCCGGGCTTGCCGGCGGGCTTTTCGGCCGGCTTGGATTCCGCCTTGCGTGCCGTCACGCCCTCGCCGCGCTGGGCCAGCATGTCGGTATAGCCGCCTGCATAGACCTGCCAGCGCCCCTTGCCCTCCGACACCACCACGGCGTTGACCGTCCGGTCGAGAAAGTCGCGGTCGTGGCTCACCAGAACGACCGTGCCGGGGTAATCGGCGATCATCTCTTCCAACAGGTCGAGGGTTTCGAGGTCGAGGTCGTTGGTGGGCTCGTCGAGCACCAGAAAGTTGGACGGCAGCGCCAGCGCCCGCGCCAGGATCAGCCGCCCCCGCTCGCCGCCCGACAGGACGGAAACCGGCGTGTTCAGCTGATCGGGCGAGAACAAAAAGTCCTTCATGTAGCTCGCGACATGCTTGACCACCCCGCCCACCGTCACCGTATCGGTGCCGCCGCCGGTGAGCGCGTCCTTGAGCGTCGTCTCGGGCGCGAGCGTCGCGCGGCGCTGGTCAAGGAAGGCCATCTGCAGGTTGGCGCCGAGCTTCACGCTGCCGCTGTCGGGCGCGAGATCGCCGGTCAGCAGGTTGAGGAGCGTCGTCTTGCCCGCCCCGTTCGGCCCGACGATGCCGATGCGGTCGGAGCGCAGGATGCGGATGGAGAAGTCGTCCACGATCACGCGTTCGTCCACCCCCGCGCCGAAACTCTTGCGCAGGTTCTTCGCCTCCACGACGAGCTTGCCCGAGGTGTCCGCTTCCGTCACCGTGATGTTGACCGAGCCCGTCGCGCGCCGGCGCTCGCGGAATTGCTTGCGCATGTCGGCGAGTTCGCGCACGCGGCGCATGTTGCGCTTGCGCCGCGCCGTGACGCCGTAGCGCATCCAGTCGTCCTCGGCGGCGATCTTGCGGGCGAGCTTGTGGTGCTCGGTTTCCTCCTGCTCCAGCACCGTGTCGCGCCATTCCTCGAAAGCCGCAAATCCCCTGTCGAGGCGGCGCGCGGTTCCCCGGTCGAGCCACACGGTGGCGCGCGAGAGGTTTTCGAGGAAACGCCGGTCATGGCTGATCAGCACCAGCGCCGATTTCATGGCGCGGATCTCGCTCTCCAGCCATTCGATGGCCGGCAGGTCGAGGTGGTTGGTCGGCTCGTCCAGGAGCAGGATGTCGGGCTCGGGCGCGAGCACCCGGGCGAGCGCGGCGCGGCGCGCCTCGCCGCCCGAGAGGTCTGTCGGATTTTCCGCGCCGGTCAGGCCGAGCTGTTCCAGCAGATAAGCGGCGCGGTAGGCGTCATCCCCCGGGCCGAGCCCCGCCTCGACATAGGCCAGCGTGGTGTCGAAGGCGGAAAGATCCGGCTCCTGCGGCAGATAGCGCACCGTCGCGCCCGGCTGGA
The DNA here is from genome assembly GCF_053570585.1 of Pseudochelatococcus sp. B33. Lineage (NCBI taxonomy): Bacteria > Pseudomonadati > Pseudomonadota > Alphaproteobacteria > Hyphomicrobiales > Chelatococcaceae > Pseudochelatococcus > Pseudochelatococcus sp. B33. Next base: position 228,445 of record NZ_JBSEFH010000007.1, on the reverse strand, counting down.
TGAAGCGCGTGCCGGCATCGGCCGCGACCAGCCCCGCCGCGATCTTGAGCAGCGTCGACTTGCCGGAGCCGTTGCGCCCGACGAGGCACAGCCGCTCGCCCGGCGACACGGACAATTCCGCGCCGGTGAGCAGCGGCGTGCCGCCGAACGTGAGGTGGATATCCTGAAGCAGTAGCAGAGGAGGTGGAGCCATGGCGTCTCAATAGCCGGGATCGGCGGCATATGCCAGCGGCATCCGCGGCTCATGCCATCGGCCCCGGGCTTCGCTCAGTAGGATTCGCAGCGCAGGCTGGAGGCGACGGCGCGCGCGCTTTCGCGCAGGCTCGGCAGCGGCGCCATCACCCTGTAGACGGCAAGCCCCTGCGTCACCGCCATGCCGTGCCGGGCGGGCAGGACGAAGCGCACGTCCGCGCCCTCGCCGCCTGCGATGTCCATGGCCTGATCGGGCGTCATCACCAGCAGGGACAGTTCGCCCTCCTGCGCCACCTCGTCGGTGACGGCATAGAGCACGCCGCCGCCCGGCGCGTGCAGCGACAGGCCGGCAAAGCCGTCCGGCGCGCGCGCGCGTATGCGCTGCGGGCCCTTGCCGAGATCGAAGCGGCAGACCATCGTGACGAAGGCCGGGTCCGGCCACGGCGGGTTGAAGACGCCGTTGCCCGGCTCCACCGGCTCCGGCAGGCGGGCCGCCGCCGCTTCCCGCGACAGCCTGCTGACCGCGTCGCTGGACCCGATGTACGGAATGGCGAACACCGTGACGATGTGCACCAGCGCGCCGAGCGTCAGGCCGAACACGAGCGCATACAGAACCGCGCCGGAGAAGCGGGCGAGCATCTGCCAGGGCCGGCGGCGCGGAGCGGTGTCGCGCCGGAGGCCCAGCGCGCTGTCGATCTTGAGGGCGCGGGTCTGCTTCATGGGCACGCCAGCCTGTCGATCCGGGGCAGGCTGCCCACCTCGACCGCCCCCGTCATCGCCGAAACCGAGGTGCCGTAGAGCCGCAGCACGAGGTGTACGTCGTCGGTAGCGGGCAGCATGAGCCAGTTCCCCGGCTGCACCTCGCGCGACAGTACGATGTCGACGGTCCCGTCGGGCGCGCGCAGGATCTCGTGCGAGGTGAAGCCGTTGCGGCCCGTGGCGTTCGCCGGCAGGTTGCCGGCGGCGTCGAACACGGTCAGGGTCCAGGCGCGCGACACCGGCACGCCGCCGTTCACGCGGTAGAGGCACGCGCCGCGCAGCCGCCGCCCCTCGCTGTCCTGGGTCGCGTGGAACGCCAGTCCCTCGCCCGCGCCGAGCGGCAGCGACCCTTCCCGGGCCACGATCGCCCGCGCATAGGGGTCGAGCGCGGCGGCGCCGATCTGCGGCCACGCGGCCCACGGTCCGGCGCGCACTTCGCCGAACGGCGGCGCGCCCGCCGTCAGATAATACGCCGAGCCGAGCCCTGTGACGGCGGCGATGGCGAGCGCGGCGAGGATGAGAAGGACCGTACGCAAGGAATCAACACGCGAAACCGAGAAAACGACGACGGCTTGGTTTATCACCGATGATCATGAGCCCCGCAAGCATGTCCCCGACATCATCCGCGCGTCACGGCGGCGTGGACGGCAGGAACGGCCCGAGCGCACCGCTCGCGGCGAGGCGGCGCAGCCCCTCGCGCACGTCGGTGTCCGCCCCGGCAGCGGCCTGCCGGGCGGGGGCGGCCTCGGGCGCTTCCGCGGTCGGCTGGGTCCCGGCCTTCTCCGCCTCGCGGAACAGCGTGCCGAGCCCCTGCAGCAGATTATAGGACTGACGCGACAGATTGACGCTTCCGCCGCCATCCTCGCCGGCCTCGGCGGGCGCCGCCACGACCACGCCGGCGGACGGCTCCACACCCGGCACCGGGCGGATGGTCAGGTTGCGATGCGCCGGGGCCATCAGCGACTGCCAGATCTGGGCCGGCAGCGTGCCGCCCGTCATGCGGTTGGCGGGCTTGTAATCGTCGTTGCCGAGCCAGACGGCGGCCACGAGATTGCCCGTGAAGCCCACGAACCACGCGTCACGATAGGCATTGGTGGTGCCCGTCTTGCCCGCGACCGGCACGCCGTCGATGCGCGCCCGCCGGCCCGTTCCCGCCTCGACGACCCGGGTCATCATGCGGTTCATGCCCTCGGCGACCTCGGGGGTGAGCACACGCATGGGGGCTGCGGCGTCTCGGCTCCTGCGCCACAGCACCTCGCCGTGGCCGTTGCTGATCTCGATCGCAGCATAGGGTTTCGCCCGCTGGCCGCCGTTGGCGAACGCCGCGAAACCCGCCGCCATGTCGAGCACGCGCACACCCTCCGCGCCGATCGGCAGCGGCGCGGTGTTGCGCAGTTCCGTGGTGATGCCCATGAGGTGGCTCATCTCGATGACGCGCGCCAGCCCCTTGCGGGCGTTGCCGTGGCCCATCATCAGCGTGAGCCGCACCGGCGTGGTGTTGATCGAGCGCTGCAGGGCGACGGTCAGCGTCGTACGGCCGGCGTAGCTGCGGCCGTAATTGTTGGGGCACCAGTTGCCGATGCAGGTCGGGCCGTCGACGATCGGGCTGTCTTCCTTGACGAGCCCGTCCATCATGGCGGCGGCATACACGAACGGCTTGAACGACGATCCCGGCTGGCGCAGCGATCCGGTGGCGCGGTTGAACTGGCTCTCGCCGTAGTCGCGCCCGCCCACCATGGCGCGCGCCGCGCCGTCCGGGTCGAGCACCACGATGGCGCCCTGCTTCACGCCCCAGCGCTTGCCCTCCTGCATCAATCCCTCCTCCAGCGCGTTCTCCGCCAGATGCTGGAGGGAGAGGTCGAGCGGCGTCTTGACCACCAGCACCCGCTCGCCCTTGAGCGCGCCCTCGCCGGCCATGGCGCGGATCTCGTCGAAGGCCCAGTCGAGGTAATAGTCGGGGCTTGCGTCGCGCACGCGGTCGATGGGCGTGGCGGGGTTGCGCCGCGCGATCTCGGCCTGGCCCTCGCTGATGAAGCCGGCAAGGACCATCGCGCCCAGCACGTCGGAGGCGCGGGCGCGGGCGGCCGGCAGGTTGACGTGGGGCGCGTACTTGGACGGCGCCTTGAACAGGCCGGCGAGCATGGCCGCTTCCGGCAGGGTGACGTCGCGCACCGACTTGCCGAAGTAGAACTCCGCCGCCGCCGCGGCGCCGAAGGTGCCGCCGCCCATGTAGGCACGGTCGAGATAGAGCTTGAGGATCTCGTTCTTGGTGAGGCGCGATTCGAGCCACAGCGACAGGAACGCCTCGTTGATCTTGCGCTGGAGCGAGCGCTCGTTGGTGAGGAACAGGTTCTTGGCGAGCTGCTGGGTGATGGACGAGCCGCCCTGCACCACCCCGTCGGCGCGCGCGTTGGCGGAGATGGCGCGGAACGTGCCCACGGCGTCGATGCCGAAATGCTGGTAGAAGCGCCTGTCCTCGGTGGCCAGAACGGCCTTGACCAGCAGGTCGGGAAACTCGTCGAGCTCCAGCGAATCGTCGTGCAGGATGCCGCGCCGGCCGATCTCGCTGCCGTAGCGGTCGAGAAAGGTGACGGCGAATTCCGGCTTCTTCAGCCAGTCCTCGGTGGTTTCCTCGAAGGCGGGCTGGGCGAAGGCGAGCAGCAGCATGCCGCCCGCCACCGACAGCGTCGTGCCCTCGCTGGCGAGCTCGACCAGCACACGGCGCGTGCCGCTGACGGCGAGCCGGTCCATGCGCGCCGATATCCGCCGCCAGATTTCGCCAAACCCGGAACCTGCGTTATAGAGGGAAGCGTCAATCCATGAGTCAACGGCAAGCGCGGCGCGCTTGAAGCGGGTAGAGAGGGGCACCTTACGATACTTGAACACCGCAATCGCTCCCCTGAGCGAAGCCGAAGACCGTCTCAGTGGTAAAACACCTTGGCCGTCACCGCAATCGCATCCCGTACAGCAAAGATTGACATCCTTAACCGGAACGCCAATTCGCTGGCGCGTGTGGCGGCAACCTCACATATATAGTGGCAGCACACTGCAATACAGTGCAGGCATCGGCCTGCCGGAGAGTGACTTTGACGGAACCCGGCTTACCGTTCTGGAAGACAAAGAAACTGCATGAACTGTCGGAGCGGGAATGGGAATCCCTGTGCGACGGCTGCGGACGCTGCTGTCTCGTCAAGCTGGAAGACGAGGACACCGGCCGCATCTATGCCACCGATGTCGCCTGCCGCCTGTTCGACGCCGGCGCCTGCCGCTGCAGGGATTACGCACACCGGCAGGCATTGGTTCCCGACTGCATCCGCCTCACGCCGGCGGAAGTCGCCCGCCTGACATGGCTGCCGCCGACCTGCGCCTACCGGCTCGTGCGCGAGGGCGCGGACCTCTACTGGTGGCATCCGCTCGTCTCGGGTGATCCGGAGACGGTGCACGCGGCGGGCGTGTCGGTGCGCGGGCGGGTGGCGGCGAGCGAGGACGACGTGGCCATCGACGATCTGCCCGATCGCATCGTCCACTGGCCGATGCTCACCCCCGAAGCCGAGGCGGCCGAGGCCGGCCCGAGCCGCCGGCGCAAGCGCGAGAAGCGCGGCCGCGGCGGCTGAAGGCCCTCATCCCGCCGCGAGCAGCGCCTGCAGGTCGAGCCGTTCCGTCACCATGGCGAGGCTGCCGTCGTGGTTGCGCGGCCACTCTTCCTCCGGACGGTCCCGGTAGAGCTCGACGCCGTTCTGGTCCGGGTCGCGCAGGTAGAGCGCCTCGCTGACGCCGTGGTCGCTGGCGCCGTCGAGCGCGATGCCCGCCGCCGTCAGCCGGCGCAGCGCGTCGGCGAGCGCGGCGCGCGTCGGATAGAGGATCGCCAGATGATAGAGGCCGGTCGTGCCCGGCGCGGGAGGCTGCCCGCCGGCGCTCTCCCAGGTGTTGAGGCCGATATGGTGGTGATAGCCGCCGGCCGAGATGAACGCCGCCCGGCTGCCATAGCGCTGGATCAGCTCGAAGCCGAGCACGCCGCAATAGAACGCCAGCGCCCGGTCGAGATCCGCGACCTTGAGATGGACATGGCCGATACGCACGCCCGGATCGATGGGGCGGGGCGTGCGCTCCGGCTCGATGGCGGGAAGCCCGCTCATGATACCCTCCACGTTTTTATATGACGGCCGGCACCCCGTGCCGGGTGCACGATGCGCACCCGGCATTGTCCGACGTTCAGCGGGCGAGCGCCAGCTGTCCCTGCTCGCGCTTGCCGTCGAGGCTCCACGCGCCGGGACCGGCGAAGACGAGATAGAGGAACACGAACGAGAACAGCGCCGCCAGCTCGCCGCCGTTGGTGAGCGGATAGAAGCCGCGTGGCGCATGGAACTGGAAATAGGCCACGGCGGTGAGGCCGGAGAGAACGAACGCCGCCGGGCGCGTATAGAAGCCGAGAATGATCAGGACGGAGCCGACAACCTCGATGATACCGCCGATGCCGAGCTGTGACAGCAGCGGCACGTTGGCGAGCGCCTCGACATAGGGGAACCGGATCAGCTTCGACAGCCCGTGCTGAAGCAGGAAAAGGCCCGAGGCGATGCGCAGGACGGCAAGGGCCTGCGGCCTGTAGGAATCAAGTTTCGCGGTGAGGGACATCACAATTCTCCTTGGCAAGGAATGCGGGCAAAAGATGCGCGACCGGCAGGCCGCGGAAGCCGGACGTCGCAGATGCCTCCGTCCGGGACGGCGCGGGGCGGCGCGCCATCGCTCAACTATACTGCAATGCAATATGGTCTATTGCACGGCTGACGTTAATCACGTCTTCGTGCATAATAATTATAACTATTGGTGTGAGATCATCATGCAACGGAGTGTTTCCCATGCTCGACAGGCTGACCGGCATGAGCGTCTTCACCAAGGTGGTGGCCTCGGGCAGCTTCACTGCGGCAGCAAGGCTTTCGGGCCTGTCGCAGACCATGGTGACGAAGCATGTCGCGGCGCTGGAGGCGCGCCTGGGCACCCGCTTGCTGCACCGCACAACCCGCCGCCTGACACTGACCGACGCCGGGCGCAACTTCCATGAGGCCTGTCTGCGCATCCTGTCCGAGGTCGAGGAGGCGGAGATCGAGGCGGGCGCCGGCAATGTCGATCCCCACGGCGTGCTGCGGCTCAACGTGCCGTTCTCGTTCGGCATCCGCCAGATCGCCCCGCTGCTGCCGGCCTTTCAGGTGGCGCATCCGCAACTCGACATCGAACTCGGCCTCAACGACCGCGTGGTGGACCTCATCGAGGAGGGCTGGGACATCGCGGTGCGGATCGGCATGCTGGCGGAATCGCGCCTCATCGCCCGCAAGCTCGCCCCGTGCCGCAACCTGTTGTGCGCCTCGCCGGACTATCTCGCCCGCCATGGTACGCCGCGCTCCGTCGGTGAGCTCGGCCGCCACAACTGCCTTGGCTACACGCTGTCGCAACGCGTCGGGACCGACCGCTGGCCCTTCGGCCCGTCGGGCGAGACGGCGCGCGTGTCCGGCAATCTGCGCGTCAACAACGGCGACGTGCTGGTGATCGCGGCCGAGGCCGGACAGGGCATCATCTACCAGCCGACCTTCCTCGTCGGCGATGCGGTGCGCGCCGGACGCCTTGTGGTCATCGCCCTCGACCACCCGGTGGTGGAGGCGGGCGGCGTCTACACGGTCTTTCCGCACGACCGCCGGCCGCCGGCCAAGGTGCGCGCGCTGGTCGAGTTCCTGACGGCCCGATTCTCGCCCTCGCCGCCGTGGGACGAGGGCCTGCCGGTGTGACGGGCGCCCGAGGGTTTCACCATTTCACGGAAACCGTGAAATTCTCTCGCTTCTTCCCTTTGAGCGAATTCTCATCGATCACATGATCCCATTTGATCGGAAAGCGCTCTACAGCATCAAGCCGGAAAGTGTGTGCACCTTTCGGGAAAACTTGATGCGTAAACAAATGGATAGAACGGCGGAACGATTCCGTCCGAATGCCCGCCGCTCTACTCCCGCGCCAGATCAAGGAAATGCCGCCCCTGGCGGTCCTCGACGTCGACGATCCACAGATCGGAATCGAACTCCAGTTCCCGCTGCAGCCGCGCCTGGGCCGCGGCGGGCGTCGGCTCGGGCTTCAGCGGCAGGGGAGCGAACAGCCGCACGCCCGTTTCCTCGCCGGCAAGGCTCTGCGGAGCCGGGCCGTAGAGCGCCACCGTCCCGTCGAGGCGGTCGACCAGCACGAAGATCGCGCCCGCCTCCTCCGCGCCGCGCCGGCGCAGCACCGCGAACGCCCCCTCCACCGCGCAGCGGCGCAGATAGGCCGCCACCCAGATCCCGCTCTTGAGCCGCATCGCCACACCTTTCATTAATGGGGTGATTTTTCCCCACACGCACTCTAAACCATGCGCATGAACCAGAGCGCTTTCCGATCGAACGGACTCGTCCGGCCGGTGGGCAGGCGCATAACAATGAACGCATGGCGCGGGAGCCTCAATGGCCGTTCTTGTCACGGGCGCCGCCGGTTACATCGGCAGCCACATGGTGCTCGAACTTCTCGACGGCGGCGAAACGCCCGTCGCGCTCGACAACCTGTCGACGGGGTTGCGCGGCGCGGTTCCCGCCGGCGTTCCGTTCTTCGAGGGCGACATCGCCGATAGGGAACTGACCACGCGCATCGTCCGCGAGCACGCCGTCGACACGATCGTCCACTTCGCCGCGCGCATCAGCGTGCCCGAATCGGTCGCCGATCCGCTGGGTTACTACCTCAACAACACCGCCGGGACCCGCACGCTCATCGACACGGCGGTGCGGCACGGCGTGAGGCGCTTCGTCTTCTCCTCCACCGCGACCATCTACGGCGACGCCGCCGTGTCGCCCATCCCGGAGGAGGCGCCGCTTGCGCCGATCAACCCCTATGGCTGGTCGAAGCTCATGGTCGAGCAGATGTTGCGCGACACCGCGCGCGCTCACGGCCTGCAGTTCGCCATCCTGCGTTATTTCAACGTCGCGGGCGCCGATCCGCTGGGGCGTGCCGGCCAGTCCACGCCCACGACCCATCTCATCAAGGTCGCGTTCGCCGCGGCGCTGGGGCGGCGGCCGCACGTCGACGTCTTCGGCCAGGACTATCCGACGCCGGACGGCACCTGCCTGCGCGACTACGTGCATGTCTCCGACCTCGCCGGCGCCCATTCGCTGGCGCTCGCGCATCTGCGCGGCGGCGGCGGCAACCTGACGCTCAATTGCGGCTACGGACGCGGCGCATCGGTGCACGACGTCCTCGCCACCGTGCGCGCCGTCACCGGCCGGCCCCTCGCGGCCCGCGATGCCGCCCGGCGAGACGGCGATCCGGCGTCGCTGATCGCCGCCAACGGACGCATCACCGCACTCGGCTGGAAGCCGCGCTTCGACGACCTGCCGGTCATCATCCGCCACGCCTGGGAGTGGGAACAGCGGCTCGCCCGCCAGCGGTGAAACCCGCGCGCTTCAGCCCTTCGAGGTGATCGGAATGCGCTCAATGGCGCGGGCGGGAGGAAAAGCAGCCGGCGCGCACGCGATCGGGCAGGCGCTGGGCGAAATCGGCGACAGCCTCCTCGCCGTAGATCGTCACCAGGCTGTGAAAGGCCGCAAACAGCGCCGCATGCGCGATGCAATCCTCGTCGAGACCGTCGAGCTGCGCCTCCGCGAAGGCCTCCTTCAGATAGAACAGCGCCGCCCGCTTCTCGTCCATCACGTCATGGAGATCGCCCGATTCGTTGTGGTCTATGATCATACTTGCGTCTTCCGGCTGCGTCGTCTGTTCTCACCTTTTCATCATAGGGGCATGAGGCGGCCGCAGCCAGTGAGTTATTGCAATGCGGTTAACACGAGACGGAATGCGCGTGTTGGTCACAGGATGTTGCGGGCGGGCAACACCCCGTCCCGGGACCGCGGACGCCGGTCAGGCCGCGGCGGCGATCCGGCCGATGCCGCCGCGATAGGACAGCGCCTCCGCCACGTGCCCGCGGCTCACCCGCTCCTCCCCGTCGAGGTCGGCGAGGGTGCGTGCCATGCGCAGCACGCGGTGATAACCGCGGGCGGAAAGGCGCATGGCCTCCGCCGCGTCACGCAGCAGGGCGAGGCCCGCCTCGTCGGGACGCGCCGTCTCCTCCAGCACCGGCGCCGGGCAATGGGCATTCGTCGTATCGGCGGGCAGGCCGAGCGCCCGGAAGCGGCGCGCCTGCAGCTCCCGCGCCCGCGCCACCCGCGCCGCAACCACGGCCGACGGCTCCGAGGGCTGCGGCTGGATCAGGTCCGACGCGGTCACCGCCGGCGCCTCGATGACAAGGTCGATGCGGTCGATGAGCGGGCCGGAAAGGCGCGCCTGATACTGCGCCATGCAGCGGTCGTTGGGCTGCCTGCGGCAGGCGAAGCCGGGCTCGGTGGCGTTGCCGCACCGGCACGGGTTCATCGCCGCGACGAGCTGGAAACGCGCCGGGTAGACCGCGCGGCGGTTGGCGCGGGAGATCAGCACCTCGCCGGTTTCCATGGGCTGGCGCAGGCCGTCGAGCGTCTGCGGCTGGAACTCCGGCAACTCGTCGAGAAACAGCACGCCGTTGTGCGCCAGCGACACCTCGCCGGGCCGGGCATGGATGCCGCCGCCGACCAGCGCCGCCATGGAGGCCGAGTGATGCGGCGCGCGGAACGGCCGCCGGTCCGTGAGCGCGCCATCCTCCAGCAGCCCCGCGACCGAGTGGATCATCGACACGTCGAGCAGCTCGCGCGGCGTGAGCGGCGGCAGGATCGACGGCAGCCGGCTCGCCAGCATCGACTTGCCGCTGCCCGGCGGGCCGTGCAGCAGCAGGTTGTGATTGCCCGCCGCCGCGATTTCGAGCGCGCGGCGCGCGCTCTCCTGCCCGCGGACGTCCTTGAGATCGGGCATCGCGCCGTCGGTGCGGTCCATGCCCGGCTGCGGCCGCGACAGCACCTGAACGCCGCGGATATGGTTGGCGAGCTGCACGAGCGAGGCGGGCGCGACGATGTCGAGATCGCCGCTCGCCCAGGCCGCTTCCGGCCCGCAGGCGGCGGGGCAGATCAGGCCGAGCCCGCGCCCCGCCGCCGCCATCGCCGCCGGCAGCACGCCCGCGACCGGCGTCAGCGCGCCGTCGAGCCCCAGCTCCCCGAGCACGACATGGCCGGCGAGCGCATCGGCCGGTATGGCGCCGATGGCGGCCATGATGGCGAGCGCAATCGGCAGGTCGTAATGGGATCCCTCCTTCGGCATGTCGGCGGGCGCGAGATTGACCGTGATGCGCTTGGCGGGCATCGCCAGCCCCGAGGCCACCAGCGCCGCCCTCACCCGCTCGCGCGATTCGCCCACCGCCTTGTCCGGCAGGCCGACGATGGAGAACGCCACCGCACCCGACGCGACCAGCACCTGAACGTCGACGGGCCGTGCCTCGATCCCCTCGAAAGCAACCGTCGCCACGCGCGCTACCATACGCCCCACCCGATACCATCCACGGAACCCGCAGGCACCATAGACCAGAACCACCTTCCACTCAAGAACAATAAAGGAACATATATCAGAACGGAGAAAAAATAAGCATATTTTCGTTCATAAAAAATAACCATATATGACAAGCCACAATTCAATCACAAATTTATATAAGGAATACGCTATCATTAATTGTTATTAAATGAATTTATTTCTATTTTAACAATTAAGGCAATATTGAGGTAAGCACCTTAAGGAAATTTAATTTGAATATCGATGCCGCAGATCCCATCCTCATCTCGCCGCAACAATGCGCAAGCTGAAAAGGATCATGGGACATGAGAAAGACCCTCGTTGCCGCCTCCGCCGCCGCTGCCCTGCTCGTGGGTGGCATCGCCCCGACCTTCGCCCAACAGGACACGCAGGATAAGCCCGCCGCCGAGCGGTCCGAGCAGGATCGTCAGCGCGGGCCGCGCTTCAGCGCCGAAGACCGCGCGGCCTTCACCGCCGCCCGCCTCGCGGCCCTCAAGGCCGGTCTGCAACTCACCACCGAGCAGGAGACGCACTGGACCGCGCTGGAAACGGCCCTACGCTCCCTCTCCGACGAACGCGCCGAACAGCGCCAGGAACGTGCACAGCAGCGCGGCGAGCGCTCGCGTCCCGATGCGCTCGAGGCCCTCAGCCGCCAGGCCGAGGGGCTGCGCGGACGGGCCGACCGCCTCACCACGGTGGCGGAAGCCGCCAAGCCGCTGTTCGACAGCCTCGACGATGCCCAGAAGCGCCGCTTCGGCATCCTGCTGCGCGACAATCTGGCCGAAGGGCCGCATCACTGGCAGCGCTTCGCACATGGCGCCGGCCCGCATCGCGGCCGCTGAAGGCCCGCGCCCTCGGGCGCGGCCATGGCAATGACGGGGCGGACAGGGGTATCCCCTGCCCGCCTTTTCCAACCGGCCCGGGTTCAGTCGCGCAGGACAAGCACGGAGCAGGTCGCGTGGCGCACGATCGTCGCCGCGTTCGAGCCGATGAGGTAGGTCGACACGCCCGGCTGATGCGAGGAGACGACGATCAGGTCCGCCCCCAACTCCGACGCCTCCTCCAGCACCTCATTATAGACGGAGCCGAGGCGCACCACCGTCGTGACACGCTCGGGCGGAAGCGGCACCTCCTTGGCGAATTCCTCCAGCTCCTCCGAGGCCAGACGCGCCTGCTCCTCGTCGAAATTGGGCGGCACGAATTCCACGAAGGATACCGGCAGGATGGACCGCACGTAGACCAGCCGGATGGTGCCGCCCGACTCCCGCGCCAGCGCCGCGGCGCGCGTGACCGCCTTGCGTGCAATGTCGAGATCCGCCAGATCGACGGGGACGAGTATCTTCTTGAACATGGCCTACACTCTCCTTATCGCCTGATCCAGTAGACCGGAAAGGCACTGCCCCGGCCTTGTCATGCGTCAAATCCGGACCGGCTGCGCGCCGCTCACCGGCCCTTTGGCCTCACGCCTGCCGCGCGGGCGTGCGCACCACCAGCCCGTCGAGGTCGTCCCGAACCCGGATCTGACAGGAAAGACGCGAATTCGGCTTTACGTCCAGCGCGAAATCCAGCATGTCCTCCTCCATCGGTTCAGGATCGCCGACGATGTCGAGCCACGCATCGTCGATATAGACATGGCAGGTCGCGCAGGCGCACGCTCCGCCGCACTCTCCCAATATTCCGGGAACGGAATGCCGGACAGCCGTTTCCATGACAGTAGATCCGGTTACAGCTTCAACAGCCATGGCGTTTCCACTTGCGTCGATATAGGTTATTACTGGCATGAACGATCCTGCTGTGCACCCCGTCCGGCGAGCGGAATCAGCGCCTCTATTGGTGATGTTATTGCCACACTGGTTCCGGTCGTCGGGCCATGGCCGGCCGACGCGTTTGTATCCCGTATCGGCTCCGGTACGCAACACCTTGGGATTCAAGCGCTCTCTCCGCCGGCCCGGCCGCATTTACCATAGGCTTAATATCTGGTTAATGAAATACGACAAAGGTGGCCGGCCGGGTTTTCTTTAGGGCTTGCAAAGTTTAATCTTACGTCACTGGTAGATGTGCGGCGAAGCCGGAGGGCTTCCGATATCGCGCGCGGCGCCGAGATGCGTCAGGCGCACGGACGAGGCGGTGAGATGGTTCAGAACAGCAAGCGTATCGATACGACGGCAGAGGCCCTGTCCGCGATTGAAGAGGCGCTGAACCTCAGAAATACGCCGAAGGAGCAACCGGCTCCCGCCGCCCCGGCATCGCCGGATAAAGGGGCCTCGCCATCGCCCGCCGAAAGCCAGCCCGCCGGGAGCCAGCAGGCCGGAGGTCAGCAGGCCAAGCCCGCCGCCCAGGGCACCGGGCAGGCCGCGGCCGGTCATCAACCTCCCGCCGGCCAGCCTCCGGCGCAGAAATCGGCTGCGCCTTCCGCCGCCGGGGAGGCCGCCCGCGAGGACAGCGCCCGCGAACCTGCCGCCCAGGGCGAAGGCCGGGCCGCCGACAGCCGCGCGACGCCGGATGCTGCGAAGAACCTCGCCGACCGGCGCAGCGCGCCGGTGGACGATGCCGGAGCGCCGCGCGCGGGGCTTCCGCGCGCCGAGCTTCCACGCACGGATATTCCCCGCACGGAGCCTTCCCGGACGGAGCCTTCCCGGACGGAGCCTTCCCGCACGGAGCCTTCCCGCACGGACTTGCCGCCGCAGCCGGCCGGTTCCGCCGATCGGCAGCCCGCGGCGGCGCGGGACCAGCAGGCGCGCGAGGGCGCGAGGACCGTCGTCACGCCCGGCGCGGTGCGGCCCGCCAACGACGACAGGGAAGCGGTCGGCGCCCTGCTGCAGCTCCTGCAGCGGCGGCCCTCGTCGACGCCCTATTGGGCGGCGGCGGGCATTTCGGCGTTCTGGACCGCCGCGGTGACGCTGTTCTTCTTCCTCCAGCGCGACGTTTCCTCCCTCGGGTGGTCGGCGGCCGCCGCCGGGCTCGATCCACTGACGTGGGCGCTGTTCGCCGGGGCGGTGGCGGGGCCGGTGATTCTGGCTTTCGTGCTTGCCGCCCTGCATGCCCGCACCCAGGAGCTGCGGCAGGTGGCGCGCGCCATGACCGGCGTCGCCGTGCGGCTGGCGCAGCCCGAAACGCTGGCCGCCGATTCCGTGGCGAGCCTCTCCCAGGCCGTGCGGCGCGAGATGGTGGCGATGGGCGACGGCGTGGAGCGGGCGCTGGCGCGCGCCGGCGAGCTCGACACGCTGGTGCGCACCGAGATCGCGACGCTCGAACGCTCCTATGCCGACAACGAGGTGCGGATCCGCAGCCTCATCGACGAGCTGGTGGCCCAGCGCAACGCCATCGTCGGCAGCGCCGACCGGGCGCAGACGGCGATCGCCGCCGCCCAGAGCTCGCTCGTCAAGGACATGGAGACGCGCAGCAACACGCTGACGGTCTCGCTGTCGGTGGTCGGCACGCGGATCGCGGAGGCCATCGGGGCGAAGGGCGAGCAATTGTCCCAGTCGCTGACGCAGGCGGGCGAGCGCGTCATCCGCAACATCGAATCGCAGGGCGAGCAGCTCACCGCCCGGCTCGCCGACGTGAGCCAGAACGTCAACGAACGCCTGTCCGGCATCGGCGAGGAGCTGTCCACCTCGCTCGACAAGCGGACGCGCGACATCAGCCGGGAGCTGTCGCAGACCGGCGAGCAACTGGCGCAAGTGCTGGGAGAGAGCACCACGCACGCCACCAAGGCCTTCTCCGACACCGGCCTGACGGTGGCGAAATCCATCGCCCAGCGGGCGGAGGAAGTGAACAAGGTGCTGAAATCGACCGGCGATTCGCTGGCCGTCTCGCTCAGCCTGCACGGCGCGGAGGTCAACCAGCGGCTGACCCAGACGGGGCAGGAGATCTCCGGCGCCATCGACGCGAGCGGGGCCAGCCTGGCCGAGCGCCTGGCACTGACCGGCGAGACCATCCGCAAGGTCATCGTGGACGACGGCAAGGTGCTGGAATCGAACCTCGCCGAAACCGGCGAGCGCCTGTCGAAGACGCTCTCGGCCCAGGTCGAGACGGCGCGGACGCATTTCGAGGACAACGCCAGCGAGCTCGTGACCACCTTCTCGGAGCAGACCGCGGCGCTGCACGACATCATCCGGGAACAGGTCGAGGCCACGCATTCCACGCTGGCCTCGGTTGGCCGCGAGGTGGTGCTGGCCATCGCCACCCAGGGCGTGCGGGTGAACGAGTCGCTGGCGGACAGCGCCGAGACGGTCGCGCAGACCATCGGCCAGCGCGGCAAGGAGGTCGACGAGGCGCTGCACCGGCGCCTCGTCGCGTTCGACACCTCCGTCAGGCAGGGCGGCGAACACCTCGACCGGACGCTGGCGCAGCATCTCGACCAGCTCCAGACCGCCTTCGGCGAACGCGCCAGCAGCCTCAACGACGTGCTCGAAAACGGCAACAGGAGCCTTGAGACCGTCTTCGCCACCCAGATCGGCAACCTGCAATCGGCGGTCGGCGACAGGTCGCAGGCCGTCGACCGGCTGTTCAGCGCGCGGCTGCAGGACTTCAACAGCTTCGCCGGCGGCCTGGACAAGGCGCTCGGCGGACTCGGCGAGGCGCTCGGCGGCTTCACCGCGACGCTGGGTCGTTTCGAGACCACATTCGGCGGCCTTGAGAACACGCTGGGCGGCTTCAATGCCGCCCACGGCCGCTTCGAGGCGACGCTCGCGGCCGGCAGGGCGCAGCTCGATACGACGCTCGGCGAGGGTCTCAAGGAGCTCGGCGGGGTTCTGGACGCCAAGGGCCAGGAACTGTCGACCCATTTCGACGGCCACGTCGCCGGCCTGCGCGACACGCTCGGCCGCAGCGTCCATGCGCTCGGCGGCATCACGAAGCAGCTTGTCGAAACCGTGGACCAGTCGATCGCCGGCAGCGCCGGCAAGCTGGAGAGCATTCTCGACGCACGGCTCTCGGGCTTTGAGGAGACGGTGGTGACACGCGGTCAGGCGCTCGACGGCCAGCTCGCGGCGCGCCTCTACAGCCTGCGCGAGACCCTCGACCAGGGCGGCGCGCAGCTAGAGACCACAATGGGCAAGCTGGTATTGTCCATCGACGGCACCATCGGCGCTGGCGCCGGGAAGATCGAGACGCTGCTTGACACGCGGCTCTCGGGCTTCGAGGAAACCGTCGCCACGCGCGGCCAGGCGCTCGACGGCCAGCTCGCCACGCGTCTCTACAGCCTGCGCGAGACCCTCGACCAGGGCGGCGCCGCGATCGAGAACACGGTCGGCAAGCTGGTGTCGTCCGTGGACGGCGCGGTCGGCGCCTGCGCGACGCGCATCGAGGACTCGCTCACCGGTCATCTGTCCGGCATCGAGAAGACGGTCGCCGCGAGCGCACGGGCGCTGGACGACAAGCTCGCCGCGCGCCTCAACAACCTGCGCCACACGCTGGACAGGGGCAGCGTCGCGTTCGAGAACGCCATCGAGACGCTGTCGTCCTCGATCGACGGCACCATCAACGACGGCGCCGCCAGGATCGAGACCGTGCTCGATGCGCGCATCTCGGGCTTCGAGGATGCCGTGGGCCAGCGCAGCCTGGCGCTCGACGCGCGGCTCGGCGAGCGGCTCGACAACCTGCGCGAGACGCTCGGCGAAGGCCAGACGCTGATCGACCAGGCGGTCGACAAGCTCGCGTCCTCGGTCGAGGACACCGTCGGCAAGCTCTCGGCTTCCGTGGACGCGGCCGTCGGCGGCGGCGTGGACAGGATCGGCAGCGCGCTCACCGGTCACCTCGGACGCTTCGAGACCGGCTTCAGCGTGCAGGCCCAGGCGCTCGACGAGCGGCTCACCGAGCGCCTCGCCGCCTTCCAGTCCGGCATCGCCTCCTTCAGCCAGGAGATCGAGGGGCCGCTGTCGGCGCGGCTCGAAAGCTTCCAGACCGCCATCGCCTCGCGCGGCCAGGAGCTCGATTCCGCCCTGATGGCCCGGCTCGCGGCGCTGCGGGAGATCGTCGACACCCGCGGCCAGCAGCTCGACAACCTGCTCGGCGAGAAGCTCGCCGCGCTCGAGGAAACGGTGGTGCGCCGCGGCGGCGACATCGCGGGCCGCATCGCCCGCGACACGCAGACGCTGTCGGCGATCGTCGACACGGGGCTGGGCGACATCGAGGCGCGGATCGCCGGCCCGGCGCGCGAGGCGGCGGAGCGGATCGCCTCCAGCACGCGCGAAGCCGCACAATCGCTCGAAGGGCAGGTCGAGGCGTTCGACGAGCGCGTCAACGCGCGCGCCCAGGCAGTGGGCCAGACGCTCGAGACGCTCATCGATGGCATCGAGACGCGCATCGACGCCCGCGCCATCGCGCTCAACCAGTCGCTCATCGACCGCACCACGGATCTGGCGCGGACGCTCGCCGATGGCGGCAGGCAGACTGTCGAAGCCATGTCGGGCAAGGCCGAGGAGATCGGTTCCATCATCGGCGGGCACGGCGACGCGCTGGCGCAGCGGCTCGCCGATCAGGCCTCGGCCATCGATTCCGGCCTGGTGCGCTACGTGCAGAGCCTCGACGCCACGCTCGGCAACCGGGTGCAGGAGCTCGGCGCGCTGTTCAGGACCGGCGGCACCGGTCTCGTCGCGACGCTGGAGCAGCACAGCGAAGCCCTTGCCGCCGACTTCGCCGCCGCCGGCGCAGCGGTGGTGCGCTCCATCGAGGAGCAGGGCGGCGCGGTGGTCGAGACGCTGCGCGAACGCAGCGACGACCTGTCGGTGCGCGTGGCCGAGCTCCGGGACGAGCTCGCCCAGTCCATCGACGGCAGCGCGACGCGCGCGGTCGAGGCGCTGGCGGGAGCGAGCGAGCGCATACGCTCCGAGCTCGACAGCGTCGTGGGCCGCGTCTCCGACGCCAACATCTCCCTGAAGCGGCTGGCGCAATCGGCGGGCGGCAACCTGTCGGAGATCGAGCGGGATCTGTCGGAACGCGTGTCGTCGCTCAAGGAAGTTCTGGAAGCGCTGTCCCGCGAGGGCACGCAGGCGACCACCGGGCTGCAGGAGCAGATCGGGGCCCTGCAGGACGCCGCCGCCCGCGCCATCGCCGAATCGGAGAAGGTCGCCGGCGGCCTGGCGGAACAGGGGACCGAGGTGTCGCGCTCCACCTTCGAGCACGTCAGCGCTCTCGCCAATGCGGCCAAGGCGCTCGCCGCGGTCGAGGAGCGCATCGGCGAGGCGCTCGACGCCCGCCGCTCCACACTGGAGGAGACGGTCGCGAACCTCAGCTCCCGCGCCGAGGACATCGAGACGATCACGCGCCAGTTCGACGACGTGCTCGGCCGCTCGCTCGCGGCGCTCGACGAAAAGGCGCGGCTCGTGAGCGAGAACCTGACCCAGACGACGGAAACCGCCAGCGCCGGCATCGCCGGCCAGCTGCAGCAGCTCGACGATCTGGCGGCCGACCAGCGCGAGCGCACGATCGCCGCACTGCGCGACTCCTACGAGACCGTCATCGCCGAGATGCGGACGGATCTCGACGCGGCCACGGGACAGTTCCAGGAGGCGGCGCGCGGGATGCAGGCGACGATCGCCACCATCCGGCGCGAGCTCGAGGACACCCGCGACGTGATGCAGGCCGGCTTAGAGGCCCTGCCGCGCGAGGCGACCGAGAGCACCACCTCGATGCGCCGGGTGATCGCCGACCAGATCAGCGCCATCAACGCCTTGACGCAGGTGGTGGCGCGCGCCGGCAGCGTCGGCGAGGTGACGCGTCCCCGTCCGGCCGCCGCGCGCGCGGCCTCCCCTGCCCAGCCGCAGGGCGGCCCCGCCGCGCCCGACAACGCGGCGGCGGCCGCGATCCGGGCGGCCACGCACCTCTCCTTCGCCAGTTCCTCCCTCTCCAAGCCCGCAGGCCGCAGGCCGGTCGTCGCCACGCCGTCCGCTCCGGAACAGGCTTCCCATCATGACGAGGCGCGGGCCTCCGGCGGAAGCTGGCTGACGGACCTGCTCATCCGCGCCTCGCATGAGGACGAAACCCCGCCGGCCAAGAAGGGCGAGGGACAGCGGCAGCACGACAGCCTCGCGGTGCTCGACGCGATCTCCGGGGACATCGCCCGCATGATCGACCACGACACCGCGGTGGAGCTGTGGGACCGCTACCGCGACGGCGAGCGCAACGTGTTCACCCGCCGGCTCTATACGTTGCAGGGACAGCGGATATTCGACGAGATCGGCCGCAGATACCGCAGCGAATCGGACTTCCGCGAGACGGTGGATCGCTACGTGGCCGAGTTCGACAACCTGCTGGCGAAGATCGGCGAGCGCGATCAGGGGCAGGCGCTGGCGCGCACTTATCTGACATCCGAGGCGGGCAAGGTCTATACCATGCTCTCGCACGCCACCGGACGCCTGACTTAAACGGGCATGACACTCTAAATCCTGCGTTCCCTCATGCGATGATCTGGACATCGCATGAGGGAAGCTGCATAAGGTGCAGACGGTCGCCCATCGAGGGCGCGGCCTCGGGCATGCCCCTGAACGGAACGTGGCAATCGGGACCAGTTCATGAAAGATTTCCTGCTGCGCGTCTTTACGTGGTGGAATGGCGCAACCTTCGGCACCCTGCGCACGACCCGCCTCTACGGTGAATTCGTGGGCGAGGATGAGTACGGCAATCGCTATTACCGCACGCGTGACGGCAAGAAGGATCCGGCGCTCGGCATCGAACGCCGCTGGGTGATCTACAACGGCTATGCCGAGGCGTCGAACGTTCCGCCCGGCTGGAACGGCTGGCTGCACCACACCGTCGATGTCCCTCCGAGCAAGGAGGAATACGTGGCGAAGGAGTGGGAACTGCCCCATCAGCCCAATCTCACCGGCACGCCTGCCGCCTACCGCCCGCTGGGCTCGACGCTGTCCACCGGGCACCGCCCGTCGGCGACCGGCGATTACGAGGCATGGGTTCCCGGCAATTGATCGGTCGGCCTCCGATGCAGCGCACGACGACAACCCGCGGCAAGGTGCGGCGTGACGCCCGCGCCGCCCGGACGCTCGGTCCGGCGGCATGTTCCCCCCCGCTGGCGGCGGCATTTCTTCTGCTGACAGCAACATTTTCCCTGCTGGCAGCACCTGCGGCGCTGGCGCAGCGCATCGAGAATCCGATCGCCGTCTTCAACGGTCTCGACAAGATCACCGGGCGCATCGTGTCTTTCGAGGTCGGCATCGGCGAGACGGTGCAGTTCGGCGCCCTGCAGCTCACGCCGCGCGCCTGCTATACGCGCCCGGCCACCGAGACGCCCAACACCACGGCTTTTCTGGAAGTGGACGAGGTCGACGCCGACGGCCGGGCGGAACGCCTGTTCACGGGCTGGGTGTTCGCGGCGAGCCCCGGCCTGCACGGCATCGAGCACCCCGTCTACGACATCTGGCTGACGGATTGCGAGAACCCCAACGCGCCCCCGGAGGTTCCCTCCCCCGATGCGGGCGCCGAAGGCGGCGCAGCTGAGGGCGGAGCCGGCACGCCGGACCCGAACGCCCCCCCGCTGCCGCCCGAACGCCCCGGCAGGCGGCCGGACGCCTCGGCCCCCGCCGAAGAGCTGGAAGCGCTGTCCGACGAACCGTTGGCGCTCGAGGACCCGCTGTTCGCCCCCATCGGCGAGTGATATCTCGAGGCTGCCCGAGCGGATCGTGCGCCGGGGCTATCCGGCCCGGTCCATTTTCCGCGCGTCGCATCCATCCGCCAGTCGGTGCCCGCTCCTCACCTGCGGCGGCAGCGCCGCGAGTGCCTCCGCGCCGCCGATCTGCCGGCCGCGCGGCCAGCGCCACCAGTCGCCCGTCGCGTTGATGGCCCGGGCAAGCCGGCGCAGATAGTCGTTTCGCGCAATCGCGATCGCGCCGAAGCGGGCCAGATGCGGCGTCACGAACTGGGTGTCGAGAAGCTGGTAGCCACCCGTCCGCAGCCGCGCCACGAGATGCACCAGTGCCACCTTGGAGGCGTCGCGGTCGACGTGGAACATGCTCTCGCCGAAGAACGCGCCGCCGAGCTCCAGCCCATAGAGACCGCCCGCCAGCCGGCCCTCCCGCCACGCCTCGACCGTATGGCACAGCCCCATGTCGAACAGCTCGCCGTAGAGCATGCGGATGCGCTGGTTGATCCACGTTTCCTCGCGCCCCTCGGCGGAGGCGGCGCAGCCGTCGATCACGGCATCGAAGTCCGTATCGACGCGGATCTCGAAGCGGTCGCCCGCCACCGTGCGCGCCAGCCGCGACGCGACATGAAAATCATCCAGCGGGATGATGCCGCGTTCGCGCGGTTCGACCCAGAACAGGCCGGTGTCCTCGGCGCTCTCGGCCATGGGAAACAGGCCCGCCGCATAGGCACGCAACAGGATTTCGGGCGTGATATGGGTATCGGGCAAACGATGGCACTCTTCTTCGGCTCGTCCCGACGTCGGACGCCCGGCCATGATCTCCCGTTCCGGGCCGAACGATCAAGCCCCCATCGACGCGACGCGCCCGGCCATCCCCAATCCCGGGTTCTGCGGGACGGTTCCGATGGAATGGCCGGATCGGGAAGCGCGCGCGACCCCGATCACGCGAAGGCTCACCCCAGCGGGCGGGCGGAGCCGGGTTTGACCTGGCCCGGCTTCACCTGCTCCGGCGTCATCTGTTCCGGTTTGGCCTGGCCGGGCTCGGCGGAACCGGCGGCGACCGGAACCGTGGCGACGACGGCCGCGGTCTCGGGCGCGAGCCCGCGCGGCGCCTCGCGGCGGTGGGCGGTCTCCGCCTGCTCGCGCCACAGCACGAAAATGCCGGCGATGATCACGATGCCCCCGCCCGCGAACACGGCGGGCTCCGGCCAGTCGCTGAACGCCAGCCAGCCGATCATGCACGCCCACAGCATGGTGGAATATTCGAAGGGCGCGAGCAGGGAGGCATCGCCGTAGCGGAAACTCATCGTCAGCAGAATCTGCCCGAGCCCGCCCAGCACGCCGACGCCGATCAGCACGATCGCCTCCTCGGTCGTGGGCATGACCCAGCCGGCGGGGATGCTCAGCAGCGCCAGCGCCGAGGTGAACAGCGCCAGATAGAAGATGATCGCGCCGGTGGTCTCCGTGTCGACGAGACGCCGGATCTGGACGATCGCGCCCGCGGTGAGGAACGCGCCGCCGAACGCGATCATGATGCCGATGGTGGACGCGCCGCCCGCGAGCAGATCGCCGCCCGCCAGATGCGGGGCGAGCATGACCAGCACGCCGAGAAACCCGACGCCGGTGCCGATCCAGCGGTAACCCTGCACCGTCTCCTTCAGCAGCACCGCCGCCAGCACGACGAGAATCAGCGGCGACGTATAGCCGAGCACGACCGCGTCGGTCAGCGGCAGATACGCCAGGGCCAGGAAGTTCAGGAACATGCTGGAGCTCGACATGATGCCGCGCCGGAAATGTCCGAGGACGTTGCGCGTGCGCAACGCCTCCAGCACCTGTCCCTGCAGCATGAGCCAGACCATGAGCGGCAGCAGCATGAAGAACGAGCGGAAGAACACGATCTCGCCGACGGGCACGCGATCGCTGACGTATTTCACGCCGGCGCTCATCAGGGTGAACACCAGGGCGGACACGACCTTGAGGAAGACTGCGAGGGGGGGATTCACGGCACGACACCAAAAAGAGGGCCGCTGTCGGATCAATTCCGCAGTCACGGCCTGCCGGGAACATATGTCGCAGCCGCCCATCCTTGAATGGCTTTTCCGGCATTGCTGTCATGCGTTCGCGGAGGCGTCGATGCGCGGCATGGTAAACTAAAGTTTACTGCATGGCGCCACCCCGGGTGCCGGCAGCATCGTCGCCCGCAGGACAGCCAAGAGCGCGCGAGGGTGCCGGAGAATCAGTCCGCGCCGGCCGGCGCTGCTTTACAGATGCAAAATCCGTCAAATAACAGCCGATATTGACATCGAAAGTTTTCTTTCCACGTAATACGTTACACCTTATCCGCTGCTAAAAAAACGCTCGTCATCAAAATGCAATGGTAATAAGCTTTCGATAGATCATCTAATGACAAGTGATGGGTAGTTCGGTGTCCACAGAACCAGATATCATCCGCGTCAGAACCCTTTTCCTGTCGGATTTTCACCTCGGCACCAAGGGGTGCCAGGCTGATCTGCTGATCGATTTTCTGCGCCACTACGAGGCCGACACCATCTATCTCGTCGGGGACGTCGTCGACGGCTGGCGGCTGAAGGCCGGCTGGTACTGGCCGCAGACCCACAACGACGTCGTCCAGAAGCTGTTGCGCAAAGTACGCAAGGGCACCCACATCATCTATCTGCCGGGCAACCACGACGAGTTCCTGCGCGATTATGTCGGCAGCAATTTCGGCGGCATCGAAATCCTGGACCACGCCATCCACGAGGGGGCGGACGGCAGGCGCTATCTCGTCATCCACGGCGACCAGTTCGACATGGTGGTGCGGCACGCGCGCTGGCTCGCCTTCCTGGGCGACTGGGCCTATGGCGCGGCGCTCGCCACCAATACCTACGTCAACATCGTGCGCCGGCGGCTCGGCCTCACCTACTGGTCGTTGTCCGCCTGGGCGAAGCTCAAGGTGAAGAACGCCGTGAACTTCATCGGCCGGTTCGAGGAACTGCTCTCGACGGAAGCGCAGCGCTTCGACGTGCAGGGCGTCATCTGCGGCCACATCCATCACGCCGCCATGCACGACAGGTTCGGCGTGCGCTACATCAACACCGGCGACTGGGTCGAGTCCTGCTCGGCCGTCGTCGAGCACTACGACGGCAATTTCGAGATCCTGCGCTGGACGAACCGGCAGGTCGAGATTTCGGCCGAGCGCCGCGCCGCCCGCAAGCAGCGCGCCCGCACGCAGGCGCCGCCCGCCCTGCCCGCGCCCGACCCGGCGCCCACGCTGGAGCCCCCCCTCGCCCGGCCCGCTCCGGCGCAGGGGGATTATGACGATCCCCGCGCCCCCGTGACGGCGCAGAAGAACGGTGCGGAAGCGCCGGCGCAGACGGCGCCCGCCTCCGGTGGCTCGCGCGCGCGGCGGGCAGCCTGATGCGTGTCCTCATCGCAACGGATGCGTGGCGTCCGCAGGTCAATGGTGTGGTTCGCTCCCTGGAGCATCTGGCGCAGGAAGCGCCGGCGCTGGGGGCCGAGATCGAGTTCCTGACGCCCGATGCCTTCCGCACCGTGCCGATGCCCACCTATCGCGAGATCCGGCTCGCCTTCGCCATGCCGTGGCAGGTGCGGCGCATCATCGACCGCGTGAAGCCGGATTTCATCCACATCGCGACCGAGGGGCCGATCGGCCTCTCCGCCCGCCACATCTGCCTCGCGGACGGCCACACCTTCACCACCAGCTACCACACGCGCTTTCCCGAATATCTCGCCGCGCGGGCTCCGGTGCCGGAGCGCTGGTCCTACGCCGCCATCCGCCGCTTCCACAACGCCGGCGCGGCGACGATGGTGAGCTCCCCCACGCTGGAGCGGGATCTCGCCGCGCGCGGCTTCCGCAACCTGGTGCGCTGGTCGCGCGGCGTCGACGCCGATCTGTTCCATCCGCGCGCCGAGCGTCCGCACGCCTTCCCCGGCCCGGTGTTCCTCTATGTCGGGCGCGTCTCCGTGGAGAAGAACATCGAGGCGTTCCTCGCCCTCGACCTGCCCGGCAGCAAGGTGGTGGTCGGCGACGGCCCGGCCCGCGCCCAGCTCGCCGTCCGCTACCCGCAGGCGCATTTCCTCGGCGTGAAGACCGGCGAGGATCTCGCCGCGATCTACGCCTCTGCCGACGTGTTCGTGTTCCCGAGCATCACCGACACGTTCGGCATCGTGCTGCTCGAGGCGCTCGCCAGCGGGCTGCCGATCGCGGCCTTCCCCGTCATGGGACCCGTCGACGTGGTGGGCGACAGCGGCACGGGCGTTCTCGACGACGATCTGCGCGCGGCCGCTCTCGCGGCGCTCGACATCCCGCGCGATCTGTGCCGCGCCCATGCGCTGACCTTCAACTGGCAGGCGAGCGCGCGCCAGTTCCTCGACAACATCCGCCGCGTCCAGTCGCCGCAGAGCGCCGCCATCAGCGACATCGCCGCGTGACGGGCAGCACGCTGCCGCTTGCCCCCGCTCTCGACACGCATCGGGTTTGCCTGTACTGAAAGATATGAATAAATGGCCCGCGTCACTGCCCGCGCGGGGCCCCGATGGCATCCCGCGTGACGGTTTGAAGAACGCCTCATGACAACGGACCCGAATGTCGCGAGCCCGACCGTCACTTTCCAGGATACGCCGGCCGGGCGCACGGCCGTCCTGACAGGCGACTGGGTCTCGGCGCAGGCCGGGGACGTGGAGCGGCAGGCCGCCGTGCTGACGAAGGCGCTGCGGGACGGCCGGAAGCAATGCGCGGCGATCGATCTCGGCCAGGTCGGGCGGCTCGACACCGTCGGCGCATGGGTGCTCGACAGGGCGCGGCAGGACAGCGACGCCGGCGACGTGCCGTTCGATAACGCGCGCGGCGAGCACCGGCTGCTGCTGGAGAAGGTGTTCTATCGCGACATCGAAGCCGAGCCGAAGGCGCGCACCTCGCAGGTCATCGACTTCCTGGCAAACGTCGGCGAGGGGGTGGTCGAGTTCGGCCGCGAGATGGCGCGGGGCACCAGCTTTCTCGGCGAGGTGGTCGCCGGCCTCGCCCGCCTGCTGATCAGGCCGTGGCGCTTCCGGGTGCCCGCGTTCGTGAACCAGGTGGAGCAGACCGCGTTCCGCAGCGTGCCGATCATCACGCTGATCTCGTTCCTCGTCGGCTGCATCGTGGCGCAGCAGGGCATCTTCCAGATGCAGCGCTTCGGCGCCGCGATCTTCGTCGTCGATCTCACCGGTATCCTGGTGCTGCGCGAGCTCGGCGTGCTGCTGTCCGCCATCATGATCGCCGGCCGGTCGGGTAGCGCCTTCACGGCCGAAATCGGCTCGATGAAGATGCGCGAGGAGATCGACGCGTTGCGGGTCATGGGCCTCGATCCCGTGGAAGTGCTGATCGTGCCGCGCGTGCTGGCGCTGCTCATCGGGCTGCCGATACTGGCCTTTCTCGCCGCCATGGCGGCGTTGCTGGGCGGCGGCCTCGTCGCGTGGGTCTATGGCGGGATCACGCCCGACATCTTCCTGTCACGCCTCAAGGCAGCGATCGACTTCCCCACCTTCATGGTCGGGATCGTGAAGGCGCCGTTCATGGCGCTCGTCATCGGCGTCATCGCCTCGCGCGAGGGCATGGCCGTGGGCGGATCGGCCGAATCGCTCGGCAAGCAGGTGACATCCTCGGTGGTGAAGTCCATTTTCATGGTCATCGTCATGGACGGCCTGTTCGCCGTGTTCTTCGCGGCAATCGACTTCTGAGGCGCCCTTGTCCGAGGCATTCATGCAACAGCCGCCCGAAAACGCCACCGTGCCCACAGGGAAAGCGGGCGACAACAAGGACCGCGAGGTCCTCATCGGCGTGCGCGGCCTCGAGGTCGGCTTCGGCCCGAAAACCATCATGAAGGGCCTCGATCTCGACATCTACCGGGGCGAGATCCTGGGTTTCGTCGGCGGATCGGGCACGGGCAAGTCGGTGCTGACGCGCACCATTCTCGGGCTGATCAAGAAGCGCGCCGGCACCATCGAGGTGTTCGGCTACGATCTCGACAGGATATCCGAGGCCCAGCACCGGCTGCTGGAGCGGCGCTGGGGCGTGCTCTTCCAGCACGGTGCGCTGTTTTCGGCGCTGACCGTCAAGCAGAACGTGCAGATGCCGATGCGGGAATACCTGCACATGTCCGAGCGCCTGCTCGACGAGGTCGCCATGATGAAGATCGAGATGGCCGGCCTCGCGCCCGATGCGGCCGACAAGTTCCCCTCGGACCTGTCGGGGGGCATGATCAAGCGCGCCGCGCTGGCGCGGGCGCTGGCGCTCGATCCGGAAATCGTCTTTCTCGACGAGCCGACCTCGGGGCTCGATCCCATCGGCGCGGCGGAGTTCGACGATCTGATCGCCACGTTGCAGAAAACTTTGGGGCTGACCGTTTTCATGGTAACCCATGACATGGACAGCCTTTATTCGGTATGCGACCGGATCGCAGCGCTGGGGGAAGGCCGGATCCTGGCCGAGGGGCCGATCGAGACCATGCTGGCGTCGGATCATCCGTGGATCCGCGCCTATTTCCACGGCAAGCGCTCCCGCGCGGCGGCGGGCGAGGCCGTGCGGGCGGGCGAGGAGAATTGAGTCCGAACCGGACGGGGTTTGAGTAGAGTTGAGGCGATGCGTACGGGGGCCAAGGGTTAGAGACGATGGAGACACGCGCCAACTACGCCCTGATCGGCCTGTTCACGCTCGCGGTCATCTTCGCCGGATTCGTGTTCGTCTACTGGTTCTCGGGCGCCAACACCGCGGCCTCGCGGGAGAGCTACCGCATCATCTTCACCGGCTCCGTGGCCGGCCTGTCGCGCGGCTCGCTGGTGCTGTTCAACGGCCTGCGCGTCGGCGAGGTGGTGAACGTGCATCTGCTGCCGGACGATCCGCGCCATGTGGTGGCCATCGCCGCCATCGACAGGTCGACGCCGATCAAGCAGGACACCCGTGCCCAGCTCGAATTCCAGGTGGTGAC
This sequence comes from Pseudochelatococcus sp. B33, assembly GCF_053570585.1. Classification (NCBI taxonomy): domain Bacteria; kingdom Pseudomonadati; phylum Pseudomonadota; class Alphaproteobacteria; order Hyphomicrobiales; family Chelatococcaceae; genus Pseudochelatococcus; species Pseudochelatococcus sp. B33. Next base: position 201,421 of record NZ_JBSEFH010000007.1, on the reverse strand, counting down.
CGGCATCGCCTCGATCCAGCTCTCCGGCGGCGCGCCGGACGCGCCGCGGCTCGAGGCGACCCCCGGCCAGCCCCTGCCCACCCTCTACGGCGAGCGGTCCGACTTCCAGGACATGCTCGAAACCGTCCAGACGCTCGCTACCCGCGCCACCTCGATGATCGAGGACTTGCAGCAACTTGTGGAGCAGTCGCGCGAGCCGGTCGTCAACACAGTGCGCAACGTCGAGCAGTTCTCCCGGGCGCTCGGCGACAATTCCGACAAGATCGCCTCCCTGCTCGCCAACTCCGGGGAGCTCGCGGCGGGCCTTACGGAACTCGCGACCAATGTCGATGCGCTGGTCAAGGCGGTCGATCCGGCGCGCGTCGACAAGATCGTCGGCAATATCGACCGCTTCACCGACGCCATCGGCAGTTCCAGCGGCGGTGTCGAGGAGATCGTCACCAACACCGCTGCGCTCACGGAAAAGCTGCGCGTCGCGGCGGACGGCATCAGCGGCGTGCTCGACCAGCTCAAGAACTTCCTGTCGTCGGCCGGCGGCGACAGCGCCTTCGAGCAGGTCGCGGAGGCGGCGCGCTCCTTCCGCACGCTCGCCGACAATCTCGACACGCGCACCGCCGAGATCACCGCCGGCATCAACAGCTTCGCGGGACCGGGCCTGCGCGAGTATCAGGCGCTGGCGGTGCAGGGCCGGCAGGCGCTGGCCCAGTTGACCCGCCTGCTGCAGGACGTGCAGCGCAACCCGCAGCAGTTCCTGTTCGGCAACCGCCCGCCGCTGCCGCAATATCAGGGCCAACGCTGACAATGCTTCGTGACAGCACCGCCCACACGCGAACCCCAACACGCGAACCCGAGGGAAAGCGCGCCTTGACAGCCAGAAGACGATCATCCGGGCGCCTGTTCCGTGTCGTTCCCGCCATGCTGGCGCTCGCCGCGCTCGCCGGATGCGGGACGAAGCCCGTCACCACCTTCGACCTGACGACCCACACCAGCATCCGCACGCCCGCCGCCCGCAGTGGCGAGGCGCTGACCATCGCCGAGCCGGTGGCGCTGCAGACCTTCGACGGCAATACCATCGTCGTGCGCGGGCGCGCGGGCGAGCTGACCATGCTCTCCGACGCCCAATGGGCCGACCGGCTGCCCCGCCTCGTGCAGACGCGGATCGTGCGCGCCTTCGAGGACGCGGGCCGCCTCGGCCGGGTGGGGCGCCCCGGCGACGGACTGGTGACCGCGCGCCAGCTCAACACGGAGCTGCGCCAGTTCAACATCGACAGCGCGGCGGGCACGGCGGTGGTGGAAATCTCCACCCGCGTGGTCGAGAGCCTGTCCGGCAACGTGGTGCGCGCGCGGGTGTTCACCGCCCGCGTCCCCGTCAGCGGCGGCGTGACGGGAGCGAGCGCCGCCGTGGCGCTCGAGGCGGCGCTCGCCGAGGTGCTGGCCGCGCTCGTGGCGTGGGCTTAGAGCGCTTTCCGGTCAGACGGAACCGTCTGATCGATCAGAATGCGCTCAACTCAAAGAAGCGCAGAGCGTTTTCCGAATTCACGAAATCGGAAAACGCTCTGGGGGACCCACCAATCAGGCCCGCCGCTTTGACAATCCGGTCGTCCGCCCCCATCTGGAACAGGACAATATTTTCAGGGAGCATGACCATGACACGCGCCGTTCCCGGCTTCTGTGGCGTTCTGACGCCCGAGCAATTCGCCGTGCTGCGAGAGCACGGCACCGAGCGCCCGTTCACCAGCCCGCTCAACGACGAGAAGCGCGCAGGCCAGTTCGTCTGCGCCGATTGCGGGCAGGTCCTGTTCGAATCGACGACGAAATATGAAAGCGGTTCCGGCTGGCCGAGCTTCTGGGAGCCGGTGGCGGGCGCGGTCGGCACGCAGGAGGACCGCTCCTACGGCATGCTGCGGATCGAGGTGCATTGCAACAACTGCAACGGGCATCTCGGGCACGTCTTTCCCGATGGCCCGCGTCCCACCGGCCTGCGCTACTGCATCAACGGACTGGCGCTGAACTTCGTGCCGCTGGACCAGTCCGATGCCGGGGGCCCGGACGCGCGCGGCGCCTGACCGTCCCGGCGGATCACCCCGAGCTCGGAACGGACTCTATCGCATCCGCAGCCTGACGCCCGGATAGCCGCCGCCGGCGATATCGGTGCATAGCGACGACCACTCGCAGCCGCCGCAGGCCCGGCGCAGGCCGGCCTCGCCGGCACGGGCCCCGGCGAAGGCCGCGCGCATGCCGGCGACAACGGCCGGCGTCAGGCACAGCCGTCCACCCACCTGAAGCGCGCGCCCCAGCGTCCGGCCGACGGCGGCGAGCGCCTCGCTGTCGCGCAGGCGGATGTCGTCGGAGGGACAGTGCGCGCCGCACGCGAACGCCATCGGCGCGCATATGTCGTCCGGCCCGTCGACCAGCAACACCTCCTCGCCTTCCGACAGCCGTCCGGCGATCCGATCGAGATTGGCGGTGAAAGCAGGCGTATAGCCCTTGCCGACGTAAGTCAGCACGCAGAGCAGGTGATGGCCGCGCAGGCGAACCGTCACGGCAGGCCGTCAGCCAACCCGTCAGCCAAGACCCGTCAGCCTTGGACTTTCCTTGCCTGCACGCGGGCGATGCCCGCCAGCACGGTCGCCGACAGGCCGGACTTCAGCACCGCGCCGACGAGGAACGGCAGCACGCCGGCCGCGATCGCCCGCTCGATGCCGACGATCGTCGCAAGCCACGATGCGCCGATGACAAGGCAGAGCAGGTTGGCGGCGAGCGCAGCCGTGAAGGCGAGCCAGGGGCGCTGTCCGTTCCAGCCGCGTTCGGCGAGCCAGCCGGTGAGCGCGGCCATGACGGGGAAGGCGAAGAGATAGCCGGCCGTCGGCCCGGCGAAGACGATGAGCCCGGACGCACCATTGGAGAACACCGGCAGGCCCACCGCCCCCTCGGCGAGCCACGCCACGACCGTGACCGCACCGAGCCGCCAGCCGTAGAGCGCGCCGATGAGCGTGACGGCGAAGGTCTGCATGGTGACGGGCACGGGCACCATCGGCACCGCGATGTAGGACGACAGCGCCAGCAACAGCGTGCCGGCCACGACGGCGGCGATCTGCAGCGCGAGGGTGCGCTCCTGCAGGCGCAGCGGACTGAAGGACGGCCTTGCGACCCCAGCGGACAGAGTTCCCGACATGTATTCACCCTTTCTGACGCCGCCGCCCGAGCGCATCGTTCAGGCGGCTGTTTGCGGCGGCCATTTGATGGACAGCCGCATATCCGATATTGCTCGCTTATAGCAGGCTTTGCACCCCATTCCAGCCCCTCGCCAGTCGCGACACCGGCCGCAGCGGTGACGCTTCCCGACCCGGACACCGCCCATGCTCAAGCACGCCCTGATCTATCCCGCCGCGGCGCTCGCCGAGATCGCCGGCTGCTTCTCGTTCTGGGCCTGGCTGCGGCTCGGCAAGCCGATATGGTGGCTGGTGCCGGGGGCACTGTCGCTCATGGCCTTCGCCTGGTTGCTGACGCTGGTCGAGAGCGATGCGGCGGGCCGCGCCTATGCGGCCTATGGCGGCATCTACATCGCCGCCTCCCTTATTTGGCTGTGGACGATCGAGGGCGTGCGCCCCGACCGCTGGGACCTCACCGGCGCAGGCATCTGCCTTGTCGGCGCGGCCGTCATTCTTGCCGGTCCGCGATAGAGAAGAATGCATTGAACCTGAATCGCTATTTCTCTCTATCCATTTGTTAACGCATCAAATTTTCCAAAAAGGTACGCACTTTCCGGTTCGATACCACAAAGCGCTTTCCGATCAGAATTCGCTCAGGACAAAGAAGTGAGACATTCAGGAAAGCTCTGCCGCCAGACGGCGCAGGAACGCCTCGCCGGCGGCGAGCTCGTCGAGCGTGATGTATTCGTCGGCCTTGTGCGCGCGGTCGATGGAGCCGGGACCGCAGACCACGGTCGGGATGCCGGCGTTGGAGAAATGCCCCGCCTCGGTGCCGTAGGACACGGTGACGGTGCGGTTGCGCCCGGCGACCTTCAGCGCCAGCGACCGGGCCAGCGGATCGACTGACGGCGCGAGCGCCGGCACGAGGCCGTCGAAACCCGTCTCCACGCCATACCCGGCGAAGGTGCGCCGGAAACGCGGCAGGATCTCCGCCTCGACGAAGGCCGCGAGCCGCGACGGGACCTCCTCGATGTCGAGATCGGGCAGGCCGCGCACCTCCCACTGGATCGCGGCCTCGCTGGCGAGGATGTTGCGCGCCACGCCGCCGTTGAGACCCCCGACATGAACGGTGCTGAACGGCGGATCGAAGCGGCCGGACGAATCGCCGCGCGCCTCGTATTCCCGCGACAGCCGGTCGAGTTCCGCCGCGATCAGCGCCGCGCCGTGAACGGCGCTCGCCCCGAGCCGGGGATTCGACGAATGCGCCTGCGCGCCGTGCACGGTCGTGGTGTACATGGCGATGCTCTTGTGCGCGTCCGCGACCTCGAGCCCCGTGGGTTCGCCGACGATCACGGCGACGGGCCGCGGCAGGTCACGGCCGAAGCGCCCGATGCCGTCCACCACGCCGAGGCAGGTGACCTCCTCGTCGTAGGACAGAAAGATGTGGATCGGCGTCTTGAGCCGGGCGGCGACGAGATCGGGAACCGCGGCGAGCGCCAGCGCGCAGAAGCCCTTCATGTCGACCGCGCCGCGCCCGTAGGCGCGCCCGTCCTCCACCCTGAGGCGGAACGGGTCGCTCGCCCACACCTGTCCCGCCACGGGCACGACGTCGGTATGGGCGGAGAGCGCCACCCCTCCCCTGTCGGCGGGGCCGATGGTGGCGAAGAGCGCGGCCTTCGTGCCGGTGGCGTCGGGGATGCGCACGCTCGCGACGCCCCAGCCGGCGAGATAAGCCTCGACGAAGGCGACGAGATCGAGATTCGATTCCGAACTGATCGTCGGAAAGCCCACCAGCCGGGCCAGCATCTCAAGGGGGCTGAGGCGTCGACCGGTCATGATCGCTCCGATTTGCCGGGGTGTCGCTTGTGCATGCGCTGTTGACAGCCTACCGCACTTTCGCCGCCGGCGGAGTCATGATAGGGCGCGCGCTGGACAGAACGGACCCGCCGCGCAACGATGATCCTACACCCTGACCCGATCAGGACAAGCGACGCCCACCCTTTCCACCGCCTGCCGGCGCCCGCGCGACGGTGGTTTCATGCGTTTCACGTTTTCGAGGCACCCAGAGGCAACCATGAGCGCCATCCTCCCCGGTATCCAGTCCGCCGAATCGATCCACGCGCTCGCGCAGGCGGGCGTCATCGGTTTCGCCGTGCCGCCCGCTGACGGACAGGTGCAGCCGGCAAGCCTCGACCTGCGCCTCGGCCGGCGCGCGTGGCGGGTGCGGGCGAGCTTCCTGCCGGGCCATGACAGGGACGTCGCCCGCCGCCTCGCCACGCTCGCACTGCACGAGATCGACCTCACGCGCGGGGCGGTGTTCGAATCGGGCTGCGTCTACATCGCCGAGCTGCTGGAGAGCGTCGCGCTTCCCGCCGGGTTGTCCGCCTCGTGCAACCCCAAGAGCTCCACCGGCCGGCTCGACGTGTTCACCCGCGTCATCACCGACCGCTCGCGCGAATTCGACGCGGTCGAGGCCGGCTATCGCGGCGCGCTCTATGCGGAAATCTCGCCCCGCACCTTCCCGGTGCTGGTGCGCACGGGCTCGCGCCTGTCGCAGATCCGTTTCCGCGCCGGCGCCAGCCGCCTGACGGATGCGGAACTCTCCGCCCTGCAGGAAAGCCAGCAGGTCGTCGTCGGCGGCGACGTGTCGATCCAGGGCGGCGTCGCGGTCAGCGTCGATCTCGCCGGCTTTCCCGCCGGCGGCGGCCAGCGGCTCGTCGGCTATCGCGCCAAGCGCCACACCGGCCTCGTCGATGTCGACCGGGTCAACGCCTATGCCGTGCCGGACTTCTGGGAGCCGCTCGCGGCCGACGGTGAGGGCCAGCTCATCCTCGACCCCGGCCAGTTCTACATCCTCGCCTCGAAGGAGGCCGTGCACGTGCCGCCGGACTATGCCGCCGAGATGGTGCCATTCGACCCGCTGGTCGGCGAATTCCGCGTGCACTATGCCGGCTTCTTCGACCCCGGCTTCGGCCACGCCGGGGCCGGCGGCGCCGGCGCGCGCGCGGTGCTGGAAGTGCGCTCGCGCGATGTCCCCTTCCTCATCGAGGACGGGCAGATCGTCGGCCGCCTCGTCTACGAGCGCATGGCGCAGCGCCCGCTGAAGCTCTACGGCGCGGATGCCGGGTCGAACTATCAGGCCCAGGGGCTGAAGCTGTCCAAGCACTTCCGGAGCGATTTCCGGAACCCCGGGGCGCAAGCCGGAGGCATATAACACAGGATATGATGTGAATTATATAATTTACCGTCGTTTATGCGATAAAAGTTGACCTTCTCGATAAAATATCGTGAATTAGGGTGTTTTCCCGGCCAGGACGGCCGTAACCGGAAAGGACCTGCATATGAAATGGTTTGGGGGGTTGGCCATCGCAGCGCTTCTGGCGCTTTCAGGCCCGGCGGCGGCGCAGGGCACGGCGCCCGCGGCGGACAAGCCGCCGGTGGAGTTGCTGAACGCATCCTATGACATCGCCCGCGAGCTGTTCGCGGCGATCAATCCGGTGTTCATCGAGGAGTGGAAGGAGAAGACGGGCCAGACGGTTTCCGTCAAGCAGTCGCACGCGGGTTCGTCCGCGCAGGCGCGCGCCATCCTCGAGGGTCTGCAGGCCGACGTGGTGACCTTCAACCAGGTGACGGACGTGCAGATCCTGCACGACCGGGGCGATCTGGTCGCGGCCGACTGGCAGGCGCGCCTGCCCAACAACGCCTCGCCCTTCTACTCGTTCCCCGCGTTCCTCGTCCGCGAGGGCAACCCCAAGGGCATCAAGGGCTGGGCGGATCTGGCGCGCGAGGGCGTGCAGCCGATCTTCCCCAACCCGAAGACCTCGGGCAACGCACGCTACACCTACCTTGCCGCCTATGCCGCGCTGCTGGAGGAGTACAACGGCGACGTCGAGAAGGTGCATGCCGACATCAAGCGCCTCTTCGCCAACGTTCCGGTGTTCGACACCGGAGGACGCGGCGCGACGACCTCGTTCGTCGAGCGCGGGCTCGGCGATGTCCTGATCACCTTCGAGTCGGAGGTCAATGGCGTGCGCCGCGAATACGGCGACAAGGGCTTCGAGGTCGTGGTGCCGCCGGTGAGCATCCTGGCGGAATTTCCGGTCAGCGTGGTCGACAAGGTGGCCGCCGCCAAGGGCACCACGGAGGCTGCGACCGGCTACCTCGAATTCCTCTACAGCGAGAAGGGGCAGGAGATCCTCGCCGACTTCTTCTATCGCGTCCATCATCCGGACGTGGCCGCACGCCACAAGGACCGTTTCCCCGAGGTGCGTCTGCTGAAAGTCGAGGACGTCTTCGGCGGCTGGGAGAAAATCTCGGAAGAGCATTTCGCCGCCGGCAAGACGCTCGACACCCTCTTCGCGCGCAACTGAGCCCGGCCCGGCCTGCCCGCGCTAGAGCATGTCATCATTTCACGGACATGATGACATGCTCTCAGTTTTTGATTTGGGGCGGGCAAGGATCGCCGACCGACCATCGCCGCACACCTTCGGGTGTGCGATTTTTTTGCATTGGGGCGGCGGACGCCCCCCAAAAAAGAATAACCATATGATAAATCACATGAAATGATCCTGTCTCGATCGGCAGGGTACGCTATTCCACAGGGAGCGGCGTTTTTTCGCTTGCTTTCTGGAACGAATCTAATCTATATTTATTCCAATGAGCGCGCACAGATCGAGGGGTATGTGCGGACGATTGACGCTCGCCACCTGATTGGACTGAGGAGATTTCCGATGAACACGACTTCCTGCACCGGCTGCGTTTTCTTTGACGACAGCACCAAGCAGACGGCTTCCATGGCTGACACGGGCGTGTGCCGCTTCAACCCCCCGGCGCCCAAGGCCGACGACGTGGCCAAGTCGCTGTGGCCGGTCGTGACGGCTGAGGACTGGTGCGGCCACTTCACGGCCCAGCGCCCCGCCGTTCGCGCTGCGTGACGGCGAAGCCGGTGGGCGCTGCTCATCGGCCTCCGGTCTGGCCCGCACGGCCAGGGACCGATTGCTTGTGCGATTTCCGGTCGGCGCCGGCTGAAGGTCGGCCGCCGACGGTAGAAGTTGTCTATTGAGTTTTCCGAGGCGTATTGCCGGCCGGGGTGGTCTCCGCCGGCTCCGGAAAGGCAGAATGCGCGGGACGCCGGCGGCGTCCCGCGCTTTTTTTCGCAATGAACCGGCAAGCCTGCCGGCGAGCATTGCGCGCCACGATCCACAGGCGGCGGTTCGAACGACCGTTCACCCAACGAATTCGCTTGGCCGGATCGCGAAAACGCGCTAGTTCTAGCGCGTGCGGTTCGGGTCGATGCACCCGCCAGTTCGATCGCGCGCCGGTCATTTGCATGGTCGACGCAGGCGGTCCGGCCGCGGGCGTAGTTCAGTGGTAGAACGACAGCTTCCCAAGCTGTATGTCGTGGGTTCGATTCCCATCGCCCGCTCCAATTATCGCGCACCGACGCAACTCATTGATTTCAAAAATTTTCCACGGCAATCAATAGTGCCCGGCTCGATAGCTGGTTGCTGCCGCCTGCCCAAATTTGATCGACAGTATGGCCGGTGGTACAAGCCCGGCCTATGGAGTATCAGTTCGCCCACGACTGGTTCAGCGGCCATATCCCGCAATGGGAGCGGCTGCTGGCTGAGTTTGCCGGGCAGCCGGTTCGTGCGCTGGAAATCGGCACCCATGAGGGACGCTCGGCAACGTGGCTGCTGACCAACGTCCTGACCCATCGTCGCGCGCGGCTCGTATGTGTAGACATCTTCGAACAGCCGGTGCTCCGGGCGAACCTCGGCGTCTCCGGCGGGCATGGCAAGACGACGATCAAGATCGGGAGTCAAGCGAGGTATTGCCCAAACTCCCGCCAAGCGCGTTCGACCTCGCTTACATTGACGGAAGCCACTGGTCATGCGACGTGCTTGAAGATGCCATCCTCACCTTTCGCCGGGTCAAGGTGGGCGGCATCATCGGCTTCGACGACTATGAGTGGAACGATCCCGCGTTCAACCAACATGGAACGCCCAAGCTCGCGATCGATGCGTTCCTGGCCTGTTATGCCCACAAGGTCGAGGTTCTGGACCGCGGCCTGCAAGTGTGGATCAGGAAAGTCTCGGATTAAGAACCCCTGACAAAACCTCAAGGCCGATGCTGGCTGCATCGGCGAGGCCGTCTCGCCCTCATCGTGAGCCGCGCGTTGCGAGGCGCACCGTGTCACACGGGCCGCACACGAAGGGCGTACAGGGTGAGGCCCGCGCGGGTATTGACGCATGTCATGGCCCCCGCCGGTGACGCTTCATAGACACTGGACGGTCTGCGGTGGTGCCCGAGAGCGGGCCGCCGATTTTGCGGAGAGGTCGCATGTTGGGGTTGGGCGTTAGGCGTATACTGTTCGCAAGCCGGTGGCTGCTGGTGCCGTTCTATCTGGCGCTGCTCGTCGCGCTGGTCGCGCTGTTGATCACGGCCATCAGGGAAATGCTGGATTTTCTGCCGGTGGTGTTTTACTCGCCGCCGCCATATTCCTATATGGTGCTCCGCGTTCTCACGCTCATCGACCTGGCGTTCATCGGCGCCCTCGTCGTCATCGTGATCTTCTCGGGCTACAAGAACTTCGTTTCCACCGTCTCCACGGGCGAGCGGACCGACTGGCCGGAGTGGATGGGCAGGATCGACTTCACCGGCCTCAAGCTGAAGCTGATGTCGTCGATCGTGGCGATCTCGTCCATCCAGCTGCTGAAGAACTTCATGGACGTGTCCGAGTATTCGGACAGGCAGATGATGTGGATGGTGGGGCTGCACATCATTTTCGTCATAACCGGTCCGCTGCTCGCCCTCACCGAGAGGCTGTCGGGCGACCACCACAACGGCAACTGAGCGCGAGCGCGGCGGCGCTCGTTTCCGGTCGTCTTGATGGGGGCTGCTTCCGCTGGTACGAACGGCATGAGGACGTTCGAACGAGGAGAAGGACCGTGCCCCGCCCCGCAGCCGGACAAATCTGGGATGCCGAGACGTACATCAACAACGCCGGATTCGTGTCGGCCCTCGGCCAGGATGCGTTCGTGCTTCTGGCACCGGAAGCGGGCGAAGCCATTCTCGATATCGGCTGCGGTGACGGAGCGCTCACGCTGCGCATCGCCGGCGCCGGCGCCAACGTCGTCGGGCTCGAACCCGATCCGTCTCTGGCTGCCCGTGCGCGCGAGCGCGGCCTGACGGTCATCGAACAGGATGCGCATGCCCCGTTCGGCCAGGAGCGGTATGATGCCGTCTTCTCCAATGCCGCCCTTCATTGGATGCGCGCGCCCGAGATCGTTCTGGCCAATGCCTTCGCCGCGCTGCGTCCCGGCGGCCGCCTCGTGGCAGAGCAGGGCGGCTTCGGAAACGTGGCCGCCGTTATCGTCGCCCTGAATGCCAGCCTGGAGGCGGCGGGCCGGTCCGATCCGGGCTTTACCCCCTGGGACTTCCCGACACCCGCCCTGCAGACGGCCCGGCTGGAACGGGCCGGATTCTCCGTTCGGGACATATCCCTCATCCCTCGCCCCACCCCGCTGCCCACCGGCGTGGCCGGGTGGCTCGGAACGTTCGGGGCACCGTTTTTCGCAGGGCTGGACGCGGCAGCGACGAGAACCGTCATCGAGGACACCGAACGCCGCCTGGTGCACCTGCGCGATGAGCGGGGAACATGGTTTGCCGACTATGTCCGGCTGCGCTTCGTCGCCGTCAAGCCGGCGCGTTAAAATTGCTCAGACAAGGAGACAGCGCGGCGGCACCGGTGCAGATTTTCTGCCCGCCGCGCCGATGGGGAGCCACTTGTCAGCAAGGGGGCGCGTCCCGTCGCGTGCTTCGATTCAGGCGGACTGGGACGACGCGGGCACGTCAGCCCGCCCGTCCGGCGGGTTCCCGTCGAGGACGTATTGCAGCAACGTCAGATCGAGCCAGCGGCCGAACTTCGTCCCCACCTCCCGGCAATGGCCCGCCTCCTCGAAGCCGAATCCGTAATGCAGCGCGAGCGAGGCCGTGTTGCCCGATTCGATCGCGGCCATCATCACGTGCCTGCCTTGCGCGCGCGCCTCCTCGATCAGCCGCTCCAGCAGCAGCCTGCCGATCCCCGCGCGCTGGTGATGAGGGTGGACGTAGACCGAATGCTCCACCGTGTGCCGATAGCCGTCGAACGCGCGCCACTCGCCGAAGGACGCATAGCCGTACACGCCGTCCGCCCCCGGCTCGTCGGCGACCGCGACCAGCACCGGAAAGCCGCCCGATCGCCGGGCCGCCAGCCAGGCGGCGCGATTGGCCTCGTCAACGATCGTGTCGTTCCAGATGGCGGTCGTATTGGCGACGGCATGATTGTAGATCGCGGTGATTCCGCGAACATCCGCCTCGGTCGCCGGCCTGATCAGCATTCCGTTTTCTTGTTCCGATACAACCATACTGCGGATGGGGCAAACATACCAATGGCGCGGCTCCAGCCCGTCTCCGCCTGAAGGCGTCGCCGGGCACCGCTTCGCCCAAGATCGGCGCCTGGAGAATTCTTTCCGATCCAGTGATTCCATTGGATCGGAAAGCGCTCCGGTGGCTGCACCACGCGTAGCCGAAGGCGAAGCGTGGTGCGGGTGGTCGGGCTCGAACCGACACTCCTTTCGGAACCGGATTTTGAGTCCGGCGCGTCTACCAGTTCCACCACACCCGCCTGTCCCCTCCCGAAGCCGGGACGGGACAACAGGTTGTGTTATTGCCATACGTGGCGGGTGAAAGTCCAGCCCCTTCGGCGGCTCTCCACATGGCTCCGCCGCGTCCGGCTCCTCCCCTTCCCGGCTCCTTCGGCGCGCTCCCATGTTCTTGTCCTGCAGCGCCCTTGCATTTTCAGCGCCATGGTTGGAAAGTGCGTCCATTCGTGGGAGAGACGCTTATGGCAATCAACAAGGTTTATCCTGATGCGCGGGCCGCTCTTGACGGCCTGCTGCGCGACGGCATCACCATCATGGCCGGCGGGTTCGGGCTGTGCGGCATTCCGGAAAAGCTCATCGATGCGATCGCGGAAAGCGGCGTCAAGGATCTGACGGTCATATCCAACAATTGCGGCATCGACGGCGCCGGCCTCGGCAAGCTGCTGGAGCGCGGGCAGATCCGCAAGATGGTTTCGTCCTATGTCGGCGAGAACAAGCTGTTCGCCGAACAGTATCTTTCCGGCGCGCTGGAGCTGGAGTTCAACCCGCAGGGGACGCTGGCCGAGCGCATCCGCGCCGGCGGTGCGGGCATTCCCGCCTTCTTCACCAAGACCGGCGTCGGCACGCTGGTGGCCGAGGGCAAGGAAGTGCGCGAGTTCGACGGCGAGGCCTATGTCATGGAACGCGCGCTCACGGCGGATCTCGCCATCATCAAGGCCCAGACAGGCGACACCGAGGGCAACCTCATCTTCAACAAGACCGCGCGCAACTTCAATCCCGAGATGGCGACCGCGGCGACGGTCACTGTGGCGGAGGTCGAGGAGTTGGTCGATATCGGCGGCGTCGACCCCGACGCCGTCCACACGCCGGGCATCTTCGTGACGCGGATCGTCCACGGCACCAACTACGAAAAGCGCATCGAGCGGGTGACGACCCGTCCGCGCGCCGCCTGAGGGAGAGGGAGAGCGACAATGGCCTGGACACGTGAACAGATGGCGGAGCGCGCCGCCCGCGAGCTCGAGGACGGCTTCTACGTCAACCTCGGCATCGGCATTCCGACGCTCGTCGCCAATTACATCCCCGACGACATCACCGTCACCCTGCAGAGCGAGAACGGCATGCTGGGCATGGGCCCCTTCCCCTATGAGGGCGAGGAGGACCCGGACCTCATCAACGCCGGCAAGCAGACGATCACCGCCCTGCCCCAGTCGAGCTTCTTCAGCTCGGCGACGAGCTTCGCGATGATTCGCGGCGGGCACATCGACCTGTCGATCCTGGGCGCCATGCAGGTCTCCCGCACGGGTGACCTCGCCAACTGGATGATCCCCGGCAAGATGGTGAAGGGCATGGGCGGCGCGATGGACCTCGTCGCCGGCGTCAAGCGCGTCGTCGTGGTGATGGAGCACACGGCGAAGGGCGAGCCGAAGATCCTCGAGGCATGCGACCTGCCGCTCACCGGCAAGGGCGTCGTCGACCTCATCATCACCGATCTCGCCGTCTTCGAGGTCGACAAGAACGGCCTGAAGCTGATCGAACTCGCCGACGGCGTGACGCTCGACGAGGTCAAGGCCGGCACCGCCGCGTTGTTCGAGGTGGCGGAAAACCTCGCAGCGTGATGCCGACGCCGTCAGAAGGACAGGGGGACGGCACGATGCCGCCCCCTGTCCTTTCGGTTGCCTGTCCGGCGACGGGCCGGAGGCGGCAAGGCGGCGGTTCATATTGCGGGGCACCTCCTGGTCGTGGCCGGCGGGGTCATTCCCGAACGGGACTACGACGCGCTGATCGAAGGCAGGGTCACAAGAGGCGCGCCCGGAGATGATCGTCGCGACCATCCGCGATCTGGTCGCTGTTCGCGGACGCGTCTGACCATGATCGAGACCGCGCCCTACCCGGCGCCTCCAGATACGCGACGTGATATCGCGTAATGCCACAATTATATTGGAGTGCGCATCCTTCCTCCCACTAAGTAGTAGAAAGCCTGAGGCGCGTTCGATCCGAACCAGCGCCCCCGCTTCGGTCCTATCGGACCGTCAAGCGGAAACAATGGGCTGTAACAGGGAGGAGTGCGGATGGCCAGGCATGTCTGCTTGAGGAGCGCAATCAGAAAAGCTGCGCTGAAGGGAGTTTTTCTTGCGCCGATCGCGTTGTTCGGCGCCACAGACGCGTCAGCCCAGAACAACCAGCCAGCGCGGACCATAAACCATAAGCCGGCGGATGCCGGCTTCAAGACCGACTATGCCTCGATCGTCGCCGCTGCGGAACAGGAGCCGCCGCTGCACTTCTGCCAGACCTTCAGCCAGGAAGAGTGGGACCTCTTCATCGCTGGCTTCAAGAAGGCCTTCCCGAATATCAAGGACGTGGAGACGTCCAACTGCCTCGGCACCGAGCCGCGCGAGCGCGTGATCGTCGAGTGGCAGGCGAACCGGAACGACGTCGACATGATGAATGTCGGCGAAGACCTGATGAAGCGGATCGAGGATGAGGACATCGGCGCCACGCCGGACTGGTCCGTGTTCGACGGATCGCCGCTGCAGATCGATAAGGAGGATATCGCGCCCGGCGGCCGGATCGTCGGCGTTGGCAGCGCAACCGCTGCGATCGTCTTCAACAAGAAGATGGTCAGCGCCGATCAGGTGCCGCACAGCTTCAAGGAATGCGCGGATCCGAAGTACAAGGGCAAGATCATCGTCGACGTGCGGCCCGGCATCGCCTTTGCCATGATGCCGATGATCCTGGGTGACGAAGGCGCGGTCGAATGGGCGAAGGCGCTCGCCGCTAACGACCCGCTCTGGGCGCGCAGCCCCGCACCCGTCACCACCGCGCTGCTGCAGGGCGAACGCCCGATTGCCTGCGGCCTGCAGATCCACGGCGTCCTGCGCGGATTTGCGACGGCCGCGCCCAGCGGCGTGCTGGCCGAGGGCACGGATCTCGATTTCGTGGTGCCCACCGACCAGAGCAACTCGCCAGGCTATGTCGCACCGCTGATCGGCAAGCATCCCGCCGCGCCGAACACGGCACTGCTTCTCGTCGCTTATGCCGCGTCGAGCCCAGACGCGATCAGCGCCGTCAATCCCGGCTATGGCTCGCCCTATACCAAGGGAAGCTGGAAGGCCGACTACTATGCGCACGCGGGCGTCACGCCGAACCAGCCGCCGGAAGGCCGCTGGGCGGTTCCGCAACATTCGGAACGCGCAGCTGAACTGATTCTCGGCGCCTGGGGTTATCCGCAACCCGCTGTCAAGTGATACCGAGAGGCATTGAAAATGCCCCTTGGCATCCCGCTTGCGAATGTCGCATGCCTCTGGCGCCAATAGGACATCCATGATGACTGCAACGGCCGAATGCGTCAATATTCCCGGCCATTGGCATGAGTACTTCGGCTGCGATGGACTTCTCGGTCCGCCGCAGCCGACCCGACAGTCGTTCCCGGCGAGGCACGCTTTGCTTCGCCCGGGAATGACAACGCAACTTCAGACCAGTCGACCGGAATGGCTCATCGCGACAGATCGCGAGGCAGATTTCCGAGAAGATAATGTTTGAAAGATATTGGAGGAAGTGGTGCTACGCTGCGCAGTGCTCGACGACTACCAGAAGATTGCCCTCTCGATCGCCGACTGGAGCCCGATCACAGCCGAAGTCGAAGTCGTTGCGTTTCATGATTTTCTCCCGACACGCGAAGCGCGCATCGCCACGCTCCGTGATTTTGACATCGTGGTCTGCATGCGGGAACGTACCCGCCTCGATGCCGAAGTGATCGCTGCATTGCCGAAGCTCCGGCTGATCGTCACCACCGGGCGCTACAATGCGGCGATCGACATGGACGCCTGCGCGGCGCGTGACATCACGGTTTGCTCGACGGGGGATGTTCACGGTGCGGCAGCGGAACTGACCTGGGCGCTCATTCTCGCGTTGGCCCGCCACATTCCGGCAGAGGTCAGGGATTTCAAGGCCGGCGGGACGTGGCAGCCGCGGCTCGGCCACAGCCTCGCCAGTCGCCGGCTGGGCGTGCTCGGCTTCGGCCGGCTCGGCGTTCGTGTCGCACGTGTGGCCGCCGCTTTTGGCATGCCGATCACGGTCTGGAGCAAGAACATCACGGAGGAGCGGGCGAGAGCAGAAGGCGCAACCGCCGCGGCGTCGCTCGACGACCTTCTTCGAACGTCGGATATCGTGTCAGTTCACCTTCGATTGAACGAGGAGACGCGCGGTATTATCGGCGCGCGCGAACTCGGACTGATGAAGCCGACCGCCTTCCTGGTCAACACCTCGCGCGGGCCTCTGGTCGATGAGAACGCATTGATTGACGCGCTAGACGGAAATCGGCTCGCCGGGGCGGCCCTCGACGTGTTTCATGTTGAACCACTGCCGGCCGACAGTCCGCTTCGACGTGTTGCCCGGCTGATCGGTACTCCCCATGTCGGCTTCGTGACCGAGGAAACCTTTGCCGTATTCTACCGCGACGTGGTGGAAGACATCGCTGCCTGGCTAAAGGGAGCGCCAGTCCGCATCGTCTCTGCACTGTCGTAATACCAACGGTCGGGAGTGCGTCAGCATTCCCGACCGTTGGTATCAGATCGCCAGGAGCGTCTTCCAAGCTCAGGAAGTCGCCCGGGCTCTGCCGAAATCAGTCGGGAAGGACGTCCTCACCTTCCGGCACGTCGACTTCGAACGCATTCATCGTGAAGCTGAGCATGGCGAAATAGCCGTAGGTCGCCGACAGGTCGGCCGTACCCTTGACGCCGAAGCGCGCGATGGCGGCGTCGTAGACATCCTTGTCAACCCGGTGCTTCGGGCTCATCAGCTGGGCGCCGAAGGAGACGACCAACTGCTCGTCGGGCGTCAGGTTCTCCAGCGGCCGGCGGTCCCGGATCGCTTCGATGATACGCTCGGAGACGCCAGCCTCACGCGCCTGCTTGGTCCAGCCCGCCCATTCGAAACGGCAGTTGAACTCGCGCGCGACGGTCATCACCGCGATAGTGCGCAGATCCGCGGGCAGGTCAGATTCGAAGCGGACGTAGGCGCCCACATCACAGACGCGCTTGCCGAGTTCCGGGCTGTAGACCAGCACGGTGAACGGCCCGCCGATATGGCCGCGGCTGCCCATGATGTGGTCATAGGCCGACTGTTCTTCGGTGGAAAGCTTTTCGCGGACGGGGAGTTCGAGACGGGCCATTGTTTGCTCCTTGTCGATGGCTGTTGGGGATAGGAGAAGTTGAAAGGTTCTTTCGAGCGGAGGGCCGTTCCGTCAGCCCGGATTCAGCAGCCGCATGAGGCGACCGATATCCGGCAGGGATTCGAGATCCAGGATCGCGGTGATCGCCCTGTCGGCCCGGTCGGCCGGCAGCGCCACCTCGAACAGTTCACGCGCCTTCGCCGCGACCTCGTCAGTGGACATCGGATTTTCCATTGCACCACGCACGGCGACCACATGGTCGGTCAGCGTGCGGCCGTCGCGGGTGACGAACTCGACAATCCCCTGACGCGGGCTTTCCGCCGACCACAGGCTGGGATTGGCCTTGATCGAGATCCGGCTGCTGATCCGCTCCACCTCCGGCCGGTGCACGCGCGCATCGTCGTGCGCGGCCTGGAACGAGAGCCCGCCGTCGAGAAGGGTGACGGCGAGCAGGTAGCGCAGGTTGAGGCTGCTCATGTGCTGGTCGGACCGGGTGATCCTGTCCTCGCCATGATGGGTGTGGACGATCATCTCGGCGAAGTCGTCGGGCCCGACACCATCCCGGCGGATGATGTTCGCGAGGCAATCAACCGGCGCCTGAATGGGAGATCCGACCGAATATTTCTTGATGTTGGTGGCCATGATCTCGAAGCGCTCGCCGAGCCCGGCGGAAAGCTGCCGGGCATCGGCCTTTTCGGCCCCATAGGAGGGAAGGAAGCCGTTGTAGCCTTCGAGGTCGTCCTCGATGCCGGTGAAGCCGGCCTCCAGCATGGCAGCGGCGGTCATGCCGCTACGGGCCGGCATGCCGCCGAATATGAAGCCTTTCTCGACATGGGATGAATCCATCGGATAGGACGCGAGCCCCGACGCCTGTTGCGCGGCATAGGAGAGCAGATACCGGGATTGCAGCACATTCAGCGGGGACGCCGTGCACGCACCGGCGGCGGCGGCAGCCCCGAATACGCCGCCGACCGCGTGAGAGTCATAGCGGCGGTTCTTTTCGCGCAGGCTGGCGCCGATCGCCCGCATCAGCCGGGCGCCGACGTCGTAGCCGAGCACCACCGCCTTCAACAGGTCGGCGCCGCTCTTGCCGTTCTTCTCCGCCATGGCAAGGGCGGCGGGCACGATCGCACAGCCGGGATGCATGCCTGCCGCAGCATGGGAGTCGTCCGTCTCGTCGGCGTGGGCGAGCATGCCATTCGCCAGTGCCGCGACGGTCCCGTTGCAGAGTCCCCTGAGACCAAGCGCCGTCGCATCGGAACCGGTGCCCTGGAGCCCTGCATATCTGAGAGCCATTTGCCCGACCGGCAAAGTCGTGCCCGATACCATGGCGGCGAGCGTGTCGAGGATATGGAGCTTTCCCCGCATGGTGACGTCGCCAGGCAGGTCGACCGCCCGCGCGCGGACCATGTAGTCAGCCAGCGCCGCTGTGGGCGTCGTCTCGGATATCGTCATTCCGCTTGTTCTCCGTGGCCGTGCTCAATCCACCGGCCGGCGCAGGGTCGGTTCAGTACATGTAGAGGCCGCCGTTGATGGCGATGGTCTGGCCGGTGATGAAGGCGCTGGCGTCCGAGGTCAGGAAGCTGACCAGCGCATAGAATTCGTCGAGGGTCCCCATGCGGCCGACGGGGATCTGCGAGCGTCCGTGGGCGTAGTTCTCGAGCACCTTTTCGACATTGCCGATGGCCGTCCATTCGCCCCGCTCGGTATCGATCTGGCTCGGGGCGATCACGTTGACGGTGATGCCGTCCGCGGCCGTCGAACGGGCGGCGCTTCGGGTGAAGCCGATCAGCCCCGACTTCCCCGTAACCACACCGATCCTGTCCGGAGCGCCGATCAGCGCGGAGATGCCGCTCATGTTGACGACGCGGCCCCACTTCTTCGCCCGCATGCCCGGGACCACTGCCCTGGTGCAGAGGAAGGCGCCATCGAGGATGACGTTCAACGCGAGCTTCCACTCTTCGAACGTCATATCGTCGAACTTCCGCACCACCCGGACCACGGCATTGTTGACCAGGATGTCGATGCCGCCGAATTCCTTCTCGGCGGCATCGATCAGAGCCGCGACCTGATCCGGCCGGGTGACGTCGGCCGCCATGCCAAACGCCTGGCCGCCGGCCGCACGAATCTCCCGGGCCAGGTCCTCGACCGCCTTGCCCGTGCGGGCGCAGATGACGACGCGGTAGCCGTCCGCGGCGTAGCGCTGCGCGAGAAAGCGGCCGATGTTCCTGCTCGCTCCCGTCACCAGAACTGTCCGATCCATGCGATGCGCTCCCTCTCTTCTTTTTGCTGCAACTACACCGACGGCCGACCGACGCCGGCCACCGGAAAATGATCAGGATGCGATGCAGCTCCTGGCAGAAATCACTACGTCCACCGGATCGTCCTGTGCGATCAGACTGTCGGGCGGGAGCTTGGCGGCGATCACACCGTCGCCAGTTTCGCAGTGGCACGCGATATGGTCGCCGGTGAACACGACGCCGCGCACCACGCCGGGGAGGATGTTGTCCGAGTCTTCACCGTCCGGAGCGCCGGAAGCAGCCTTGCCGCGTGCAATGACCCGCACGAGCTCCGGGCGGAACATCACATCCAGACTGCCGCCGACGCCATGTTCCCCGACCACCAGGCAGCGCAGCACCTGACCGCTGCCCGTCTTGACGATGCCGAGGCCGTCGCCCCGGCTCACCAGTTCGCCGCGCAGCAGGTTCGCCGCACCAGCGATCCGGGCGACGCGGCCCGTCACCGGGGTCAGGTAGATCTCCCGTGGCGTGCCGAGCTGCATGATCTTGCCGTCCGACATCACCGCGATGCGGTCCGACATTGACAGCGCCTCGCCCTGGTCATGCGTCACATAGATTGTCGCGATGCCGAGCTTGCTGGTCAGCTCCTTGATCTCGAAGCGCATTTCCTCGCGCAGCTTGGCGTCGAGATTGGAGAGCGGCTCGTCGAGCAGCAGCAGCTTCGGCCGCACGACCAGCGCGCGCGCCAGCGCCACCCGCTGCTGCTGGCCGCCGCTAAGATAGGGAGCGCGCCGGTCGGCCAGATGATCGAGCTGGACCATTTTCAGCGCTTCCATTCCGCGATCGCGGCGCTCGGAGCGGGGGATGCCCCCCTTGTTTCTGGCACCGCCGCGATAAGAAAGGGGAAACGTGACGTTTCCTATTACCGTCATATGCGGCCAGATCGCATAGGATTGGAACACCATGGCGATCGGACGATCGCTGGCTGTGACGAAATGCGATTTCGAGGCGACAACCTGTCCGTCGATCGCGATCTCGCCGTCATCAACCCCTTCAAGCCCCGCGACGCAGCGCAAGGTTGTGCTCTTGCCGCATCCGGACGGGCCGAGCAGGGTGAAGAACTCTCCTTCCCCGATCTCGAACGACACGTCGTCGACCGCGTTGACCCGCCGGCCTTCGGCCTCGAATTTCTTTCTGAGATGAGTAACGGTTAGCGTGCTCACGGTAGATCCTAATTTCCGGTACGCGACATCAGCCGCCGCAGCAGCAGCGTCATGGGCAGAAGCACGAGGACGAGCATGGTCCCGTAGGCGGCTGCTTCACTGAATCTGCCAATCTGCCAAAGGCCCCAGATCTGCGAAGCAAACACCTCGTTGTTCCGGGACGCGAGAATGACAGGGACCGAGAAGGAGCGCATGGAGCTGGCGGCAACCCAGATCCAGCCGGACACCACCGCCGGAATGAGCAGCGGAAACGTGATCCGACGCATGACGGCGAAGGGCTTTGCCCCCGCGACATTGCCTGCATCCTCCAGCTCCTTCTTGACCTGCACGATCGCGCCATTCAGAAGCCGTGTGCCGAAGGCGATGTACTGGGTGGTCAGCGCGATGACGAGCATGCCCACCGTGCCATAGACAGGCAGGATGTTCAGTGGCGGATTGAGGAAGACAAAGATCATCGCGATGGCGATGGTGATGCCCGGGAACGCATATGGCAGGAAGGTCAGCCCGTCGAGCAGGGCGCGGCCCCGCGCCGATCCGCGCACGATGCACCAGGAAACCAGGAATGCCAGCGCCATGGTGACAGTCGCCGTGGCGAGCGTCATGGTCACGGTGTTCCAGGCGACCTTCCAAAGCGCGCGGCCGCTAAAGAGATTGTCGTAGTTCTTGAGAGTGAGCGGCACGTCCACGTTGAGCCCGATCGGGGCATAAAGCGGCCGCACTGACAACCAAACCATCACCGCTATCGGAAGGAATACGGTGATTATGCCGAACAGGGCGACGAGACTAAAAGCGGGATATCGCCAACGTCCGAGGGACACACGCTGGGGGCGGTAGCCCTTGCCGGAGACCGTGGCGAACTGTTCCGAATGCCGGATGATCCGCCGGTATACCAC
The DNA here is from genome assembly GCF_053570585.1 of Pseudochelatococcus sp. B33. NCBI lineage: Bacteria > Pseudomonadati > Pseudomonadota > Alphaproteobacteria > Hyphomicrobiales > Chelatococcaceae > Pseudochelatococcus > Pseudochelatococcus sp. B33. The sequence continues at coordinate 180,098 of NZ_JBSEFH010000007.1, read as the reverse complement.
CACCAGCAGCAGCATGATCGCCATGAAAAGGACCGAGTAGACGGCGGCGAGGCCATAGTCGACCGGGATTCGCAACGAGACGCTGAAATAGACCAGGGTGCTCAGCAGGAAGACCCCGCCTGGCAGACCGACGGCGAGGGCCGCTTCGAACTGGTCCATGCTGGAGATAAACGAATACATTGCCGCGGAGAGGATCGCGGGGGTCAGCACCGGCAGCGTCACCCGACAGAGCGTTTGGATCACGTTGGCGCCGCCAACCTTGGCGGCTTCCTCAAGCGAGGGATCGAACAACCGGAACGCCGCTATCAGCATCAGGAAGCTGGTAGTGACGCCGCGCACGCTGTCGAGGAAGATGACGCCCCCCAATCCATAGAGCTGCAGCGGACCCGTGTCGCCCTCGAACAGTCCGAGGTTTTCACGCAGGAAGACGTTGAGCAGGCCGGCTCTCGGCGAGAGTAGCACCGTCCATGACAGCACGAACATGATACTTGGAACGGCGATCGGCAGCAGCATGATAGACCAGGACAGATTGCGGAACGGCATGTCCGTCCGCTCGATCAGCCAGGCGAAGACGATCGCGAAAAAAAGGCTAATCACGGTGCTGACGGCCGCCACGAAAAGTGTGTTCTTGAGTGCCCGATAAGTCTCCTCCGTCTGAAAGACGCGGGCGTAGTTGTCGAGCGTCCAGGCGCCGAGGTTGCCCGGGGTTCCGGTCTTGAGGCTCGACACGACGAGCAGCGCCAGCGGAACCAGCACCAGAAGGAGCAGTATGGCGACCGCCAGGATGAACGGCCAGTTGCGGCGGAGGGTTCGGAGTCTCTCCTGGAGCGAGCGATGCTCCGATCCGCGCATCGCCCCCTGATCGACGCCTGACCCGGTGGTTAGATTCTGCCTGAAACTCATTCGTTTTCGTTCCCTCCCTTCCGGCTTGCCGTCTCGCCCCGGTCTGCTGCCGGAAAGTTCACCGCGCCCGAACGATTTGCCTGGGCACGACGTCTCATGATCATGCGAGGATTATCATGCGAGGATTGTGATGCACCGGCGCAACGCATCTGCACCGCAAAGCGCGATGCTGGTCACTGGACCGCGGGTTGCGGGTATCCCCACGCGCCGAGGGTCAGTTCCGCGGCGCGCTCCGCGTGCTGCGGCACCGCCCAACGGCCTTCCGGCGGCTCGTTCGGCTTGACTTCGGCTGTCGCGAAATATTCGGACTTCCAGCTTCCCTTGATGAAAGGCGAGCCGTAGCCGGGGTTCACGGCGTCGATCGCCTTGGGGTTGGAGGCGGCATAGGCAACGAAGAGAAGGGCGGTATTGGGTGCATTCGGGTGCTTGGAGATCACGGGCGCGACATAACCCGGGGAATTGCTGTGGTCGGTTGGCACCACGAAGTCGAGGATGGATCCTTCGGCAAGCACGCCGCCAGGCGCCGCCTGCGCGAAACCGCGCAGAATGCCGTGGATCTGGACGCCGCAGGCGATCGGACGCTCGCCCTGCATCAGGGCAGTGGTGATTGGCGCGGAACTGCGTGCCCACAGCGGGCGGTTGGCGGCAACGCCCTTGGCCCATTCGATCATGCCTTCATCGCCCAGGAAATGCGGCATCATCGCGAAGCGCGTGCCCGGGCGGACGTCCACGATCAACTGGCCGGCGTATTGCGGTTCGGCGCATTCCTTGAAGCTACGTGGAACCTTGTCCTTGCTGACGAGGGTCTTGTTGAAGACGATCGCGTCGGTCGAACTGCCGATGCCGACGACGCGACCGCCAGGAGCGATGTCGCCCGGATCGATTTGCAGAGGCGTTCCGTCGAACACCGACCAGTCCGGTGCCGCGCCGATCTTCTCATCGGCAATACGCTTCATGAGGTCCTCGCCGACATTCATGATGTCGACATCGTTCCGGTTCGCCTGCCACTCCACGATCACGCGCTCGCGCGGCTCTGTACCATTGCAGTTGGAGATTTCGATCCGGGGGATTTTCGGGAACATCGCCTCGAAGCCGGCGATGAAGGCCTCCCATTCCTCATCGGTGAAAGTCTGGCAGAAGTGAAGGGGCGGCTCCTGCTCGGCCGCGGCCACGATAGAGGCATAATCGGTCTTGAAGCCGGCATCCGCCGGATCGTGTGCGGCCGTATGCGTCGGCTGCTGTGCCTGGGCAATCCCCGCATCGCCCAAGGCGGCGAACAGCGTCAACGCCAACACACCGATCGGTGCCCGTTTCAGGATACTGCTTCCCAACAAATGTGCAGTCATCTGAACCTCCCTGTTATTATTTGAACCGGCGGACATGGAGGCCCTCGCCGGTACGTCTGGCCCGCTCCGGTGGAGTCAGAAGGCATTTCAGATTTTTCGCTACTTAAACGACGTATTCCAATACAATCGCGGCATTATGCGATGCCTGTGCCGGCACCTGCCGATGTTGCTCGCGAGAAGGTATCGGCGGCCCGACACAGTACCCGTTTTAGGCAGACTGGAGCGGCGTCTGCGGGATCTTCATCTTTCTATCAGTCGCGGTCCGGCGCACCGAACGCCCCCTGCTGCTTCAGTTTCTGCATCTCGATGCGGACGACGCGGACCATTTCCCGCGCTGCGGGGGTAAGGGGCCGATCGATGCGCCAAGCGAGGATCCGACCCAGCTTCCACTCGCGCACGCGCGACAACGTCAGCAGCCCGGCCTCATAGTCGCGATAGACGGCGGAATGCGGCAGCAGAGCATACCCGAGTCCGGCCCTCACCAGGTCTTTCTGGATCTGCACGCCTTCGGCCTCGGCCACGATCGTCGGCTGCCGTCCGGCCTTGGACACCGTCGCATCGAGCCAAGCCCGTACCGCACTCGGCGGCTTGGCAAGGATCAGCGGCCGAGCGAACAACTCATCGGACAAACAGCCGGTCTGCAGCGTCGGATCCTCCGGCGGGCCGACCAGATAAACAGGCTCGCTGACAAACTTATGCGATCCCAGATTGCCGCCGGCGAGCAGGCCGGTATCCGGCAGGATTGCTAGATCGATCTCTCCGGCCTGCAACCATTTCCACAGATGGCCGACACCCTCGAAGAAACGAAGGCCAACCTGAGGGTACTGGCCGAGATAGCTCTTGGCGACGTTGCTGAATAGGATTTGCGCGATGGAGGCCGGGGCGCCAAAGCCGACAATACCGGTAGGCACCGTTCCCTCGGCGATCACATCCGCCTTGGCTTGCTCGATCTGGCGCAAGATGAACCTGGCGCGGTCCAACAGGGTCGTTCCCGCATTGGTGAGGGTGATCGTCCGCCCACCGCGATTGAGCAGTTCGACGCCCAGTTCGTCCTCGAGCTTCTTGATCTGCCGCGTCAGGGCTGGCTGGGCTATCCGCAGTTCTTCCGATGCACGACGGAAGCTGCCGAGGTCTGCGATCGTCGCGAAATATTCAAGCTGCTTGCCGTTCAAGCCCACCTCCGCCATGAGACCCTGAGCCGGACGGCCGATCCGGCCGCAGTCCCAAAGCGTCGCCCGCGATGCCGCCCGACGCCAAACGAGGCGCAAAGGCCTGTTTATTGTAGTCCTCGGCTGCAAAATGGGGAAGCAATTCGACGAAACGGGAGAAAATCATTCCGCCGCCGGAGAGGCATCCCAGACACAGGGGAGTCCGGACGGAAAAGACCAGAAGGCCGGGATCAGGTGGCTCCCAGCCATCTCGTTTGACACACCATTCGCCAGCGTGGTGGTCGAGCCTTGGTGCTATTTCTCCGGGACGATCGGAAGAAGGAGAAAGGGTTGCCCTGTGGGACCGAAATGCAATGTGTTCGGTCCGCCGAAAATGGCAGGAGGGCGATCGTCCGGATCGTCGTGGACGAAGGGGCCGCAGCCTGTCATCGGATTCTTCATGTTCGAAAGCTGCGTCGGCGCGCCAGACCATTGATAGTCGCGACTGCGCACGTTGAGACCGACCCGGTAGCCCTTTGGCACCACGATGCAGGTCGGCAGGATCTCGATGTCGAGTTCGACCGGCTCGCCCGGCCGCAGCGGCCATAGTTCATCATGCGGATGATAGGGCCGATAAGGGGTCGATCGGACTGGATCGACTTTCCTGTGCGAGGCCCGCAGCCACCCCTGCCCAATTGGGGTATGCGGGTCCAGCGCACCATGGAAGACCACTTCCTCGCCGGCGGGATCGAACACCTTCAGCACCAGGAAGACGTCGGCATCAGTGGTGGCCGATGACAGGAACAGCTTCGCGGCGGAGGGCCCAGTAATTTCGGTATCCTCTTCGAACGGTTTTGTCAGGAAGGTCACGCCTTCGCCCATGGGATCGTACTCGATAGCAGCCTCGGCCCGAACGGGTTCGCGTGTCAGCGCCTTGGTCTCAGCATCAAGGTAGAATCTGGTCCATTGCGTCCGGGCGAGCGGCCACTCGTTCTCGGCGCGTACGGGAAAGCGTGTCTGCCCCGGGCGGCGGATCTGCAACTGCACCTTGGGTTGTTTGTCCCAGCCGGTCTCCTCGCCTTTCAGGAAATAGCCGAGGAACCGCTTCTGCAGGTCAACGCCGTAGTCGGTATAGTATTCGACCCAGTGCGGGCCGCCGTGCATTTCCAGCCATTTCTGCTTCGATGCAGCGCCGAGATAGCCTTCGATATTGCCGCGGAGATGCAGACCCTGGCCGCCCCAGTTGCCCGCGCTGAACAGCGGCACCACGATCTTGCTCAGGTCGCCAGCCTGCGACCAGTAGTACTCGCCATCAAGATTGTGGTGCAACAGGTCCGCCGGCATGTCGGCGCGGTTGCGAGCCAGTTCCTCGTCCGTCAGGGTATCCGGGCCGCAGACCAGTTCGCCGGTGACCGCGCTTCTTGGCCCGCGTTCGCCAAGCCCATGTTGCACCGTCTTCACCTGCATGTCCTGCCAGTTCTTGCGGAACACAGACAGGATGCCGCCATGATGCGTCGCGTCGCGGTAGTTGTCAGCGAAGCCTTCCCAGACGCAGATTGCCGCGAGGTGCGGCGGCTGCATCGCGGCTACGCGCCATTGATTGGCCGCATAATAGGAAATTCCGCTCAGCCCCACCTTGCCGGAGCACCATGGCTGGGCCGCAGCCCATTCGATGCAGATATAGAAGTCACGGGTTTCGCGGAGACTGTGGACCTCCAGGAACCCTTCGGAGCGACCCGCGCCGCGGCTGTCGACCCGGACACAGACATAGCCGTCCGGAACCCATTTTTCCGGATCAGGCGTTTCCCAGTTCTGGTACTTGTTGGAACTGCCTGCGACAGCGTCAGGATAGTCATTTTCCATGACACTCCAGGCCGTCTTGTATCCTTCCTGGAACGAGAGCCCCTTTCCATAAGGGCCATAAGTCAGGATTGCGGGATAGCGGCCGTCTGCGATGGGGCGGAAGACATCTGCCCGGAGAACGACGCCGTCCTCCATGGTGATCATCACGTCCCAGTCGATCCTCATGCCATCCCTGACTTCGCTTTTCTCTGTCACATTGCGTCTCCTCTGTGACACGATTCCTGGATCCGTGATCAGTTCATTGCCGAACACAGGTTATTTGCGGTGGAAGCGGCTTGCAGTGCTCCCGGGATGGGCTCGCGGTCCATGCTCTTCCATGGCGTGAGGTCCATGGTTCTGCTGGCAGCCTTCATGCAGAATTGGGACGCACTTCAGATTTCCCGCTCGGATTTTCGCTACTTAAGAGAAGAAGCGCCGGGCATTCCAATACAATCGCGGCATTATGCGATAGCGGCTCCGACCTGCGGGGGCTGTGATTCTGAGCCACGCGGCGCGATCGAGCATGGGCTTGGCCGCGCGGGTGTTTGATCCCGGGATCTGACGGTGCGGTCTTTTCGCAGAGATGGAAGGAGGCGCTATCCGAAGAACGCGGGCGCCGAATTCATCGAGATCGCCAATTCCAGCCGCTGTCTCGACCAGGCCACCCGCTTCGGTGCCATCGTCGGCATGACCTTCCCAGTCTTCTGGCTGGCGCTGATGATGTCGCGCTATTTCGGGGTGGAATTGGGTTGGCTCCCGGTCAGCGGCTACGACGGCGAAGGGTTTTTTCGGCTACCTGCACCACCTCTTCCTGCCTCCCGTCAGCACCGCCGCACGTCTCGCCGTTCGATCCGAGCGCGATCGATTTCGAGGCGCTGCTCGTCGCGCCTTCCGCCCAGCACCCCTTCGCCACGCGATCATCTCGGCCGCGACGTCTTCAACCGCACGATCCACGCGATCTGCATCAACCTGTGGATGGGCGTCGCAAGCGTTGCCGCACCGCTGGTATTGGGCACCCTTGCGGGCGAAGTGCCCGGCATCGAAGGTGCGCGACGTCGACAGCGAGGGGATGCTGATCCAGGTCAAGCGGGGCAAAGGCGGGCCGTACCGCGACGCCATGCGATCGGACTGCATCTTCTACCGTAAGGTACCCGGCGCGAGACAGACCAAGAAACGGCAGCCCCGTGTCACCCTCCCGGACCGTCTGCTCGTGCATCTGCGGCGGTGGGAACGATGGGCATATCCAAGCGGCATGTCGTGGAATGGAACGGGCAACCAGTCACGCGAATCAACAAGGCGTTCCACGCGGCAGCCGGCTTCAGCCCAGATGTTGTGCCCCACACCCTGAGACATACCGCCGCAACGTGGATCCCCCAAAACGGCGCATCTATCTCCGAGGGTGCGGATTCGGCGGCATGTCAGTGGAGACGCGGGATCGGATTTACCGGCACCATTCGCCCAACCACCAGAAAGGTGCACCGGCCGCAATATCAGCACGGCACCGAAACCGTCAGGTCCGCGGAGTGAGGGATAACCGGACTGTGATAAGATGTTGGTTTTAATGGTCGGAGCGAGAGGATTCGAACCTCCGACCCCCTCGTCCCGAACGAGGTGCGCTACCAGACTGCGCTACGCTCCGACACTCCAGCCGCCTGCCACAACCAATCGTCGCCGGCACCCGACAGAGTTTGCCTTATAACGCCCGGATTTCGGCTCCGCAAGCGTCTGCGGGAAAATTATTCAAAGACCGGTGGACGGTCGAAATCCCTTGTATAAAGCCGAAGGCCCGCACGGTAAAACCGTGCGGGCCTTCGAGAAAACAGGGCAGTCCGGCGTTGCATGAATGCGCCGAACCGCGGCCCGATGTCGTCAGTTGCAGCGCTGGTAGCGGCGGCCCCTGTACCAGTATTCCTCGCAACGCGGCGCCGTCGCCGCGCCGACGATCGCGCCGCCCGCGGCGCCGATCGCACCGCCGGCGAGAGCGCCGGAGGCCCTGCCCGAAGCAAGACCGCCGACGAGCGCACCACCGGCGCCACCGATCAGCGCGCCGCCCACGGCCCTGTCCGTCGGGTTGCTCGTGTTACAGGCAACCAGGCCAGCGGCCATCAGCGAAACAATCGAAAGTTTGAGCAAAGTCTTGCGCATCATCATGCCTCCTCACCTCAATCCCTGCGCCACTCCAATCCCAGCACCATTCTCGGGATCGCGGCGGGGCCACACGTGGCCTCTCATACAGCAAGTCCGCGATTCTCGCGACGCCAATCGTCCGACATCCGAACCTGCCCCCGAACAGAAAGGCGGCAGGACACGCCGACAGGCGCAAACCGCTCTCCTGTTCGCCTCCACCGGACCGGCCCATCCCGAAAGCGAAGCGTCCGGGACCGCGCCGACGCTCACGCCGCGCCCGACGCGGAGCGCGAGGCGGAAGCGGGCTGCTGGGCCGGCGTGCTCGTGCCCCCGGAAGCAGCGGCACGGTAACGCTTGGACAGCAAGGTGACGTCCTGCCCGACACTGTCGAGCAGATCGACGAGCCAGACCTGCTCCTTGCCCACCGACTCGGTCACGCTCTGGCGGATGATCTCCAGCTTGGCGGCGACCTCGTATTCGTTGCGCGCCGCCAGACCGCCGACTGCCCGCTCGATCGATTTCAGCTCGCGCAGCAGTTCCTCGCGCAGAGAACGCTGATCCTCGGCGTTGATCAGCGGCGAATCGAGCATGCCGCGCAGCGCCGCCCAGCGTAAACCGAAAGACGATACCGTGTTCTGCTGGTCATGCTCGGCGTGCGATGTAAGAGAAGTCATTCTGATGCTCCGAATTCGTTGCGGCCAGTCGTCCGATCCGGTTCGCTCCCGCCATCGCCGCGCCATCCGGGCGAACCCTCGCGGCGACAATGAGGTTCGGGGCGCAAACCGCCCGGATGGTTGCAGGCACGGACCGGTGTGAAGGCCCGCCAGGACTCGTTTCGACAAGAAGACATGCTTCCAAAAAAGAACGTCAACTCAATGCTCTACCGTTATCCAGGCTGCACCTCGCCATCCGCGCCGATATGAAATCGACGGTTTGAAGCGTCGATCGGAATACCGCCATACATCCGGCGAAATAGACAGCCTGCGATATTATTCGATACCGCACCGGTTAACCTAATGAAACGCTCCCCGGATTAAAGCATCTTACCCACAACGATCGAATCATATCCCCATGAATCTTGTTCCATCAACCAGGCGAAACGTCATCAACGTGACATGCCCGCCATGGACACGCTCCGGCATCAGGCCGAAAGCCGCCGGAACGGACAATATCCCCCGCCGCGGGGCAGCCGCTCTGGCAGGGGGATAATTCACGGGCCGGGAGCTTGGTTCCATCGAAGCGGCTGTCACCATTGGCGCAAATGTCAGGTTTACTGAAGCGTCAGGCTTCCTTGAAGCGATAGCCCACGCCGTAGAGCGTCTCGATCATGTCGAAGCTGTCGTCCACCGCCTTGAACTTCTTGCGCAGCCGCTTGATGTGGCTGTCGATGGTGCGGTCGTCGACATAGATCTGGTCGTCATAGGCGGCGTCCATCAGCGCATTGCGGCTCTTCACCACGCCAGGCCGCATGGCCAGCGCCTGCAGGATGAGAAACTCCGTCACCGTCAGGGTCACGGGCTCGTTGCGCCATGTGCTGGTGTGGCGCTCCGGATCCATCTTCAGCAGGCCGCGCTCCAGCACGCGCGACGTGTCGGCCTCGCGCGGGACGGCCTGATCGCGTGGCGCGGAGCGGCGCAGCACGGCACGCACGCGCTCCACCAGCAGGCGCTGGGAAAACGGTTTGCGGATGAAATCGTCGGCGCCCATCTTGAGCCCGAACAGCTCGTCGATCTCCTCGTCCTTCGAGGTCAGGAAGATCACCGGCAGATCGGACTTCTGCCGCAGGCGGCGCAGCAGCTCCATGCCGTCCATGCGCGGCATCTTGATATCGAAAATGGCGACGTCCGGCGGATCGTTGGCCAATCCTTCGAGCGCCGCCGCGCCATCGGTATAAGTCTGGATACGGTATCCTTCCGCCTCCAGCGCGATGGATACAGATGTCAGGATGTTGCGGTCGTCATCTACAAGGGCGATGGTTGGCATACGATGTCGCTCTCCTCGAAACGGGCTTGTATTTTTTGCGACCAAGCAAGGTCAAATTGTGGCATCACGACCACTTGCACACCCGTTAATTCGCTCCGGCCGCGCCGGCGAAGCAGCTTCGGCTTCCGTACGCCAGGGCATTCCTACGTTTCATCGAACCGCTCACCCTGTTTCGCGTCCATGCGCCCGGCGCATTCACGCACAGAAAAAGGGACATGCACTTTTTCCGAAAACGCTCTATCCTTTACTTAGTCGCATATCGCCGGCTCACTGGGATACGGCCTCCCCGATCAGGCACTTAAGGGTACACCGTTGCCGAACAGGATACAATCGATCGCGCCCGACCCGACACCTGCGACCGCGCCGCAGGCGCCCGGCCTGTCCGGCAGCGACACCTTCGATCCTCTCTTCTGCACGAGACAGCTTTTGCGAGGCTTGCGTTTCGGCTCGCTCGCCACGCTGCGCGAGGACGGCGCACCCTTCGCCTCGCTGGTCAATGTCGCATCGGGCCTCGACGGCACGCCGGTGACGCTGATCTCCCGGCTCGCTGTGCACACGCAGAACATCGCCCGCGATACGCGGGTGTCGCTGCTGCTCGCCCATCCCGTCGGCGCCGACAGCGCGGACGATCCGGCCAACCACCCGCGCATCAGCCTGACCGGACGGGCGCAAGTCACCGCCGATCCGGACGACCGGCGCCGCTTCCTCGCCCGCCACCCGCACGCGGCCGCCTATGCCGATTTCGCGGATTTCGCGTTTTACCGCCTGACGCCGGAACACATCCACCTCGTCGCGGGTTTTGGACGCATCACCGGTCTGTCGCCGGCAGAGGTGCTGAGCGAACCGGGCGTCGCCGCGCAACTGGCGCCGATCGAGGCCGGGGCGGTGGCGCATATGAACGAGGATCACGCCGATGCGCTCGGCCTTTACGCCACCGTGCTGGCGGGGGCGCCGCCCGGCCCATGGCGCGCCACGGGGCTCGACGCGGAGGGCATCGACCTCTTCGACGGCGCGCACGCCGCCCGCGTCTGGTACCCGCAGCCGCTCACCGAAGCCGGCCAGTTGCGCCCGGCGCTGGTGGCGCTCGCGCGCGAAGCCCGCGAGCGGGATGCGTCCGGCGCATAGACGGTATGGCCGACGTCAAGCCAATCGCGAATTGCAAAGTGTCGTCACATCAGTAACTACTGTAGCCAACCGGTCACACTCACAATGCCGGAACGGACGACCTCGCGCGATTGCACGATCAGGGAGAGCATGCCGTGGAGAACATTGGTGTATTCAACAGCGCCGCAGGCGCGCAGACATTGGGCCCGGACGGACTGCCGGGCTTCACCGGCCTCAAACGCGTCTACTGGAACTTCGAAGCACCGGTGCTGAGTGAGGAAGCGGTGCGACGCGGCGAGGCCACGTTCGCGGCCGGCGGCGCGCTTCTCGCCGATACCGGCGTGCACACCGGCCGCAGCCCCCGGGACAAGTTCGTCGTCCGCGACGCGCTCACCGACGGCACGGTGTGGTGGGACAACAACCGCGCCATCAGCCGCGAGAATTTCGATACCCTGCTGCAGGACTTCCTCGCCCACGCGCAGGGCGGGGAACTGTTCGCCCAGGACCTCTACGCCGGCGCGGACCCGGCCTACCGCGTGCGCACGCGCGTCTACACCGAATACGCCTGGCACTCGCAGTTCATCCGCAATCTCCTGATCCGGCCCGACAAGCGCGAGCTGGCCGCGTTCTCGCCCGAGCTGACGATCATCGACCTGCCCTCCTTCCAGGCCGATCCGGCGCGCCACGGCGTGCGCAGCCCGACCGTGATCGCCTGCGACTTCACCCGCCGCATCGTGCTTATCGGCGGCACGTCCTATGCGGGCGAGATGAAGAAATCCGTCTTCACCTACCTGAACTTCGTGCTGCCCGACCAGGGCGTCATGCCGATGCACTGCTCGGCCAATGTCGGCGACGCCGGCGACGCCGCCGTGTTCTTCGGCCTGTCGGGCACCGGCAAGACCACGCTGTCCGCCGATCCGGTGCGTACGCTGATCGGCGACGACGAGCACGGCTGGTCTCCGGAAGGCATCTTCAACTTCGAGGGCGGCTGCTACGCCAAGACCATCCGCCTGTCGCGCGAGGCCGAGCCCGAGATCTTCGCCACCACCGAGCGCTTCGGCACCGTGCTGGAGAATGTGGTCGTCGACGACACCACCCGCGTGCCCGATTTCGACGACGCCTCGCGGACCGAGAACACGCGCTGCGCCTATCCACTCGACTTCATCTCCAACGCCAGCGCCACCGGCCGGGCGGGCGTGCCCAAGAACATCATCATGCTGACCTGCGACGCCTTCGGCGTGCTGCCGCCGATCGCCAAGCTCACGCCATCGCAGGCGATGTACCACTTCCTGTCGGGCTACACGGCGAAGGTGGCGGGTACCGAAAAGGGCGTTACCGACCCCGAAGCCACGTTCTCCACCTGCTTCGGCGCGCCCTTCATGCCGCGCCATCCGTCCGCCTACGGCAACCTGCTGCGTGACCTCATCGCCCGCCACGGCGTGGATTGCTGGCTCGTCAACACGGGCTGGACAGGCGGCAAGTACGGCGTCGGCCGGCGCATGCCCATCCGCGTCACGCGCCGGCTGCTGACGGCGGCCCTCGACGGCTCGCTGAACCGGGCCGACTACCGGCTCGATCCCTATTTCGGCTTCGCAGTGCCGACCTCCGTGCCCGGCGTCGAGCCGCACCTCCTCTACCCGGTCAAGACATGGGCCAGCAAGGCCGAGTTCGCGCAGACGGCGGCGCGCCTCGTCGCCATGTTCCGCGAGAACTTCGCCGCGTTCGAGGCCCATGTCGACCCCGACGTCAGCGCCGCCGGGCCGCGTTCGCAGCTCGCGGCGTAGTCTGCGCTGCCGGTCAGAGCGCCTCGCCCCGCAGCAGCCGGGGCGGCGCGCCGGTGAGGCCCGCCGCCTCGCGGGCGAGCAGCCGCTTGAGGCCGGGCAGCCGGTCAACCACGCGCGCGCCGAGGTCGCGCGCGAGCCGCACCGGCAGGATGTCGTTGGCGAACAGCCGGTTCATGGCATCCATGGCCGCACCCGTGCTCACCACATCGAAGCGGCGCGCCCGCTCGAAGGTCTCCAGCACCCGCGCCGCCGCCGGATCGAGGCCGAGCCGCACGCTGTCGGCCACCGCCTCGGCGAGCGCCGCCACATCCCTGAGCCCGACATTGAGGCCGAGCCCGGCCAGCGGATGCACCACATGGGCCGCATCGCCCACCAGCGCCAGCCGCCCGGCCGTGAAGCGGCGCGCGATGCCCAGCGCCAGGGGGAAGGCGCGCGGCGTATCGAGCAGCGTCAGCTCGCCCAGCGTGTCGCCGAAGCGGCGGGCGATGGCGCGGACGATGTCCTCGTCTTCGAGCGTCACCAGCATCCGCGCCTCGTCCTCCGGCTCCACCCAGACGATGGAGGAGCGGTTGCCCGTCAGCGGCAGCATGGCGAAGGTGCCGGCCGGCAGGAAATGCTGCACCGCCACGCCTTCATGCGGTCGCTCGTGGCCGATGGTGGCGACGATGCCCGCCTGTCCGTAGGGACGGCCGATCCAGCCGATACCCGCCCGCCGGCGCAGTGGCGAGTGGTGGCCGTCCGCAGCCACCACGAGGGCGGCCCGGTGTATCGTTCCGTCCGTGAGCGTCAGGCGTGCCGGATGCGCCGCCGCGGTCTCGGCCGCCGCCACGCCGGCCGGCACGAAGCGAATCCCGGCCTCTCCGGCCGCGGCGCGCAGCGCGGCGATGAGCGCATCGCCCTCCACCATATGCGCCAGCGGCCCGCCGTCGGCAGCCTCCCCGGCGAAGGTCAGCAGCGGCTGGCGGACGGCGTCGCCGAGGCGGCTGTCGGTGATGCGCATGCGCACGATCGGCTGCGCCTCGCCGGCAAGGCGCTCCCAGACGCCGAGCACGCCGAGCATCAGCCGCGATCCGCCGGCGAGCGCATAGGCGCGCCCCTTCTCGTGGGCAGGCTCGCCCGCCAGCGCCGGATCGTAGACGGCAACGGCGTAGCGGCCGCCCACCGCGTGGCGCAGGGCGAGCGCAGCGCTCAGCCCGGCGGCGCCGGCACCCACGACCGCAATCGTCCTTGCATCCGTCGCCGGTTCGCCCGCAACCGTGGTCATCCGCACCTCCCCGTGTTCGTCTTTCCGTCATCCGCGGCCGTCATCCGCCGATCTTCGACACCCTATATACACTTGACGCGCCGCGTTGGAACATGCCCCCATGACCGGGCGGCGAATAAGGCCGTTCGGCGGAACCCGCCGCCGCCCGGTCGCGCCAGTTGCCGGAAGGCGACCCGGCAGGATATAAAACAAACGTTCGTTACTATCAGAGGATGCGTCGCCATGAATTCAGCCGTGCTCGGTCTTCTCGACATCCTCAACCTTGAGCAGCTCGAGGAGAACCTGTTTCGCGGTATCGGCCCCACGGAGGGATGGCAGCGCGTGTTCGGCGGACAGGTGATCGGACAGGCGCTGGTGGCGGCGAGCCGCACCGTGCCGGCGGACAGGCCGGCGCATTCGATGCATTGCTATTTCGTCCGCCCGGGCGACCCGAAGGTGCCGATCATCTACGAGGTCAAGCGCATCCGCGACGGCGGCAGCTTCACCACCCGCTACGTCGAGGCCATCCAGCACGGCCAGACCATCTTCACCTTCCTCGCCTCGTTCCACATCGAGGAGCCCGGCCTGCGCCACCAGACGCCCATGCCCGCCGCGCCCGCGCCCGAGGACACGGCGCAGGAGGAGCTGCATGCGGCCTTTCTGCAGCACATGCCGGAGCCCATCCGCACCTATTTCGAGCGCGAGCGGCCCATCGAGCTGCGGCCGGTGGACTACAGCCGCTTCCTGCCCGGCGCGCAGGCGGCGCGAAAACCCTCTTTCGACATCTGGATCCGCGCGTCGGCGCCACTGCCCGACGATCCGGCGATCCACCGCTGCGTGCTGGGTTACGCATCCGACATGACGCTGCTCGACACGAGCCTCGCCGTGCACGGACGCTCGGTGTTCGAGGGCGGCATCCAGGCCGCGAGCCTCGACCACGCCATGTGGTTCCACCGCCCGTTCCGGGCCGACGAGTGGCTGCTCTACTCCCAGGAAAGCCCGTTCTCCGGCGGCGCGCGTGGCCTGTCGCGCGGGCTGATCTTCTCCAAGGACGGCCAGCATGTCGCCACCGTCGCCCAGGAAGGGCTGATCAGGCCGATAAGCCGCACGGTCTGAATCGGCCCCGGTCTTCGACCGGTGCCGAACGGGTCTCGCTCATGCGCCGCGCGGGCTTCGCCATCACCGACGAGGCAAGCTCACCAGCTTTTGACCTGACACATCGTCGTCCCAATTCTGCTTATTTTTTAATCGTTGCACAAAATATCGGCAGTACGCCTGCACTTTCGCGCCACTGCCGGGCCGGCGGCGTGCCTTCCTCGCATGCTCCCGACGGTTTTTTCGCCACGCCGCGCCGCTTTTCCGCGATGTTGTTCACGCCGGCCGCGCGAGTTGGCACGAACCTTGATTGATGCTCCGCATCGGCCGCGTGGTGCGTGCCGAACCCGCAAGCGGAGACAACGCCATGAAATTGATCGTGGCCATTATCAAGCCCTTCAAGCTTGACGACGTTCGGGATGCTCTGAGTGCGCTCGGCGTTCACGGGCTGACCGTCACCGAAGTCAAGGGTTATGGCCGGCAGAAGGGTCATACCGAAATCTATCGCGGCGCGGAATACGCCGTCAGCTTCCTGCCCAAACTGAAGATCGAGGTCGCCGTGGAGGCGGACCACGCCACTGCCGTGATCGACGCCATCAAGGCCGCCGCCTACACCGGGCAGATCGGCGACGGCAAGATCTTCGTTTTCTCCATAGAACAGACGATCCGCATCCGCACGGGCGAAACCGGCCGTGACGCCCTGTGATGGAAGGAGTTCATTCGATGCAGTTCATACGTTCCGCATGTCGCGGTCTCATGTTGCCGTTGCTCGTCGTGAGCCTCACGGCGACATCGGCGCTCGCGCAGGATGCGCCGGTGCCCAATAGCGGCGACACCGCCTTCGTACTCGTGAGCGCCTTGCTGGTGCTGTTCATGGCGGTGCCGGGGCTGGCACTGTTCTACGGCGGGCTGGTGCGCTCGAAGAACATGCTCTCGGTGCTGTCGCAGGTCATCGCAATCGTGGCGCTGGCCGCGATCATCTGGATCGTCTACGGCTACTCGCTGGCCTTCACCAACGGCGGCGCTCTCAACAACTTCGTGGGCGGCTTCGACAAGCTGTTCCTGTCGGGCGTCGACGCCTCGTCGGTGGCGGGGACGTTCTCCAACGGCGTCGTCGTGCCGGAATACGCCTACATCGCCTTCCAGGCCACCTTCGCCTGCCTGACGCCAGCGCTGATCATCGGCGCGATCGCGGAACGCACGCGCTTTCCGGCCGTGCTGCTGTTCACCGCGCTGTGGCTGACGTTCGTCTACTTCCCGCTGGCGCACATGGTCTGGTACTGGGCCGGTCCCGACGCGCTCGCCGACGCGGCGCGCGCCGTCGCCGAGGCGACTGACGACGCCGCGCGTGCCGCGGCCGCCGCCAATCTCGCCGCAGTAGAGGCCGACGCCGGGCTGATCTTCAAGTGGGGCGCGCTCGACTTCGCCGGCGGCACGGTGGTGCACATCAACTCCGGCGTCGCGGGTCTCGTGGGCGCGATCATCGTCGGCAAGCGGATCGGCTACGGCAAGGAGGCGCTGCCGCCGCACTCGCTGACCCTGACGCTGGTCGGCGCGGCCATCCTGTGGGTGGGCTGGTTCGGCTTCAACGCCGGCTCGAACCTCGAAGCCAACGGCGGGGCCGCCCTCGCCTTCGTCAACACGCTGTTCGCGACCGCCGGCGGCATCCTCGGCTGGCTCATCATCGAATGGTCGTCGAAGGGCAAGCCCTCGCTGCTCGGCCTCGCGTCGGGGGCGATCTCCGGCCTCGTCGCGGTGACGCCCGCCGCCGGCTTCGCCGGCCCCGTGGGCGCGGCCGTGCTCGGCCTGATCGCCGGCGTGGCCTGCTTCTACTTCGTCACCAAGGTCAAGAACGCGCTGGGCTACGACGACTCCCTCGACGTCTTCGGCATCCACGGCGTGGGCGGCGTCGTCGGCGCCATCGGCACGGGCATCCTCGTCGCCCCGTCGCTCGGCGGCGCGGGCCTCGTCGACTACGTGGCGAGCCCCGGCGAGGCGGTGGAAACCGCGTTGAGCGTAGGGCCGCAGGTCTGGGCGCAGATCAAGGGCGTGCTGCTGACCATCATATGGACGGGCGTTGGATCGGCAATCCTGTTCAAGCTCGTCGACATACTCGTGGGCCTGCGCGTCAGCCCCGAGGTCGAGCGCGAAGGCCTCGACATCGCCGAACACGGCGAACGCGCATATACCCTCTGACCGGCGTCCGTCCGGGCAGGATCATCAATCACAGAGCACGTTCCGATCAAATGGAATCATTTGATCGATAAGAATTCGCTCAAAATCAAAGAGTTAGAGTATGTCAGCGTTTCAGCGAAACGATGACACACTCTATAAAAGGGAACGGTTGAACGGGGGCGGTGCGCACGCGTGCCGCCCCCGCGGTTTCATGGCGGCACGTCACGCAGATCCGGACGTCACGAAGAGCCGGCGGTCTCGTCCGCCGGATCGGGCGGGATGGCGTCCTGCGCCGATTTCAGCAGCCGGCTGACGACATCGAGCTCCATCGCCAGCTGGCGCAACTGCACGGCGATGGCCTGCTGCAGCGCGGACGCCGACAGCGGGAATTCCTCGAGAACGCGCCCCATCAGCGCGCGCGACAGGCGCAGCACCGCGCCATCCTCCTCGACGACCGCCGTCGCCTGCCATTCGATCTCGATCACCAGCGCCAGCTCCCCCAGCAGGCAGCCGGGGCCGGCGCGCTCCCGGACATGGCCCGCGCCGTCGCGAAGCGCGACCTCGCCGTTGACGATCACGAAGCCGCCTTCGGCCGTCTCGCCCTGCCGGTACAGCACCTCGCCGGCGCGCACGGGGCGGGTCTGCGCGGAAATCGCCAGGCGGCGCAGCGCGGCCTGCTCGAAGCCGGCGAAGGCCGGCAGCGCCGACAACAGCGCGATATCGTCACTCAGCGCCATGATTCACCTTTCCGGGGCCGGTCTTCCGGCGGTCGGACCCCTCACGGCGCGAGCTTGTATCCGCCGGGCTCCGTGACGAGGATGCGTGCGTTGGAGGGGTCTTCCTCGATTTTCTGCCGCAGGCGGTAGATATGCGTCTCGAGCGTGTGGGTGGTCACGTTGGCGTTGTATCCCCACACTTCGGCGAGCAGCGTCTCGCGCGCCACCACCTGATCCTCGGCCCGGTAGAGGAAACGCAGGATGGCGGTTTCCTTCTCCGTGAGCTTGAGGCGCGACCCCTTGCTGTCCACGAGCAGCTTCGCGCCGGGGCGGAACGTGTACTGCCCGACCTTCAGCACCGCATCCTCGCTGGCCTCGTGCTGGCGCAGCTGCACCCGGATGCGGGCGAGCAGCACCGCGAACCGGAACGGCTTGACGATGTAGTCGTTGGCGCCTGCCTCCAGCCCCTGGATGGTGTCGGCGTCGTCCGTATGGCCCGTCAGCATCAGGATCGGCGCGCGAAAACCGTTGCGGCGGATGACCTTGACCGCCTCGCGGCCGTCGATGTCCGGCAGGCCGACATCCATGATCACGATATCGAAGCGGTCGGAGCGGACGGCATCGATCGCGGCCGCGCCGGAATCGACGGTCGTCACCTCGAAATCACCCGTCAGGGCGAGCTGCTCCGACAGGGTGTCGCGCAGATCCGCCTCATCATCGACGATCAACAATTGATAGGGGCCTGGCATGCGTATGGGCTCTCCGGAATCTCAAGGACGGCTGCGACTTGCTGATTTGAGCGCATTCGGACTGATCAAATGATCCCATTTAACAGGAAAGCGCTCCGATGGTTGCAACAGGATAGCATATGCTAACGATTTAATGGGACTATCGGCCTCCCGCAACCGGGGATAGGGGAAGAAAACGATGCCAAAGCCCACCGCGCTGTCGTCGATCCGCGTCTTCCCCACCGTCGGCGACCCCCGGCGCGGCCGCATCGTCGCCGGAAACGTCGCCATTCCCTGCGCGCTGGGCAAGGGCGGAATCGCGCATGACAAACGCGAGGGCGACGGCGCCACACCGGCGGGCACGCACCGCCCGGTGCGCGGCTACTACCGCGCCGACCGTGTCCGCAGGCCCGTGACGAAAGTGCCGCTCGCCCCCCTGCGGCCCTCGGACGGCTGGTGCGACGAGCCGGGGCACCGCAGCTACAACCATAAGGTGGTAATCCCCTTCCCCGCGCGCCACGAGACGATGTGGCGCGACGACCACCTCTACGACATCGTCATCGATCTCGGCTGGAACGCCCGCCCGCGCATCCAGGGGCGCGGCAGCGCCATCTTCCTGCACCTCGCGCGCAAGAATTTCGGCCCGACGGAAGGATGCGTCGCCGTGCCGCAGGACAAGGGGCGCCGCCTCATCGCCCTGATCGGGCCGCGCACGCGCATCGTCGTCGCCGGCAAGCCGAAGCCGGTCCGCAAGGCCGCGCTCAAGCGGCGGAGGCGCTAAAACGTGTCATCGTTTCACTGAAACGCTGACATGATCCAACTTTTTGATTCTGAGCGAATTCTTATCGATCAAATGATTCCATTTGATCGGAAAGCGCTCTGAGGTCGGGCTGGGCCGCGAGCAGCGCCCGCGTATAGGGGTGGCGCGGCGCGTCGAGGACATCCGCCGCCTGTCCCTCCTCGACGATCCGCCCGTCGTGCAGCACCACCACGCGCCCGGCGATCGTCCGGGCCACCCGCAGATCGTGGGTGATGAAGAGATAGGCGAGGCCGTGATCGGCGCGCAGGCGCGCGAGAAGGCCGAGAATCTGCGCCTGCACGGTCACATCGAGCGAGGACACCGCCTCGTCCAGCACCACGAGCCGCGGCCGGGTGACGAGCGCGCGGGCGAGCGCGATGCGCTGGCGCTGCCCGCCCGAAAACGCATGCGGATACTTGCGGGCGTCATCCGCCGAGAGACCGACGTCGCGGAGCGCGGCCGCGACGCGCTCCTCCCGCTCGCCCGCACCCGCGCCCTCGGCCAGATGCAGCGGCTCGGCCACGATCCAGCCCGCCCGCTTGTGCGGATCGAGCGAGGTGTAGGGGTCCTGGAACACCGCCTGCACGTCGGCGCGCATGCGCCGCAGCGTCGCCCGGCCGGCGCGCGCGATGTCCACGCCCCGATACGTCACCCGCCCGGCGTCCGGCTTCTCCAGCCCGAGCAACAGGCGCGCCAGCGTCGACTTGCCCGATCCCGACTCGCCGATGAGCGCGACGCTCTCCCCCGCGTGGATGCGCAGGCTCACGCCGTCGAGCGCGTGCTCGTAGCGCCGGCGGGCGAAGGGATGGGCGCGCGGCAGCAGGAAGCGGCGCGACAGCGATTCCGCCGCCAGCAACGGCGTGTCCTGCGCCGTCACGACGGCGGGAACGGGTGTGGCCGCACCCACGGTCGCGGCGGCGATGAGCGCCCTCGCCCGCGGATGGCGCACGCGCCCGGCGAACCCCACCGCCGGCCCGGCCTCGATGATCCGGCCCTCGTCCATGACCGCGATGCGGTCGGCCATCGCGCCCACGACGCCGAGATCGTGCGAGATCAGCACCAGGCCCGGCCCGTCCTCGCGCACGATGTCCCGGAGGAGGTCGAGGATCCGCGCCTGGGTGGTGACGTCGAGCGCGGTGGTGGGCTCGTCGGCGATAATGACGTCAGGTCGCATGGCCACCGCCATGGCGATCGCCACCCGCTGGCGCTGCCCGCCGGACAGCTCGTGCGGAAACCGATCCGGCGGAATATCCGCCGGATCGAGGCCGACGCGCGCCAGCGCCGCGCGGGCCAGCGCGTGCGCCTCGGCACGGGTCGCGCCGCGGTGCTTGCGGATGCCCTCCGCGACCTGCGCGCCGATGGTCATCAGCGGGTTGAGCGCCGACAGCGGCTCCTGAAACACCATGCCGATGCGCGCGCCCCTCATGCCGCACATCGCCGCCTCGTCCAGCGACAGCAGATCCTCGCCGTCGAAGGCGATGCGCCCGCGCACCCGCGCGGCCTCGGGCAACAGGCGCATGAGCGCGAGCGCCGTCATCGACTTGCCGGACCCCGACTGGCCGATGACGCCGAGCGTCTCGCCGCGCGCAAGCCGGAACCCGACATCGCGCAGGATGGGACGGTCGCCGATATCGACATCGAGGTTCTCGACCCTGAGCAGCGTCATGATGCCGTTTCCGGCTCGGGCGGGATGCTGCGGCGCGGGTCGAGCGCCTGCCGCAGCCCTTCCCCCAGCAGGTTGAAGCCCAGCACCGTCACGACGATGGCGAGCCCCGGCGCGATGGCGAGGAGCGGGCTGATGGCGAGCAGCGTCTGCGCCTCGGCGAGCATCCGCCCCCAGCTCGGCTGCGGCGGCTGCACGCCGAGCCCGATATAGGACAGCGACGCCTCGGCCAGCACGCCGAGCGAGAGCTGGATGGTGGCCTGCACGATCAGCGTGTTGGCGATGTTGGGCAGCACATGCATGAAGCCGATCCACGGGCCGCCATGGCCGGCGACGCGCGCGGCCGCGACATAACCGCTGCGCCACACCGGCAGCGACACGCCGTAGGCGACGCGCGTGAACACCGGCACGTTGAAGATGCCGATCGCCACCATGGCGTTGAGTGTGCCCGGCCCCAGCGTCTCGCGCAGCAGGATGGCGACGATCAGCGCCGGGAAGGCGAACAGGAGGTCGCTGGCGCGCAGCGCCACATGCGCGCCCGCCCCGCCGCGCCCGGCTGCGAGCACGCCCATGGTGGCGCCGGCGAGGAGCCCGATGGCGACTGCCACGACCGATACGCCGACCGGCCCCGCCGCGCCACGCATGATCAGCGACAGCACGTCGCGTCCGAGATGGTCGGTGCCGAGCCAATGGTCCGGCCCCGGCGGCGCGAACCTGTTGGCGACGTCTATCGCCAGCGGATCGTGCGGCGTCCACGCCAGGGACAGCAGCGCGACGAGGCAGACGCCGACGACGATGGTCGTCCCGGCCGCGAGCCGCCCGTTCATGCCGGCCTCCGCAGGCGCGGATCGACCAGCGCATAGGCAAGGTTCACGAGAAAATTCACCGCCGCCACGCTCGCGACAAGCAGCATGATGACGCTCTGCACCACGATGAGATCGCGCTGGTTGACCGCCTGGAAGATCAGCCGCCCGAGGCCGGGCAGGAAGAACACGTTCTCGACGACGATGGTGCCGGCGAGCAGGAAGGGGAATTGCAGCCCCATCACGGTCAGCACCGGGATGAGCGCGTTGCGCAGGGCGTGGCGGCGCAGGGCCTCGCCGCGCGTCAGGCCCTTGGCGCGGGCGGTGCGGAAGAAATCCTGGTTCAGCACGTCGATGAGCGACTGGCGCATCACCTGCGCCAGGATGGCGCCCTGCGGCACGGCGAGCGCGATCGCCGGCAGGACGAGCGCGGAGAGGCCCGCGCCCGCCCCGGCCTCCCAGCCGGGAAAGCCGCCCGGCGGCAGCAGGCGCCACGTTACCGCGAAGACGAGCACGAGCAGCATCGCCAGCCAGAAGTTGGGCACCGCGATGCCGAGCTGCGTCGCGAGCAGCATGCCGCGATCCACGAACCCGCCCCGGCGCGCCGCGGCCAGCATGCCGAGCGGCAACCCGACGGCGACCGCGAGCGTGAGTGCGAGCAGCGCCAGGGGCAGGCTGACCGACAGCCGCTCGCCGACGAGTTCGGCCACGGGCACGCCGTATGTATGACTGGTGCCGAGATCGCCGCCGAGAAACCCCGCCGTCCACGCCAGATAGCGCACCGACGCCGGCCGGTCGAGGCCGAGCTGGGTGCGCAGGGCTTTGAGCGTGTCGGGCTGCGCGTTGACGCCGAGCATCACCTCGGCCGGATCGCCGGGCAGAACCTGCATGGCGGCGAACACCACCACCGACGCCACCGCGAGAGTCGCCAGCAGGGATGCGAGCCCCAGAGCGAGCGCCCGGATCACGGCCGGCGCTCCGATGGCGGTAAGCAGGCGGATACGATCAGTATTCCCACCGCACCTCGGTCAGATCGTTGGCGGGTATGGGGGCGTTCTCCCACAGGCCGCGCAATTTGGCGTCCCAGACG
Organism: Pseudochelatococcus sp. B33; assembly: GCF_053570585.1. NCBI lineage: Bacteria > Pseudomonadati > Pseudomonadota > Alphaproteobacteria > Hyphomicrobiales > Chelatococcaceae > Pseudochelatococcus > Pseudochelatococcus sp. B33. The sequence continues at coordinate 157,549 of NZ_JBSEFH010000007.1, read as the reverse complement.
CCGACCTTGGGCAGCAGGAACAGGAAGCCGTTGACGGCGTCCTCGGCGAGCTTTTCCTGCAGCCGGCGCAACAGGTCGAGCCGCCGCTCCTCGTCGAGCTCGGCCGCGAGTTCGGCATAGAGCGCCCGGTATTCCGCGCTGTGATAGTTGAAGTAATAGTCGTCGCGGGCGTAGATATCGAGGTCGTTCGGCTCGACATGGGCGACGATGCTCAGATCGTACTGCTTGTCGCGGAACACCTCGGTGAGCCACTGCGCCCATTCCACCAGCACGATCTCGACCGTGATGCCGACCGCGCGCAACTGCGCGGCGATGATCTCGCCGGCGCGACGCGCATAGGAGGGCGGCGGCAGCACGAGGCGCAGGCGCAGATCCGTCGCGCCCGCCTCCTTGAGCAGCGCGCGCGCCGCCTCGGGATCGTGGGGATAGCGCCCGGTGAGGTCGACGTAGCCCTTGTTCTGCGGGGCGAAATGCGAGCCGATGGGCTCGCCGATGCCGTAGAGCGCGCCGTCGATGATAGCCTTGCGGTCGATGGCGTGGGCGATGGCGCGGCGCACGCGGATGTCGTCGAGGGGCTTGTGGGCGTTGTTGATGGCCAGGATCGTCTTGCCCTCCGTGCGGCCGACGATGACCTGGAAGCGCGGGTCGGCCTCGAACTGCGGCAGGTTCTCCGGCGCGGGGAAGTTCGTATAGGCGTCGATGTTGCCTGCCATCAGCGCGGCATAGGCGGCCGACGGATCGTCGATGACGCGGAAGGTGACGCGCGACAGCGCCGGCTTCTCGCCCCAGTAGCGCTCGTTGCGCACCAGATCGATGCGGTCGCCCTTCGCCCAGCGCGAGAACCGGAACGGCCCCGTGCCGTTGGGATTGGTGCGGTTGCCCTCGGCCGTCTCCTCGCCGACCACGACGAGGGCCGGCAGGCCGAGCACGAACGGGAACTGCGGCGTGGGCCGCTTCAGCGTGACCGCGAGCGTGTGCGCGTCCACGACCTCGACCTTCTCGACGGGCTCCAGCAGCGCCTTCTGGGGATTGACGCTGTCGTCGGCGATGGCGCGCTCCAGCGTGAACCGCGCGTCCTCGGCGTCGAACGGGCTGCCGTCGTGGAACGACACGCCCGACCGCAGGTGGAACGTGTAGGCCAGGCCGTCGTCCGACACCTCCCACCGTTCGGCGAGGCCGGGCACGACGGCGCCGTCGCCGCCGATCCGCGTCAGCCCCTCGAACAGGTTGGCGTAGGTGATTTCGCCGATGGCGGCTGCGGCGCCCGCGGTCGGGTCGAGATGCGGCGGCTCCAGCCGCACGCCGATGGCGAGATCGGTACGCTGGGCCAATGCCTGTCCGTAGAAGGCTTGCCCACAGAAAAGCAGCGTCCCCACCACGGTCAGGGCGGCCCACCGCCTCGTCACGCGCCATCCGATCATTCCGCGCCTCCAGAAAACCGCCCGCCGCCACTGCACCGGTTATCCCGGTAAAGCCCGCCCAACGCAAGCCACAAGTCGTCCGCCACCAGCGGGTGGCGCGCGCCCGTTGCATCCGCGCCGCGAGGGATCGCCGTTTCCGGAGCCGGCAGAATATGCATCATGGATTATCCGTAGTATCGGGTTGCCCGCATGGCCACGGGCCATGCTAAACAGTTTTCACGATCGACGACAGGTATCGGACGAAACATGAGCGACATCGAGCAGCGCATTACACCTGTTATCTTGTCCGGCGGCACGGGCACGCGGCTGTGGCCCCTCTCGCGCGAGGCCTTTCCCAAACAGTTGCTGCCGCTCGCCGGCGAGCGCTCGATGCTGCAGGAGACCGTGCTGCGCGTGGCCGACCGCACGCTGTTCAACGCGCCCGTGGTCATCGCCAACGTCGAGCACCGCTTCGTCATCGCCGAGCAGTTGCGGGCGCTGGGCGTCGCCGACGCCACCATCGTGCTGGAGCCCGAGGGGCGCAACACTACCGCAGCCGCCGCCACCGCGGCCCTGCTGGAGAATAAACGCGACGCGCACGGCCTGATCCTGCTGCTCGCCGCCGACCACGTGGTGCAGGACCCGACGGCGCTTGCCGCCGCCATCCGGGAGAGCCTGCCGGCCGCGCGCGCCGGGCGCTTCGTGCTCTTCGGCGTGCGCCCGACGGAGCCTGCCACCGGCTACGGCTACATCCAGCGCGGAACCGAGGAGACCGGCGTGCCGGGCGTCTTCCCGGTGCGCCGCTTCGTCGAGAAGCCGGATGCCGCGACCGCCCGCGCCTATCTCGATTCGGGCGACTACCTGTGGAACAGCGCCATCTTCCTGCTGCCGGCCCAGCCGTTCCTGAAGGAGCTGGAGCGGCTCGCGCCCGAGGTTCTCGCCGCCGCGACAGCCGCGCTCGAGGCGGCGCGCCAGGACCTCGACTTCATCCGGCTCGACGAGGCGGCCTTCGCCAAGAGCCCCTCGATCGCCGTCGACTACGCGGTGATGGAAAAGACGGACCTCGCCGTCGTCACCCCCACCGACTGCGGCTGGACGGATGTCGGGAGCTGGTCGGCGCTGTGGGCGATCGGCGACCGGGACGCGGGCGGCAACGTGCTCGTGGGCGACGTGGTGGCCGAGGACGTCAGCGGCAGCTACCTGCGCGGCGAGAGCCAGCTCGTCGCGGCGCTCGGCATCAAGGACCTCGTGGTCGTCGCCACGCCTGACGTCGTACTGGTCACGCGCAAGGACCGCGATCAGGACGTGAAGAAGCTCGTCGAGCGACTGCGCGGCGACGGCCATGCCGCCGCCACGCAGACCGTGCAGGTGCACCGCCCGTGGGGCTACTACCAGTCGATCCACACGGGCGAGCGCTTCCAGGTCAAGCGCATCACGGTCAATCCCGGCGCCAAGCTGTCGCTGCAGAAGCATTTCCACCGCGCCGAGCACTGGGTCGTGGTCAACGGCACGGCGCTCGTCACCCGCGACAAGGAGGAATTCCTGCTGCGCGAGAACGAATCGATCTTCCTGCCGCTCGGCTGCGTCCACCGGCTGGAGAACCCCGGCAAGTTGCCGCTGAACCTCATCGAGGTGCAGTCGGGGCCGTATCTCGGCGAGGACGATATCGTCCGCTTCGAGGACATATACGCGAGAACGGACGACAAATCCGTCGGATGAGGGATGGGGGCGGACGGTCGGGACGGCGGTCAGAGCGTGCCGTTCTCCCCCTCCCCGATGCCGTAGGCGCTGAGCACCTCGTCGACCCCGCCCTCGGCGACGAGGCGGCCTTCCGAGAGCATGATGGCGCGGTTGCAGTACTTGCGCAGCGTCTTGGCGTCGTGGGAGGCGAGCACGAGGATGCTCGCGCGGTTCATCATCGCCTCGATGCGGTCGCGCGCCTTGGCGGCGAAAGCGGTGTCGCCGACGCTGATCAATTCGTCGAGCAGCAGGATATCGGGCGCCTGCGCCGTCGAGATGGCGAACGCGAGCCGCAGCGTCATGCCGTTCGAATAGGTGCGCATCGGCAGGTTGACGTAATCGCCGAGCTCCGAGAACGCTGCCACGTCGGGAATCGTCTTGCGCGCCTCCTCGATGGTCATGCCGAGGAAGACGCCACGCAGGATGATGTTCTCCGCGCCCGTCAGCTCCGGGTCCATGCCCATGGTGATGTCGAGGAGGGAGGCGACCTTGCCCACGACCTCCGCGCTGCCGGAAGAGGGCTCGTAGGCGCCGGAGAAGACCCGCAGCAGCGTCGACTTGCCGGCGCCGTTGTGGCCGACGAGGGCGAGCCTGTCGCCGTTCTTCAGCGACAGCGTGACGTCGCGCAGCGCCGTCACCGTCACGCCGTCCGCCTCCGTGCTCACGGCCCCGCCGACGCGCTGCAGCAGGGTCGAGCGGATGGAGCGTCCGCGCGCGTTGTAGATCGGGAACTCGACGGTCGCGTTGACGAGATCGATAGACGGCAAGTCCTTAACCCTTCCGATGATGGCCCTGCTGCGGCGGCGCCCTCAAAGCCAGTAGACGATGCGGGCGCGGAAGCGCGCGAACAGCGGCCACGTGATCGCCAGGAGGCCGGCGATGACGATCAGCGCCGACACGTAGTCGAGGACCTCGGGCACGCGCCCGCGGATCGGATCGGCGACGATGCGCAGGAAGATGGCGAAGGGGTTGAGGTGGGTGACCCACCATCCCTGGTCGCCGAGCTGGTCGATCCGCCACATGATCGGCGTCATGAAGAAGGCCAGTTGCAGCAGATTGGCGATGATCTGCGGCAGATCGCGGAAGCGCGTGCACAGGATGCCGCAGGTCAGTGTGACCAGAAAGGCCGCCACGAGCATCAGCAGGAAACCCGGAATCAGCAGGAAGATGTCCCACGTCGGCACGACGCCGAACAGCAGGAACACCGGCGGCACGATGACGATGTTGTGCGCCAGCGCGATCAGGTTGCGCACGATGACGCGCATGACGAAGATCGATTTCGGCAGGTTCTCCTGCCGCAGGAACACCGTTCCCTGCACGAAGGCCGTGGTGCTGTCCGACACCACGCCCGACATGAACGTCCAGATGATGTAATTCACCGCCAGATAGGGCACGTACTCGGCCACCGACTGGTTGAACAGCATCGAGAACACGAAGCCGATGCCGCCCACGAACACCGCCATCGACAGCGTGATCCAGAACTGGCCGAAGCGCGACCGCTTGTAGCGCTGCCTGATGTCGCTGATGCCCATCAGCGTCCAGATCTGCCAGGCCTCCATGCCGCGCACGAAGTCTCCGTTGGCGAGGCGCCAGTCTCTGGAAGTGGGGCAAAGGGACATGAGGATGGTCACTCGAACAACTGGTTGAACGCGGGCACACCCGCCGGAGGTCCGGAGCGCCGGTCCGGCGCTGGCGGCGTCCTCCTCACCGTGCGGCGAGGACGAGACCGGGAGCGCGTCAAGTCATTAGCGAAGACGGCACATCAGGTCAACGTCCGCACCGAGGGCCACCGGCATGCCCGCCGCGGCGGGTCGGCGTCAGCACCGGACGCTATCTGGACGTTTTCGTCATATGATGCGACATATATGCAGAATTCACGACAATATAGGCTGGTAATAAAAAATATTGCATTTAGAGCTATTAAGTTTTTCGCGAACTTAACTCGTTGATAAAACCGACCTCAATAGATACTGTTCGAGGCGACGGACATTTAATCGGTCTATGTCGGCTGACTATTTGTCGACAATCGAAACGGCAGCGGATCATGCAACGGATTGTCGCGGGCATCGTCACTTACAATCCCGATTTCCCTGTGCTGCAGGGGCTGGTGAGCGCCGTTGCCGCCGAGGTGGCGGCTGTCGTCGTCGTCGCCAATTCGCCCATGCGCGCGCGTGAGCGGGCGCTTCTGCGCCGCGCGGCGGGGAACACGCCGGTCCATGTCGATGATCCGGGGGACAATATCGGGCTCGGCAGCGCCTATGAGCGGATCATGGCCCGCGCCGACTCGGGCGAGGCGGCTTTTCGCGATGTCGGGCGCGTCGTCCTGTTCGATCAGGACTCGAGCCCGTCCCCCGGTATGGTGTCGGCGCTCGTGGCGCGCATGGACACGCTTCAGCGCATGGGCGAGCAGCCCGCCCTCGTCGGCCCGACCCCCGTCGCCGCCAGTCCCGAGCACAAGCCGCCGACGGTCTACGGCCATTCCTCGGGCCGTTCGGTGGCGAACTCGCGCGCGGTCTGGTTCGCCATTTCCTCCGGCAGCCTCATCGACGTCGCCGCATTCCGGCAGATCGGCGCCTTCCGCAGCGATTTCTTCATCGACGCCATCGACATCGAATGGTGCTTCCGGGCGTGGTCCGCCGGCTATTCGTGCTGGACGGCGAACGATATCCTGATGCCGCATCGTCTCGGCGGCGGCCACGTGTCGGTGCCGCTGATTGGCTGGGAGCTGCCGGTGCAGACGCCGCTCAGGCTCGGCACCTACGCACGCAATCAGGCCGCGCTGCTGCGCATCGGCCACGTTCCGCGCCACTGGAAAGTGCGCGTGTGCTTCTACCTCGCGGCGCAGACGCTCGCCTACTGGCTCGCCGATCACGGCAGGACGGCACGTCCGCGCTCGCTGGTGAAGGGCTTCGTCGCCGGCCTTGCCGGGCACCTCGGGCCGCCGCAGGATTCCGGCCGCGCCACGACGGCGCAGCGCAAGACCCGACGTCCCGTCCTGCCCCAGCGCAGCGTGTGACGCATAGCGGCCGAACGTCGGGCGCTCTCCCCCTTTCCATTGGGCGATGGAACGCCTACTCTTGCGGTGCGCCGGGGCGGGCGTCGTCCGACGCGTCCCGGCGGTCTGCCGGAAGCAGCAATCAGGGAACGCGACCGAAATGTATGCAAATGTCCAGTTGTTCATTGATGGCGAATGGCGTGACAGCCTTTCGGGCAAGCTCATTCCCGTCGTCAATCCGGCGACGGAGGAGGTTATCGGCCACGTCGCCCACGCGGAGAAGGCCGATCTCGACCTCGCGCTCGCGGCGGCGGCGAAGGGTTTCGAAACGTGGCGCCGGACATCGGCCTTCGCGCGTTCCAAGATCATGCGCAAGGCGGCCGATCTGCTGCGCGAGCGCGCCGAGGCGATCGCGCTCAAGCTGACCCTCGAGCAGGGCAAGCCGCTCGCCGAGGCGCGGACCGAGGTCCTGGCCGGTGCCGACACCATCGACTGGTTCGCCGAGGAGGCGCGCCGCGCCTACGGCCGCGTCGTGCCGGCGCGGGCGGAGGGCGTCTACCAGCTCGTGATCAAGGAGCCGGTCGGCCCCGTCGCCGCCTTCACGCCGTGGAACTTCCCCATCAACCAGGTGGTGCGCAAGCTGTCGGCGGCGCTCGCCGCGGGCTGCTCGATCATCGTCAAGGCGCCGGAGGAGACGCCCGCCTCGCCGGCGGAACTCGTCCGCGCCTATATCGACGCCGGGGTGCCGGAGGGGGTCGTCAACCTCGTCTACGGCGTGCCGGCCGAAATCTCGGAATACCTCATCCCCCACCCCGTCATCCGCAAGATCTCCTTCACCGGCTCCACGCCGGTGGGCAAGCAGCTCGCGGCGCTCGCGGGCCTGCACATGAAACGCGCCACGATGGAGCTCGGCGGCCATGCGCCGGCGATCGTCTTCGACGATGCGGATCTCGACGTGGCGGCGACGATTCTGTCCGCCGCGAAATTCCGCAACGCAGGGCAGGTCTGCGTCTCGCCGACGCGCTTTCTGGTGCAGGAGAAGGTCTACGACGCCTTTCTCGACAAGTTCACCGCCAAGGCGAAGGCCGTCAAGGTCGGCGATGGCACGGCGGCGGACACCACCATGGGGCCGCTCGCCAACGAGCGGCGCATCCCCGCGCTCGAAAGCTTCGTCCAGGACGCCGTGCAGCACGGGGCGAAGCTGGCGGCCGGCGGCTCGCGCATCGGCAACAAGGGCTACTTCTTCGAGCCGACCGTGCTCGCGGACGTGCCGACCAGCGCGCGGGTGATGAACGAGGAGCCTTTCGGGCCACTCGCCCTCGTCTCGCCCTTCCGCGACTTCGACGATGCCGTGACCGAAGCCAACCGCCTGCCCTACGGCCTCGCGGCCTACGCCGTGACGCGCTCGGCGAAGACCGCGACGGCGCTCGCCCAGTCCATCGAAAGCGGCATGCTGACCATCAACCACCTCGGCCTCGCGCTGCCGGAAGTGCCGTTCGGCGGCATCAAGGATTCGGGTTACGGCTCGGAAGGCGGGCTCGAGGCCATCGAGGCCTATCTCAACACGAAGTTCGTGTCGCAAGGCAGCCTGTAACGAACGCCGGCCGACGCCGCGTCGCCAGAACCACCAAGCCGGCCGCGGACAGTGCGGCCGGCTTTCGTTTGCTGTGCGGCGGTCCGGAACGAATCAGCCGACGTTCACGATCGCCACGATCACGATCAGCACGAAGGCGATGACCACGCTGCCAACGAAAAGACCGCCCGGAACTTCCGTGCCGACATTCGGGCCGTGCGTGTTGTTATCAGCCATAAGAACCTCCCACCGGACAAATCTGATGCCGCCGTCTCGGGACGCGCACGCTCTTGCGCCTTCCCGGGCAGGCGGACCGCCGCGCCATTGCCGGTCATCGACTACCACGGTCCAGGCAGCGCTGACAAGGTTGCCGCCGACGGGCGGCCCGGCCACGAAAGTATCATATGTAACTGTTTGATTTGAAACTGATTTTTATACAACCAATTGCTAATTTCCAGAAACTGCCGCAACAGTTGATGGTAGCGGACGGTGACATAAATGCAGACGGTAGCCAGTCGCGGCCCGTCATCGCCACCCCGCCTCGTCCGCAGCACGGGGCTTTCGGCGACCGGCCGCGCGCCTGATCCCTTTTGCCGCACCGATCGGCACCGGGTCCAACGCCAGGACCAGGCCGTTTCCCGTCAAGATTCATCTGCCCGGTGGAAGGGCGGCGGCGGTTTTCCGTGCGCACGCCCCAACCATGGGTGCCATCGAGGATACGCTTATGCATCGCGACAGAATCCGACATCCCGGTCTCCATTCGAAGATCACGACGGCGCTGGAGGCCTCGCGCCATATCCGCGACGGCATGACGGTGGGCATGAGCGGGTTCACGCGCGCCGGCGAGGCCAAGGCCGTGCCGCTGGCGCTCGCCGCCCGCGCCAGGGAGGAGCCGCTGAAGATCACGCTCATCACCGGCGCCTCGCTCGGCAACGATCTCGACAAGACGCTCGCGGAGGCGCACGTGCTGGCGCGCCGCCTGCCCTTCCAGTCCGATCCCGCGCTGCGCAAGCTCATCAACGCCGGCGAGGTGATGTTCATCGATCAGCACCTGTCGGAAACGGTGGAGCTGCTGCGTACCCGGCAGATCGGCAAGGTCGACGTCGCCGTGGTCGAGGCGGTGGCGATCACCGAGCACGGCGGCATCGTGCCCACGACCTCTGTCGGCAATTCCGCCTCCTTCGCCATCCTGGCGGACAAGGTCATCGTCGAGATCAACCTGCAGCAGCCAGCGACGCTCGAGGGCCTGCACGACATCTACATCCCCAAGCGCCGCCCGTATCGCGAGCCCATTCCGGTGGTGACGGCGGAAAGCCGCGTCGGCCTGCCCTACATCGACATTCCGCCGGAGAAGATCGCCGCCATCGTGGTGACGGAGAAGCTCGACAGCTCTGCCAACGTCGCCGCACCGGACGACGAGACGCGCGCCATCGCCGCCCATCTGTCGGATTTCCTGCTCAACGAGGTGAAACAGGGGCGGCTCACCGAAACGCTGCAACCGCTCCAGGCCGGCATCGGCTCCATCGCCAACGCGGTGCTGCACGGCTTCATCGACACGCCGTTCCACGACCTCACCATGTATTCCGAGGTGTTGCAGGACAGCACCTTCGACCTGTTCGACGCCGGCAAGCTCACCTTCGCCTCCGGGTCCTCCATCACGCTGACGGAAGCGCGCTACCGCTCCGTGCTGCCGCGGCTCGGCGACTACAAGTCGCGGCTCATCCTGCGGCCGCAGGAGGTCAGCAACCACCCGGAGATCATCCGCCGGCTCGGCATCATCGCCATCAACACGGCGCTGGAGGTCGACATCTACGGCAACATCAACTCCACCCACGTGGGCGGCACGCACATGATGAACGGCATCGGCGGCTCGGGCGACTTCGCCCGCAACGCCTATCTCTCGGTGTTCGTGACCAAGGCCATCGCCAAGGGCGGCGCGGTTTCAAGCGTGGTGCCGTTCGCGAGCCACGTCGACCATACCGAGCACGACGTGGATGTCATCGTCACCGAAGCGGGCCTTGCCGACCTGCGCGGGCTCGCGCCGCGCGAGCGGGCGCGCCGCATCATCGACCATTGCGCCCACGCCAGCTATCGCGATGCGCTCGACGACTATTTCGACCGCGCCCTCACACGCGGCGGCCACACGCCGCACATCATCGAGGAGGCGCTGTCGTGGCACGCCCGCCTGCGCGAAACGGGCACGATGCGGCGATAGCCGCCGAACGCAGAAGGGGCCGCCGGGCGATCGCGCCCACGACCCCTCGCTCATCGATGCGGCGCCTTACCGGCCCGCCATGCCGGTCCATTACTCTGCCTGGCTGACATTCTCCTTGATGTGCCGATGGCGCTGCTCCATCTCCTGCCGCAGGGCGCGGCGCTGGATGGCGGCTTCGAAACGCTGGCGCTCCTCCTCGTCGCCGGGCTGCAGCGCCGGCACGGGCACGGCCTTGCCGTCCTTGTCGACGGCAACCATCGTGAAGTAGCAGCTGTTGGTGTGGCGGACGTGCTGCTCGCGCATGTTTTCGGTCACGACCTTGATGCCGACCTCCATCGACGTGTTGCCGGTGTAGTTCACGGAAGCGTAGAATGTCACCAGTTCGCCGACGTGGATCGGCTGGCGGAAGATCACCTGATCCACCGACAGGGTCACCACGTAACTGCCGGCATAGCGGCTGGCGCAGGCAAAGGCCACCTGATCGAGATATTTGAGGATGTGCCCCCCGTGCACGTTGCCGGCGAAATTCGCCATGTCCGGGGTCATCAGAATGCTCATCGAAAGCTTGTGGCGCGATTCGTTCATCATGACACCAGAATGCCGGCCGGAAAATTTCCCCGCCCCCGCCGGCGGGATTCGCGGGCGACCCGAGGTTTGAGCGACTCTAAAACGTAGCCGTAGCGCTGTCCATCGAGCCGGAACGCGGCCGGTGCGGCGGCGTCATGTCGCGGGCCCCAGACGGCGACGAGAATCTGGATCGTGTAAAAATACGGTCGACACCTGTTATATCCGTGTTCATATTATGACATCTATGGTGATGCCTCATTCCCACCGGGTGATGCTGGAGGATCCGATGTTGTCTGCCACCGATGTGCCTCGGCAAGCGGTTCTTCGGGCTGTCAGGGACGGCGAGATCCGGCCGGTGTTCCAGCCGATCGTGACCTTGCATGAGCGCACCCTGGCCGGCTTCGAGGTGCTGGCCCGATGGGACAGCCCGGTGTACGGCGCCATCGCCCCCGAGACCTTCATCCCCTGGGCCGAGGAAGACGGCGCTATCGACGCCCTGACGCATGAGCTCGTCTCTTCCGCCTGCGCCGCCGCGGCGGGATGGAGCGGGCAGTTCTGCCTCTGCTTCAACATATCGCCGTTGCAGTTCAGCGGCCGCGACCTCGCCTCGACGATTTTCTCGGCCGTGGACGGCACCGGTTTCTCGCGTGACCGGCTGGTGATGGAGATGACCGAGAGCAACATCGTATCCGAGACCTGCAACGCCCATGAAATCATCGGCTGCCTCAACAGGGCCGGGGTGCGGATCGTGCTCGACGATTTCGGCACCGGCTATGCCGGCCTGGACCGGCTGCTCAGCTTCCCCTTCCACGCACTGAAGATCGACAGGAATTTCGTGCGCTCCATCGAGACGGACGCCGACGCGCGCACGACCGTCGCGGCGATCATCGGGCTCGCCTCCAGCCTCGGACTGCGGGTCGTGGCCGAGGGCATCGAGCAATGCGGGCAGCTTGCTGTGCTGCGCTCGCTCGGCTGCACCCATGGCCAGGGATGGCTGCTGGGGCGGGAGATGACGCCGCAGGAGGCGGAGCGCTTCGCCCTGCACCACGCCGGCGCGCCGATCTGGCCGGACCCGCGCCCGGCCCCTGACAGCATCGCCCCGGACCTCGACGTGCTGTTCGGCCTCGCCAACATCGGATTGTGCCAGATCGACCCGCAGATGCGGCTGGTGCGCGCCAACGAAACCTTCGCCGCGCTGTTCCGCAAGCCGGCGCACGCCCTGAACGGCCGGACGGCGGCGGAGGTGCTGCCGGCCGATCTGGCGGATTGGCTCGCCACCCACGCGACGCGCATCGGCGCGAGCGACGACACGTTCGTCTTTTCCCTCCCCGAGCGCGGCGAACGCGTCTGCCGCCTGCGTATCAGAAGGATGGTCGCCGGCGCCGCCCTCGCGGGCCTGCTGCTGATGGCCGTGCCGAACTGAACCCACGGACGACACCGTCGGCGCGGGCTTGACCGACGTCCCTCGACCTCCCGCATGATGCATGAAATATCGCCAATGATGTTTCAAACATACAGTTTATGAATTTTTGCTTGACAGTTGGGTCATTTTATTTCCTTGAAGGATGCACTTGTTTTATGCAAATTCCGCCTATGTTATAGGCTTTTGCATAAATTCTAAACAGATACCCTGGCCGGTTTACGGCCGGCGAGCCAAGCTTCAGGAGCCATGATGACCCGCCACAGCCTTCTCGATCTCGCCCTCGTCCGTCTCGACGAAGCCGCCCAGCATCTGCAGGTAGATCCGGATGTGATCGAAAAGCTGAAATATCCGCGCGAGACCACGAAAGTCCGCCTGATGATCCGGATGGATGACGGCTCCCGCAAGTCGTTCCTGGCCTGGCGCTGCCGCTATGACGACACGCGCGGGCCGACCAAGGGCGGCATCCGCTTCCATCCCGATTCCAACGAGGACGAGGTGGAGACGCTGGCGTTCTGGATGACGTTCAAGTGCGCCGTGATGAACCTGCCCTATGGCGGCGGCAAGGGCGCGGTGAGCGTGGATCCGCGCACGCTCTCGAAGGCCGAGCTGGAGCGCCTGTCGCGCTCCTACATCCAGGCGTTCGCGCGCATCGTGGGACCGGACCGGGACATTCCCGCCCCCGACGTCTATACCAACGCGATGATCATGGGCTGGATGGCCGACGAGTATTCGCAGATCGTGGGCGAGGCCTCGCCGGGGGTGATCACCGGCAAGCCGATCGCGCTCGGCGGCTCGGTCGGCCGCAACGACGCGACGGCGCGCGGCGGCTACTATCTGGTGCGCGACCTTGCCGCCGAACTCGGTCTGGAGGGGCGCACGCGCGTCGCCATCCAGGGCTTCGGCAATGCCGGCCAGTTCATCGCCTCGCTGCTGGCGGCGGACGGCCACCTGATCGTCGCGGTGTCGGATTCCGCCGGCGCGGTCCATTCGCCGGACGGTCTCGACGTCGACCTGCTGATCAAGGCCAAGGCCGAGGGCAAGTCCGTCGCCTCGACGGTCGGGACGCACGGCCACCAATGGCTTTCCGCCGACGAGCTCATTGCGGTGGATGCGGACCTGCTGGTGCCGGCGGCGCTCGAAAACATGATCCACGAGGGCAACGCGGCGAGCGTCAAGGCGAAGGTCGTTCTGGAGCTGGCGAACGGGCCGGTGACGCCCGAGGCCGACGCCATCCTGTCGGAGAAGGGCATCATCGTCCTGCCGGATATTCTGGCGAACGCGGGCGGCGTGACCGTGTCGTACTTCGAGTGGGTGCAGAACAAGCAGGGCTACGCCTGGACGCTGGAAGAGGTGCACGAGCGCCTGCGCACCATCATGGTGCGGGAGGGGCGCGCCATCTGGGAGATCGCGCAGGAGAGGCGCGTGTCATGGCGCACGGCAGCCTACATCCACGCCCTCGCCCGCCTCGCCGCTGCCATCGAGGCGCACGGCACGCAGTCGTTCTTCGCGAGCTGACGCGGCGCACCCTGGCCGGGCTGCAAAAAACCGGATGCGGAGACCGCATCCGGTTCTGTCGTTCTTCATGGGATGAAGGGCCGGCGCGCTTGCACCAGGCCCTCACGCGCGGGACTGCGCCGGCCTGTCGGCCTTACTCGGAGACGTGGCCGTCCGTGCTCTGCTGCGCCTGCAGTTGCTGAGCCGTGCTGTCTCCCAGACCCTCATCAACCCCCACATCAGAGCCTTCGTGGCGCTGTCCGGTGTTGACGTCGGGAAACGATGCCGTCTCCTCGTCCTCCCCGATGGTGCTTGCAACGCTGTCCGACACGCTGAGGTCTGCGAGGTCCTCCTGTGCAGCGCTGGTGTCGAGGAGCGATACGCTACCGTTGTCCAGCCTCTGGGTGATCGGCGGGACGAGGATAGCAAGCCCGTCCTCGAAATCATCCGAGACCGACTCGCCGTCCTTCCGGACGCGGGGTGCTGGTTCACCGTCCAGATCCCGCGTGGGATCATAGATCACGTCATCCTCATCATCCTCATTGCCGGTGTCGACAAAGTGGAACGTAACCGGGCTGGACAATCGCGACGAAACATCGGAGGCCTCTCCAGAGAAGAAGTTCTTCACCTTTTCCCCGATCGCGCTGAAGAAATCGCGCAGCTTTGCCCAGGCCGAGGCGAAGAAGTTCCGGATGGTTTTACCGATGTCGGAAAGACCCTGCCGGACCTTATAGCACCAGCCGGCCTTGCTGTCGGTGTTGTCGGTAGCGCCTGCGTTCTCCTGTCGAACCTCGTTCTGCTCGGCCGCGGCGATGCTCCCGGGCTGGGAGAACGTGACCGGAGCTTCGAAACAGACCGTCGGCACAGGTGGGAACGACGAATTACCAATAGGATAAGAAGCAGACATAGAAATTCCTCTCAATAAACATGCTTATGCACAGAATTTAATCGGGCGATGCAAGAATTATCCATAAATATTTCGACAATAAAAAGCCGATCGAAACCTCACATAAACCATCGCCGCTACACGAATGCTAGGCGAGTACCGTGTCCCAGGTCCCCACCGTCCTTGCTGCCCCGCCGTTTGACAGCGGCGCAGGACCGGCCGAAGACCGGAGTGCCGGCATGACATGCGCCTTCCCCACAGGGAACGACCCGGATGCGGGAAGCCCTGCGTCCGGCTCGTCGGTAAGAAGCGGATTGCCCGGCCGTCAGCCGACGATGACGATCGACGGCACGCATCTCACCACCCGGTTGAGCTGCTGATGGGCGATGGCCTGATGCGGGCCCGTTTTGCCGAGGCGTGCAACGATCGCCTGGCGCACGGCGTCGACGCCGACCTTGTCGGCCGCGGCCGCCAGGTTGGAACGGACGCGCACCTTGTCGTTGCGCAGGTTACGGGCGCTGAGCGCGATATCGTAGTTCCCGGCCAGCGGCCGCTGCAACGCCTCCTGCGAGGCGAGCGACGCGAAAAGGGATTCCGTGTCCCTGCCGGCCTCGTCCCTGGCGGCATCGCCGGGCTGCGCGGCGGCAGCACCGTTGCCCCGAGCGTAGAACCAGGAAGAAACACCGTCGGCAACTTGTCTAATATACTCCATTTCGATCCCCTTCATTAAACAAAGCAACAATCAAAACAAATTCACACAATGCGAGTGGCCGGCCACCAGCGGCGATGATTCCTCGGCGGGACGCGTAAAACCGGCGCGGCAATGCGGCGGCAGACGGGCGACGCCCCGCAGCGCCTGCGGAGACGGTCGTCATGAATGCGTCACGCGCCGGCGTTGGATATGCGCCGGATATGTCGTAAATAGGGCTGATTCGTGACATTGTCGGCGCATTGCCCCGCAATGCGCCGTTCCCCGGCTCGCGCCCGCGGCGGCCCAAAGGCCTGCCATCCAAATTTCGCGGTCACGGACCGATTTTCATGCTAAGAAGCATCCGCTCGCGGGATCGGCCGGTGCCGCGGAAGTGTGAATTTGTTTTGCGTCGGCAAGTCTATTTTGCGTCGGGAGGAGTTGCAATGCGTGCGATATTGATATTGGCGGCGTTGGGGCTGGTGCTGTCCGGCTGTCAGAGCACCCAGGAATCGATGTACAGCGCGGAGCGCGTGTGCCTGGGCGCAGGACTGAAGCCGGGAACGCGGGCGTTCGACAATTGCGCCAACGCGGCCTACGCCGAAAACCGCCGCCAGTCGGATCAGGCGGCGGCAGCGGTCGCTGTGGGCACCGCGGCCGGCGTGATCGGCGGCACCGTGGTCGGCGCGGCGTCGACCCGCAACGACCGCTACTACTATGGGCGGCGCGGCCCTTACTGGGGCCCCCGCTGCAACCGCTGGGGCTGCTGGTAAGCGCCACGGCCGGCCCGAGTAGAGCGCGTTCCGATCAAATGGACTCATTTGATCAACAAGAATCAGCTCAGAATCAAAAAGCGGGATCATGTCATCATTTCCGTGAAACGATGACATGATCTCAAGCATTTCTCCTTTTCGTTGAAACAGAGAAATGCTCTACGTCTTTGTTTTTACGCAATTCCGGATGCGAAACCGGTTCCCACTCTTGCTGGAATTGCTTTAGGACAGGCCGTCGCCCCAGTCCGCACGGCGCGCCTGCCGGTAGGCGTCGCCGTCCCGGCGGCTTACGGTGCGCTGCGCCACACCGCCGTCCGCCTCGCACAGTTTCAGGCCGATATGGCCCCGCCCCGCGCGCGGCGGCGCCAGCACGCGCGCGCGGGTACGGCGCGGCGCGGCGCTGTCCTGCAGGCGGGAGGCGGCAACGTAGGCGTATTTCTCGTCCTCCCATGGCACGTCGCCGCTCTTGAGCAGCCGATGCAGGCGCGAGCGGGCCACGCGCTGCGAGAAATGGCACCAGTCCGGCGCGGTGATCGGGCACGGCAGCGCGTGCGGGCACGGGGCGAGAATGCACCCGCCTGCCGCGATCAGGCGCGTGCGCACATCCGCCACGCGGCGAAAACCCGCCGGCGTGCCCGGCTCCACGATCACCAGAACGCCCTGCGTGCGCGCCCATAGCCGATCGATCAGCCCGGCGCGGCTTTGGTCGGCGATCTCGTCGAGCACGTAGGCCATCGTCACCAGGTCGTGACGGCCGGGCACGCCCGCCGTGTCGTCGAGCAGATCCTGCGACCGCCAGACGAGGCCGATGGACGCGCCCCCTTTGCCCGCGAGCGGTGCGGACAGCCGCTCGCCCCAGCGGCGGATCGTGTCGCTGCCCTCGATCATCAGCGCCGTGCGGCACGAGGGCCAGAGGTCCGCCGCCGCCCACAGCGCCGTGCCGGGCCCCGCGCCGACATCGAGCAGCGAGACGGGCGCGAAATCCGGCTGCTCCTGCGCCACGTGCGCGAGCGCCGCGCGGACGGCGGCGTAAGTCGCGGGCAGCCGGGTGGCGAGATAGGCGAGCGCCGCCCGCTCCTCGGCGAGATGCCAGGCACCGTCGCGCACCTCGGCGCGATAGCGGGCGGAAAGCGCGGAGGCCGCGCGGGCGAGATCGGCCGCGGCGTGCCCCTCCAGCGCGGCGTCGACCGCCCGCTTCAAAGGCGCCGGCAGTTCCATGGAGTCACTCCGCCGCGTCGTGCAGCGGCGTCAGCAGCGCCGACGATGCCCGCATGAGCAAGTCCGCGACCGCGGCGAGATCGCCAGCCACGCGCGCGAAATCGGCCGTGGGCTCGAGCGTCTTCTCGTCCATGTAGAGAGAGCGGCAGATCTCGATCTGGAGCGCATGGCAGCCGCTGGCGGGCGTGCCGTAGTGCTCGGTGATGTAGCCGCCGGCGTAGGGCCGGTTGCGCACGACGCTGTAGCCGCGCATCTGCAACGCCCGCTCGACGAACCCGACCGCCGCCGGCGCGCAGCTCATGCCGAAACGGTCGCCGAGGACGATGTCGGGGGCGGACGCTGTCCGCGTCCCGCCCGCCGCCGTCGCCGGCGTCGGCATGGAATGGCAGTCGATCAGCAGCACGGCCCCGAAGCTGGCATGAGTGCGGGCGAGACGATCGCGCAGGGCGAGATGGTAGGGCTTGTACAGCGCCTCAACGCGCGTCAGGCCTTCCTCGAACGGGATACGGCCGGGATAGATGTCCTGTCCGTCGCCGACGACGCGGGGGATCGTGCCGAGCCCCCCGGCCACGCGGGCCGAACGCGTGTTGGCCTCGGCCGGCAGCCGCCCGGTGAACAGGCGCGGGTCGAACTCGCCGGGCTCGCGGTTGAGGTCGAGATAGGCGCGGGGAAAATGCGCCACCATCAGCGGCGCCCCAAGCCGCACCACGCCGGCGAACAGCCGGTCGACCCACGCATCCTCGGACCGGCGCAGCGCCACCGGATCGAGCCGCGATTCGTCGAGGAACGCCTGCGGATAGACGCGCCCCGCGTGGGGGACGTTGAACACCACCGGGGCGCCGTGCGACACGGGCTCGAAGATGGTGAAGGGCGGGCTGAAATCCTGTGCGGCGTGGCGCATGTTCGTCCGGGGCTGGTGACCTGTTTCTGTGTCCGCATCGCGATTCCGATGCTCTTTTGTCACATAGTGCCGTTTTCGGACGCCTCTGTCCACGGCGCGGGCTCTTCGGCTGTGGTTTGGGCACGGCGACGCCCGCGCTTTCACGCCAAATTTACGATCCACGCGGCTTGATGGTCGCAAGCCGTGGGGTGGGGCCCATCGGGAGAATCTGCTGCAACCTGCTGCTCCAGCGCGCGGGGGGCACAAGGAACGTCACGTGATTCGTCGAAAAGAAACACCATGAACAAGATCCTTCTTGCCGAAGATGACAACGACATGCGCCGCTTTCTCGTCAAGGCCCTGCAGAACGCGGGCTACGAGGTGGCGTCCTACGACAATGGCCTTTCCGCCTACAACCACTTGCGGGAGGAGCCCTTCGAACTGCTGCTGACTGATATCGTCATGCCGGAAATGGACGGGATCGAGCTCGCGCGCCGCGCCACCGAACTCGACCCCGACATCAAGGTGATGTTCATCACCGGCTTCGCGGCGGTGGCGCTCAACCCTGATTCTCAGGCCCCGCGTGACGCCAAGGTGCTGTCCAAGCCCTTCCACCTGCGCGAACTGGTCGGCGAGGTCGAAAAGCTGCTCGTGGCATGAGCACACGCCATATCAGCACGTTATGCCGCCTCCGCCCGCCCTGCCCGGGATGTTTCCACAGCCAGGCGCGATTCGGGCGCTTCCCGGCTTGCATGTCCCGTTCGGGCGGGGTATAGCGCCTTCCCATGGATGCGGCGTTCATTTCCGCCGCCGCAACAGGACGCGCCCGGCAGTTTTGGCGGGTCGTCCCATACGGGTCTCGCGCGAGAGCGTCTTTTTGCTTGATCGGCGGCGCAAAACCTGTATGAAGCCATACACCTCTGGTTCGGCGCAGCAAGCTGCACGGACATCGGGCGCGTAGCTCAGCGGGAGAGCACTACGTTGACATCGTAGGGGTCACAGGTTCGATCCCTGTCGCGCCCACCATTTCCTTCAATGAAATCAGCCATTTAGAAGTTTGTTCCGACGACTTTAACGTAATGTTCTCAGGTTCAATGAACTTCATTGTGGGGGTTGACACTCGTTTCCCGCCGCGAATCGGAACACTCCGTATTTTGCGGCCTCACCCCAGCCAATCCACCTCCCCCTCCATCTATGGGCCGAGGCACTGATCGTGCGACTTGCGCCTTGCATCCGGTAAGGAGTTTCCTTGCCTATGGGTGTCAAAGGAGCCGCCATGATCACCAGCAAACTGACCAGCAAGGCGCAGACGATTCCGCGGGCTGTGCGGGCCGCCCTGCAACTGAAGGAAGGCGACGAGATCGCCTACACGATCGAGGATGGGCGCGTCGCTCTCACACAGGCCAAGCCCGAGCCGGCAGTTGATGATCCGTTCGCCACACTCACCGAATGGGACAGCGAAGCGGATCGGAGAGCCTATGCCGACCTTTGAGCAGGGCGACGTCATCCGCGCCCCCTTCCCCTATACCGACATCGGCACGCCGTGCGAAAGGGGAAAATGCGGCGAGATCCGCGCCATCTGACGCGTGCTCGAACGAAACAGTTTGGCCCTCAAAGCCCCCTTTAAGGGCCAAGCTCATCACGCCTCAACATAAATTAATAGGCCCTGAGCCTAGATACGGGCGGTCACCGTCTTGACGGTGTGGTATGCTTTAAGCCCCTCCAGACCTTTCTCGCGCCCGAAACCGCTATTCTTGGTGCCGCCGAAGGGGGTTTCAACGCCGCCCGCGAAATATTGATTGATAAAGACTTGCCCACTCGACACATGCCGGCTGAAGCGTAAGGCCTTGGAGACGTCTTTCGTATAGATTCCGGCGACCAGACCGAAGTCCGTGCCCTCCGCCAGTTCGCACGCATGTTCGAAATCTTCGGCAATCTGCACTGTGAGCACAGGCCCGAAGATTTCTTCCTGGGCGCACTTTGTCGAAGGATCGTGCGCAATAAGGACCGTCGGCTCGTAGAACCATCCGTTCAGCCCATCTGGTTTCTTGATCCTTCCGCCGGTCAAGAGCTCGGCCCCGGCGGCTACGGAATCATTCACGATGGTTTCGATTTTGGACAGCTGATCCCGGGATACGACCGGGCCGATGTTCGGATTGTCGAGACCGTGGCCGAACGTAAAGGTGCTGATCCGTTCTACAAGCTGCGTCAGGAAAAAATCCGCAATACTGCGTTCCACGACAAGACGCGAGCCTGCCGAGCAGACCTGGCCGGCGTTGGTGAAGATTGCCTTCAAGACGCCTTCCAGCGCCGCGTCGTGATCGGCATCCGCCAGAACAGCCACCGGCGACTTGCCGCCCAGTTCCAGGGTGACGGAAGCGACATGGGACGCTGCCGCTGTCATGACGGCCTTTCCCGTTGCCACTGAGCCGGTGAAGGTCACATGGGCGATGCCGGGATGCAGGGTCAGCGGTGCGCCTGTCGTTCGGCCCGGACCGCAAACGACATTGACGACTCCGGCCGGAATGCCTGCCTTTTCCAGGTATTCCGGCAGGATGAGCGCGGTCAACGGGGTTTGCTCGGCTGGCTTTATGACGGCAGTCGCCCCTGCGGCGAGGGCGGGAGCCAAGCCGCGCGCAGTCGTGACGAGTGGAAAGTTCCAGGGAATGATGTGAGCCGTCGCGCCGATCGGTTCATGCAGGGTAAACGACACGAAGTCCTTGCCCAACGGAATGGTGTCGCCCTGCAGCTTGTCGGCGATGCCCGCATAGTACTCGAAATAGCGCGCGGATGTCTCGATGTCGCCGATGGCTTCCCGCAGGGGTTTGCCGCTATCGATACACTCTATGGTGGCCAGCCGTTCGGCGTCGGCGCGAATGGCCTGCGCGACGCGGAAAAGCATGCGGCCTCGCTCGGCCGGCGTTACATTGGCCCAGACGCCTTTCAGCGCCGACTTCGAAGCCTCGACCGCCTCGTCCACGACGCCGGCGTCACTGATGGGGACCTCGCACAACACCTCGCCCGTAGCGGGATCATACGTTGGATGCGTGGCCGCGGAGATCTTTCGGCGGGCGCCGTTCACGTAAGGATCAAGCGAGATGCCTTCGAGGTGGCGTTGAAGTGTCATGTCTATTCCTTGTGTTCCGAGAGGTTGATCTCATCCGGTTCAAATGCCGGGCCAGCGTCACGATCGGCGGCCAGAAGGCCCAGCGGAATCGGTCTCAGCGGCGGGCGGGTGCGCGGATGCGACGCATTGTCCACGGTGCCGAGCCCCAGCAGGGAGGATGCTGCGTGCAGGCAGCAGCGTCCCTGACATCGGCCCATTCCGAGCCGGCTTGATGTCTTCACCGCATTCAGGCTGCCGCGGTCACAACCGGGATCGGCCAGCAGCCGCGCGAGGGTGAGTTCCTCGCACCGGCAAATGATGGTGTCGTCCGTCGCTGCGACGAGCGGTGTCGACATCTGGTAGGCCAGATTGAGCTTGCGGCGATAGCGGTCCAAGTGACGGTAGCGCGCTACGAGCCGCGCCGGAGCATTCATGCGCATAATGGAATGGGCGGCGATGCGGCCCTCCAGGAGCGCCACCTCGACTCCCCCTATGCCGGCGGCATCGCCAACCGCGTATAGGGCCTCTTCGCTGGTGCAGAGGGTGTTGTCGCGCCACGGGACAAACCCGTTCAGCGCGGGATCATGCTCGATACGGCAGCCGAACAGCCTGGCCGCGTCGATGCCCGGCAGCAGGCCGTAACCCATCACCAGCGTTTCTGCTTCGATCCACTCCAGCTTCGCGAGCCTGGGGCGACCATCAGTGCCGACCGGAGCGATGCCCACCGCCTCCAGCCTGCTTTCTCCTCTGGCGGCGGCGATCATCCAGCCGGAGCGGAATCCTGCTCCTGCTGCGAGGATGCGTGCCCGGTAGCCGATCCCGGTGCGCAGGATGCCCGGCGCGGCGGTCAAGCCGGCAAGGGCGGCCGTGGCGAGCCGAATGTCGCGCTGAGCCTCCGCCACGCGAACGACATTGGCACCGGCTGCGATCATCGTCGCCGCAGCAACGAGCACGAGCGGTCCGTTCCCGGCGACGACCACTCTGCCGGTGGGCACCAGCCCGTGCGCCTTTGCGAGATTGAGGCATCCACCCGCCGAGATGACGCCCGGAAGCGTCCATCCGGGGAACGGCAGCGACTTTTCCTGGGCGCCCGTTGCAATGACGATTGCCGATGCTTCTATACGGCCGCTGGCCGCAGGACCGGCATAGGACACCGTCCTGTTGCCGGGTGCGCCCCAGACGGTGGTTGAAGGAAGATGCCGGACACCGGGCCTGGTCAGAACCCGCGCGAGTTCGTCGAAGCGCGCCTTGTCACGGAGCAGCCGCGCGCCTGGAGAAATGCGATAGGTGTGGGGCAACTGACGAAAATATTGCCCACCGGGAATCGGATTGTCATCAATCAGGACCACTTCCCGGCCGCCGGAGACGAGTTCCGAGGCGCATGACAAACCCGCCGGACCTGCTCCAATGATCACGACCGGACCGCTCATTTGTCGAACCGCCCGTCAGCAAACGAAATCACCTGACCCTCGCCAACCGGATGTGAACAGCTCCTGACCACGCCCAATCCCTGGACATGCACCGCGCACTCCCAGCAAAGCCCCATGCCGCAAAAATATCCGCGTGCTTCGTCGCCGATACGGGTCCGGCGCAACGCCAGAATGCCCGCCCGCATAAGCGCGGATGCGATGGCCTCTCCCGCCCAACCGGTCAGCTTCTCGCCTTCGAAGACGAAGGTAACCGTTTCGTTCGGCGGCATGATGCCGTCGATGAGGCGCATGTTAGGTAGCGACATATGCAAGCCTTCCGGGATCAAAAACATCGATCGGCCTCGACGTGCTTCCGCTGAGAACCAGCTCTCCCAGGAGTTGGCCCATCAAGGGGCCCAACGTGAAACCGCCGCGCGCGCATGCAGCGCAATAGATGTTGCGATGACCGGGCAATAGCCCGAGATATGGCAGCGAATCCGGCGTGACACCTTCATATCCCGCCCAGCTGCGGACGACATTCAGTCGTTCAAGGCCCGGGATGACCCGCAATGCCAGGCGGAGATTGTGGATGAGTTGATCGTAACTCAACTCCTTGCGGGAGTCGTCCAAGGTGCCGATGCCCTGCCACCCCCCTCCTATCAGGCAACTGCCGTTGGCGACCTGCTTCAGCGTCAGGATACCCCGTGCGTGCGTAACGATATTTCCGATGGTCGGCCGGGCCGGCTCCGTAACGGAGACCATGTTCACATCGAGCGAAATGGGCAGTCTGACGCCCACCATCGCGGCCAGCCGGCCGGTCCATGCACCCGCGGTTATGGCGACCTGTTGCGCATGAAATTCACCGCGCCGCGTCAGCACGCTCGGCCGAGCGCCCGGCCTGATGGTTTCGACCGCAGCGTCTTCGACGATCGTCACGCCGGCGCCTTCAACGGCCCGTCGCAACGCAGGCCCAAGAAGCGTCGGGCTGGCGAAGCCATCCTGTGGAGAGAATGTTGCCGCTACACAGTCGGTCGATATCCACGGCGCCAGCCGACGGATCTCGGCCGCCCCTAAGCGCGTGACCTCCAGCCCCAAGTCCTGCTGCTGTCGCGACACTTCGTCGAGCCGTTCTGCCTCGGACTGGTTCGTCGCAACTTTGTAGCCGCCATCCCGACGCAGGCCGATGTCGCCGCCAAGCCGGGCAGCCAGACCCTTCCAGATATCCCAGGACCAGAGCGTGTAGGGGACAAGCGCGGGAAGCTTGTTCTGAACGCCGAGGGATCCGGCATTGACCGCGGATGCTTCCGACCATGCCTTTTGACGCTCGATCACCACGACCGCCTTTCCTGCACCAGCCAGGGTAAGCGCGCAGAAAAGACCAAATATTCCGCCGCCGATGACGATTACATCAAACGAGCGAGCAGACATGTGGCGGCCATGACCTTGGTGATCTTGGTACTCGGGCGGCTTGCTCATCCCCTGAGGCGCCTTATTCGGGGCGATCGCTCGCTGTTATAGTTCTCAAGATATTGCATGAGAGCCACCTGGGAAGACTGAAGGTCTGCAAGAATCGCATTCTTCAGCGCCGCTGGATCGCGCCGGGCCGCGCTTTCTATGATCTCCTCATGCCTGCGATGGTCCGTGCGGTTCTTGTGAAGCACTGGATACATATATCGAAGCGTCGGTCCAATTCTCAGCCAAAGACTTTCGGTCAATTTCAGGTGCAGAGCGAGATTCGATTTCGTGTAAATGAAAAAATGGAAAACGGAATTCGTCGCAAGAACTTCCTTGTAATTTGAATCGTCCAGGTGCCTGAGAAATTTTTTCTGCGTTTCGGCGAGAAACTGGATGTCTGCGTCGGCGAAGCGAGTGGCCGCCACTTCCGCCATGCTTCCCTCCAGGGATCGGCGGATGTCAAAGATCTCGATGATCTCGGCTTCGGTGCGCTCGGGCACCATGATCGCATTCTTGTCGGTTGTCTGAAGCACCCCGTCGGCAACCAGGCGGAGCACCGCTTCCCGCGCAGGCGTCGCGCTGACGCCGATTTCATCGGCGAGGCGGCGAATGGTGATTCTTTCCATCGGGGCGAACGACCCGGACAGGATCGCAGTGCAAAGCTGACGGTAGACCTGCTCGGCCAGTGTATCTCCGCGAACGGGCTGTTCGTAGCGCAGATTGTCAACTCCATCTTCGGCCATACATGTCCCCTTGACAGCAATTTCATATTCGACATACGATATATCGAATTGTGGCAAACGTCAATCAGGAGAGTACGCAATTATGGCCAAGGTAAGTTGGAGCGGGGTGTTGCCGGCGTTGGCTACACCATTTTCCGAAGCTGGCAGCATCGACATGGATCGGCTGAAGGCCATGGTGGATCTCTTGCTGTCGGAAGGCGTCTCCGGCTTCGTCATCGGGGGAAGCACGGGGGAGTATTATTCCCTGTCGGTTCCCGAGCGCATCGAGTTGTTCCAGGCGGCGTTCGAATACGTGGCGGGGCGGGGCACGCTGATTGCCGGCACGTCCTCGACCAATCACGCCGAGACCCTGGAGCTCACCAGGGTTGCAAAGGGGCTGGGCTTCGATGGCTGCATGGTGCTCCCTCCAGTCTATTCTCTTCCGACTCCATCGGAAATCGTAAAGGCCTTCGAGGAGGTGGGTGCGATAGGCCTGCCGGTCATGGTCTACAACAATCCGGCCCGCGTCGGGGTCGCGCTCTCGCCGTCGACGGCAGCCCAGATCGCCAACCTGCCCAACATCGCCGCCTATAAGGAAAGCGCACGCGATCTCTATGCAGTAGCCGAGTTGTACTACGCAACACGCGACCGGCTCGCGCATTTCGTGGGCCTCGAACCCTATGGCAGCGCATTGTTGTCGCGTGGCGCCAGCGGCATCGTTTCGACCATCTCCAACGTGTGCGCCAGAGAAGTCGTGAACTACTACAAGGCATTCCGTTCCAACGACGCCGAAGCGCTATCGCGCAATCAGCAGGTTATCGACGAGATGTACCATCTGCTCGCGCGATCGGGATTGAGCAACTTCGCCTTCGTCAAGAGCGCCATGGCGGCGCTTGGCCGGCCGGGAGGCGTCACGCGCAGCCCGCATCGTATGGGCGACAGGGCCCAGATCGAAAAGATCGGTTCGGAAATCAAGGCAATATACGAGCGAGCCGGCATTCAAGCTGCCGAAGTCGCAACAGCTTGAAAACAACAGTCCAAAAAGATCAAAACAGCCAAGGGGAATAAAATGAAACGTACAATCTCTTTATCTTCCATGATTGTTGCATTCGGCATCAGCCTGGCGGGCATCGGTGCGGCTGCCGCCGACCCGGTCTGGGATCGTATCCAGTCGTCAGGCAAGATCGTGTGTGGCGCCATTCCCAACGACCCGGTCGGATCGTGGGAGGACCGCAAGACGGGCCAATGGGAGGGGTACGAGATCGATCTCTGCCACGCGATCGCCCGGGATCTCTCCAAGGAAATGGGGCGCGAGATCAAGCCGGAATTCCGGGAAACCAGCTGGAAGACCGTCGTTCTCGACCTCCAGTCCAATAAAATCGACCTTTGGCCGGGCATGAGTGCCACACCGGAGCGCGAAAAGGCTCTCTCGATGGTGGGACCCATGTACGGTCTGGCTTTCTGCGGCGTGACCAGCAAATCTTTCAAGTCCGATGGCACCTGGGAATCGCTGAACAAACCCGAGGTGCGCATCGCGACCGTGACCGGAACAAGCATTGAGACCGCGTTCAAGGAGTTTGCTCCCAAGGCGACACACATCACTCTGTCCGAATATGCGGAAGTCACTCTGGCCGTGCAGTCCGGACGGGCCGACATCATGGGCGCGGATGCCTTGCGCTGTCTGAACGTCCATAAGAATGCCTCCAATGCCTTCGGTGACATCGTTTTCCCGAGCCCGGTCCAGTCGATGGGGTCATCCGCGGGCATTATCAGGGCAGCAGATCGTCTGACCCCCTGGCTGAAGAAGT
Organism: Pseudochelatococcus sp. B33; assembly: GCF_053570585.1. NCBI lineage: Bacteria > Pseudomonadati > Pseudomonadota > Alphaproteobacteria > Hyphomicrobiales > Chelatococcaceae > Pseudochelatococcus > Pseudochelatococcus sp. B33. The sequence goes on along the minus strand of NZ_JBSEFH010000007.1, from coordinate 131,197 downwards.
GGTCCGAGGAAAAGCAGGCCTCCGGAGAGGTGAAGGCCATCTTCATCAAGGTTCTCCAGAATGCCGGCTTCGACACGAGCGTCATCCCGCCCGAAGTTCAATTCTGAGAACTTCCGAACGGTCCGGTCGCGCCTTACGCGGCCGGACCGCCTGCCTGTGTTTCGGGCCAGCCTGTGTTGCGGGAAAGACGATGAACTACGAGTTTGATTGGTCCGCCGTATGGGACCCGGGCGCCTGGATAGAGGCGATTTGGGTGACTATCGCTTATGGCGTCGCTACCACCGTTGCGGGACTTATTCTCGGCCTGATCCTGGGCCTGCTTCTCATAAGCAAGATCTGGGTGGCGCGGCAGGCCGTATCCCTCTTTATCGGCATCTTCCGCTGTACACCGGCGCTCATTCAGATCGTGTGGTTCTACTATGCGTTCCCGATGGCACTGAACATCAATATGCCGGCCTGGCTGGCGGCTGGCTGTGGCCTGACCTTCTACATGGCCGCCTTCTCCGCGGAAATCTTCAGAGGCGGTATCCAGTCCATTGAAAAAGGTCAGTGGAATGCCTGCCGCTCCCTGTGTATGTCTTATTGGCAGACGATGTATCACGTCATACTGCCCCAGACATTCCGCCGCATGACGCCGGCAATAGTCAATCAGTCAATTATACAATTCAAGAATACATCTCTGCTTTCTATCGTGTCCGTTCATGACATAATGTTTACCGCGTCATCGCTGACCGCAAGCACATTTCGCCCCCTGGAAGTGTTTACCTTTGCCGCGCTCCTGTACATCATGTTGATCTGGCCCATGGCGTCGGTCGCCTATCAAGTTGAGCGGCGTTTCAACAATAGGGGTTCACTCTGATGTCGACCAACTTCATCGAGGTGCGTTCCCTCAGGAAAGTCTTCAGTTCGATCGTTGCTGTCGATGATGTCAGCCTGTCGCTCGAGGAGGGTCGCACTGCGGCGATCATCGGTTCGAGCGGCTGCGGCAAGTCTACGTTCCTGCGATGTCTGAACCTGCTCGAAACGCCGACGGCAGGCTCCATGCGGATCGGTAGCGATGCTGTCAGTTTTGCTGACAACAAAATGAAGTCCGGCGAGGAGGCAACGCTTCGCTTCCGAAAATCAATGGCAATGGTTTTCCAGAGCTTCGACCTGTTTCCTCACATGACGGCGCTGCGCAACATTTCACTCGCGCCAATCATCGTCAACGGCGTCAGGCGGGAAGAGGCCGAAGAGGCGGCGCTGAAACTGCTTGAACGGGTGAACCTGAAACACAAGGCGGATGCCTATCCGGGACAGTTGTCCGGCGGCCAGGCCCAACGCGTGGCCATCGCTCGCGCGCTCGCCGTGAACCCCCGCGTTCTCCTGTTCGATGAGGCGACTTCCGCTCTCGACCCCGAACTTGTCGGAGAAGTGCTTGCCGTCATCAAGGATCTGGCAAAGGAGGGGCGTACGCTTATCGTGGTCACGCACGAGCTGACCTTCGCACGGGACGTCGCGGACACGCTTTACTTTTTCGATCGAGGCCGTGTGCTCGAAAGTGGAAAGCCCCAGGAATTGATGACCAATCCGCAAACTGAACGGCTGAGCGCATTCCTGAAGCGCTTTCAGGGCGTCCTGAATTGCTGATAACCCACAAGCACACAGCGGGAAAGAAAGTCACAGGAAGTTTCGTCACGTGCGCTGGGAAATATATGCGTTCAGTTTTCCGCTGAGAACCGGATTGCCACGCTTCCTTTATTTATCTGTCTCTTAAGGCTCGATAGAAAAACTTGTCACCGCCGCCGTATCACGCGCATTCTGGAGGTGAAAATCAAATGGAAAGCTTACATTTTCTGTCAATACAGGCAGAATGTAACTCTATTTCGACTATTGGGCAGTTGTCACCAGCTTGGGCGAGATTTCAACGATAGACAAAAACTATCGCGAAACCAGGATCGATCGACATGTCAGGGTATGATGCTCTCCTTCAACCTTTCCGCTTACGTGAGTTGACATTGCGCAATCGCATCGTCAGCACGGCGCATGCTCCCGGCTACGGCACCCAGTCGCTGGCGGGGGAAAGATATCGCTTGTACCATGAGGAAAAGGCAAAGGGCGGGGTGGCGCTGACGATGATCGGCGGATCGACCGCCGTGTCATCGGATTCGGTCGCGCCGTTCGGCCAACTCACGCTCGCCGAGGATCGGGCCATCCCGCATATCAAGGTCCTCGTCGACGCCGTTCACAGCCATGGTGCGGCCTGCTTCTGCCAAATCTCGCATCCTGGCCGGCGAGGTCGTTGGGATACCGGTTCCTGGCTGCCCCCGGTAAGCGCCTCGGCCGTGCGCGAAGCCCAGCACCGCTCCTTTCCGAAGGAAATGGAAGACTGGGATTTCGAGCGCATCCTGGAGGATTTCCATGCCGCCGGGCGCCGGGCTCAGGCGGCGGGACTGGATGGCATCGAGCTGCTGTTCGCAGGCGGCCAGCTTGCAATGCAGTTTCTCTCGCCCGCAGTGAATATGCGTACTGACCAATACGGCGGAAGTCTTGAAAATCGTCTTCGCTTTCCGTTCGAGATTATCGACGCGGTTCGGCGTGGGCTCGGTGAAAAACCGGTCCTTGGCGTCCGGATTACTGCGGACGAGTTTGCCGAAGAGGGGCTCGATCAGGAAGAGTGCCTCGAAATCGCCAAGGCGTTCGCGGACTCCGGAACCGTCGACTATTTGAACGTCATGGCAAGCAATACCTACAACTGGCGTGCGGCATCACTGTCGATGCCCAGCATGGGAAGTCCGCTGGCGCCTTATCTCGCCATGGCGGGTGCGATCAAGGCCGCCGTGTCGATACCGGTACTCCACGCTAACCGGATTCTTGACTTTGCCACCGCGACCCGTGCCATCGAGGAAGGTATCATCGATCTCGTGGGCATGACGCGCGCCCAGATCGCCGATCCGCACATGGTGCGTAAACTCATGGAGCGGCGCGAAAGCGACATCCGTCCTTGCGTGGGTGCCAACTACTGCATCAGCCGCATTTATACCGGAGGAGAGGCTCTTTGCCTGCAGAATCCTGCAACGGGACGTGAGGCCACCATGCCTCATATCGTGCCACGGGCGGATTCGCAGAAGAACGTGGTCGTCGTTGGTGCCGGCCCTGCCGGACTTGAAGCGGCTCGCGTGTCGGCCGAACGAGGTCACAAAGTGACCTTGATCGAGGCGGAAACTCAGGTCGGCGGCCAGATCAACGTCGCGTCGAAGGTAACCTGGCGCCAAGACCTTCAGACGATCGCGCTATGGCTTGAGGACCAGTGCCGAAAACTTGGAGTTGATATTTGGCTCGGCTACATGGCGGACGCCGCGATGATTGAAAGATTTTCCCCCGATATTGTCGTGATCGCAACCGGAGGGCTTCCCAACATCGGCGAGATCGAGGGCGCGGAGTATGTCTATAGCACGTGGGATATACTGGGTGGCCGCGTAGAGATCGGCGAACGCGTCCTGATGTTCGACGATCAGGGGAGCGATTCCGGAATAAGCTGCGCTGACTATCTGGCGCAGGCCAGCAAGCAAATCGAAGTTGTCACCCCGGAACGCTACCTCGGCATAGAGGCCGGTGCGTATACATTTCCCGTCTATCTGTCGCATCTGTATAAGAAAGGTGTGTCCATATCGCCGGACAGGCGGCTGCGCAGCGTAAGGTCTACGGGTAACAGCCTGATTGCGACCTTACGGAATGAATACACCCTGGAGGAAGAGACACGGGAGGTCGACCAAATCGTCAGCGATCACGGAACCATCCCGAATGACGAACTCTACATGGAATTGAAGCCACGTTCGCGTAACCTCGGCGCGGTTGACTACCGCGCGTTGATGGAAGGACGGCCTCAGACCGTAGCGTCCAATCCCGAAGGCGAATTCATGCTCTTTAGAGTGGGCGATTCAGTCGCCAGCCGCAATATCCATGCTGCACTTTATGATAGCCTTCGACTTTGCAAGGATTTCTAGCGGATTGTGAGTGTATTGTCTGGGGAATAGAGGCGATGGGAGCAGATCGGAAGCATTCGCCCATGCAACGATGCCAACTGTCTTCGGGGACGGCATCGGCAAGGGAGGAACTTCTCAACCCTTTGAAACAACAGCGCAAAGATACGGCTATGCAACAAATTTCTTATGTGAATGGCGCCTATGTCCCGCACCGGGAGGCAGCTGTTTCGATCACGGATCGCGGCTTTCTCTTCGGTGACGGAATTTACGAGGTCACGGCGGTCATCGACGGCAAGATGGTCGATAACGAGTTGCATCTGGAAAGACTTCAGCGCTCGTTGAGGGAAATCGGGATCGCTGAACCCAAGGTGCTGCCGCATATTCCGCAAATCCAGCGCGAACTCATCAACACCAACAAGTTGAAGGAGGGCATAGTCTACATCCAGATCACGCGCGGTGCCGCCGAACGCGACTTCGTCTTCCCTCCCGCAGACGTTCCTCCGTCCATCGTGCTGTTCACGCAGGAGAAGAACCTCGTCGGTGCGCCGTCAGGAATCAATGGTTTGAAGGTCAAGACCTTCCCGGATCTGAGATGGGCAAGACGGGATATCAAGAGCGTCAACCTCCTGGCGCAGGTTGTCGCCAAACAGGCGGCGGCGGAAGCCGGATGTCAGGAAGTGTGGATGCTCGAGAAGGGCATGGTCACAGAGGGAGGATCGTCGACGGCCTACATCATCACCCAGGACAACACCGTGATAACCCGCCCGAGATCCACGACAACCCTGGCCGGTTGCACATGCATTGCATTGCAAAAATTGTTGGCGAAGGAGGGCTTGCGATGCGAGGAGCGCGCATTCAGCGTTGCGGAGGCGCTCGCGGCCAGAGAGGCCTTTGCGACGAGCGCCACCACCCTTGTCGCGTCCGTGGTCGAGATCGACGGCATCCCCCTCGGCAACGGGAAACCCGGTCCCATCGTGACCGAACTGCGACGTCTTTACATCGAAGTCGCCAGATCATCTCGATCGTCGCGCTGACAACCGTCAGCGCCACGGTTTCGGCCGCGACGGGCGTCTCGGTCATAGGCATGCGGTTGCTTGCGCGCGGGATTTGGCGGGAAACGGATTGCGTCCCGCGCGCGGACCGTCCATCGGCACGCAATCGCAGCGTGCCAATCAATAGCTATTCTACTTTTTATACATAAAATATACCATATTTTATTTAAAAAATATAAATTAATACTCATTTTAAATTTAAATACTGATGTATCTCCATATTATATGCAATCATGGATTGTAAGAATATGAGGCATTTTATTTTTAAATTGTGATAATTTACATTAGATAGTCACCAATATATTATTAAAATGTTTTTATGGCTTCGATTCGACGTTTCCGGGATTCGCGCGTTACGTTACGCCAAGGGTCGACGAGCTTGCCTCATCGGCCGAGGGTACGCGCTCGAGCGAAGCTCATTCGGCGTCGGTCGATGACCAAGACCGATGGTATCATTTGTGCGGAGGCAATATGATCAGACGGGCGCTCGTTCCATTGGCTTGCCTGCCCTTCCTGGCTGCGTGCGTATCATCCAGCGTCGTTCGCGTTTCTCAGGATTCCCTCATCGTGCGTGTGAATGCGGATGCCGATTGCAGCAGCGGCTCGGCGGCGAGCGCCGCGCAGATGCAGGCCGCCATCGAGACGATCAAGGCCGGATACGACAAATACATCGTGATCGATGCCAGCGCGCGTGACACGGTCCAGGTCGAGCAGCTCCCCGGCGGATACGAGACGAAGACCCGGGCGAGCGGCGGCACCTACTACAGCAAGACGACCTACGTTCCCGGCCAGATCGTCCGCACGGGCTCCTACGAGCAGGTCCTTGAAATCAAGATGTTCGAGGACGGAAGCCAAGGCGCCGCCGACGCGATCCCGGCGCGCGAGGTGCTGGGTCCCCGGTGGCAGGAACTGGTCAGCAAGGGAAAAGTTGAAAGCTGCCTTTGACGGGAAGCGCCCCTGACACCGCTTCTCCATGAGCCCGGCCCATCGAGAAGCGGTCGAGCCCACGCGGCGCAAAGCTGCCGTTTTTTGCCCTAGCGGGACGGCACGGCGCCGGCATGCGGCTCGCTGTTGCGTCTTGCGGGCCGGGTCGGCCGGTGCTGGGCATAGGCCAGGAAATCGCGCGCCGCCATCGGGCGGGCGAACAGGAAGCCCTGGACCTCGTCGCAGCCCTCTTCCTGCAGGATCGCAAGCTGGTCAGCGGTCTCCACGCCTTCCGCGATGACGCTGAACCCCAGCTCATGCCCCAATCCCACGATCGTGCGCAGGATGACCCGGTCGCTCGGGCTCGTGGACAGGTTGCGGATGAATTCCTTGTCGATCTTCAGGCGGTCGACGCGCAACTGCCGCAGCAGATGCAGGGACGAGTGGCCGACGCCGAAATCATCGATGGAGATGGAAGCCCCGAGCGCGCGGATGCGGGCGAGGTCGTCGCGGACACGATCGACGTCCTGCATGACCACGCTCTCGGTGAGTTCGATGTCGAGGCGGGCGGGATCGAGACGCGTTTCCTGCAGGGCGTGGGCGATGAGGTTCGGAATGCCGCGCCGGGCGAACTGCGTCGCCGACAGGTTGATGCTGACGCGCAGGTCGAGCCCCGCGTCATGCCAATGACGCGCGGTGCGGCAAGCCTCGAACAGTACCCACTCGTCGAGCGCCACGATCAGCCCGCTCTCCTCCGCATAGGGCAGGAACTCTCCCGGCGGCGTGACCGATCCGTCGGGGCGGCGCCAGCGCACCAGGGCCTCGCCGCCCAGCAGCCGACCGGTGAGCAGGTCGACCTGCGGCTGGAACTCCAGAAAGAACTGCTGCGTCGCCAGCGCATTGCGCAGCTCGATGTTGAGCAGCGCGGTCTTGCGGGCGGTGGACAGCATGCTGTCATGGAAGAACGACACCCCGCGCCTGTCGGCCTGGGCGCCGTACCCCGCCGCAAGCCCCGCCCGATGAGCGAGCTCCTCGTACCCGCGGCCGTCCTGCGGAAAACGCGCGATGCCGATCGTCACGGCGAGGCGGATGTGGTGCCCCTCGATCAGGGACGGCGCGCACAGTTGCGCCGAGATCTGGCGCGCGAGCGCCTCGACGTCGTGGGGCGCCCCGACGTTGCACTGGAGCACGGCGAAGCCATTGGCGCCGAACCGCCCGACGCTGTGGTCCCGGCCGAGAATGTTGCGCAGCCGGTTGGCGCATACTTCGAGCAGCCTTTGGCCCACGGCGGGCGCGAAGGCGTTGTTGACGATGTCGAAACTGTCGATGTTCACGACGTGGAACGCCATTGCGTTGTCGCCGGCCCGGGCGATGCGCCGCTTGACCTCCTCCTGGAAGAAGGGCTGGCTCGGCAGGTTCGTCACCCGGTCGATATCGGGGCGGGCGACGTCGCGCGTCCGCACCGGCTCCTGGCCGTGACGGGCGAGCGCGAGCACCCGGCGCAGGCGGAACATCTTCGTCTCCTGCCCCATCTCGCGCGTCAGCACCTCCATGGCGCCGGCCTCGAAGGCCCGCAGCGACGACGAATGGTCGCACTTTTCGCTGATCACGACCAGATTCGTTGCCGGCGCCGTCCGCCGCAGGTCGCGCAGGAGCGCAATCGTCGCGTCGTCGATGGCGCCGCTGTTGATGACGATGATGACCGGCCCCTTCGCCGGCGCGGGTGCCTCGCAGGGGAAACCCGCCTCACACGGCGCGGGCGCGAACATCGACCGCGCCCATTCCATCAGGCAATCGGGCGATCCGAAGCTCTCCACCACGACATCGCTCCCCCGAATACCGGCGGGAACGGCAAAAGGAGCCGCCTGTGTTTCCCGTGGCTCCAGCACTGCAATCATCGCCATGACGCTTCACTCAACTGGCTGAACGCATCATCCAAAGTGCACACATCGTAACGCAATTTCGCCGCAAAATACACAAAAACTTAACAAATAGTTAAAATACCTTGTAAGGCTAAAATACGTATAGTTTCGCGCTATATTACAGATATACTGTGAACCGTTAGAAGATATGACCTGTTTTCTAAAGAAATGATTGTCGCCGAGTCAAATCCAGCCCGGCGTGCCGCCATCGCTTTGGAAGAAATTTTACACCGGCAACAATCGCAAAACTCGTCTTTATCGACGCAGAAAAATCAAGTTAAACCGCGGCCCGCTGGCGCTTATCCCCAATTATATTGCCAGCTAGTAGTATTGTCGCACAGCAATGCCGCTCCCGGGATCGCGAAGCGGTACTAGGCGTAGCGGCCGTGGCAGTGCTTGTATTTGCGGCCCGAGCCGCAGGGGCAGGGATCGTTGCGCCCCACCTTGCCCCAGGCGGCCGGATCGGCGGCGGACGGCGGCGGCGCGAATGTCCCGGCTCCCGGCGCGGCCTGTGCCGGGGCGAACAGCCCCCCTGCCCCTGCAAGCTCCTGCCCTGCAAGCTCCTGCCCTGCGAGTTCCTGTCCCGCGAGCTCCTGCCCGGCGAACGCCGGCTCGGGCACGGGCGCGGCCTCTTCCTGCGGTGCCCGGAGCACGATCTCGACCCGCGACACCTGCCGTGTGACCTGCGTGCGCAGCTCGTTCACCAGGCCATTGAAAAGCTGGAAGGCCTCGGCCTTGTATTCGTTGAGCGGATCGCGCTGCGCCAGCCCGCGCCAGCCGATCACCTGGCGCAGGTGGTCGAGCGTCACCAGATGCTCGCGCCACAGGTGATCGAGCGACTGCAGCAGGATCTGCTTCTCGACATAGGTCGACAGCTCCGGCGTGTTGCGCTCCACGCGCGCGGCATAGGCCTCGTCGGCGGCGGCGCGGATGCGCTCGCGCACCTCGTCGTCGGCGATGCCTTCTTCCTTCAGCCAGTCGACCACCGGCAGGTCGAGGTTGAGCAGCTCGCGCACGTCAGTGGCGAGCCCCTCGCCGTCCCATTGCTCGGGATAGGCGTCCGGCGGGATGTGGCTCAGGACGATGTCGTCGATGACGCCGTGACGCATGTCGTCGATTTCCTCGCGCACGGACTCGCGCGACATGAAATCGCGCCGCTGCTCGAACACGATCTTGCGCTGGTCGTTCATGACGTTGTCGTACTTGAGGATGTTCTTGCGGATGTCGAAGTTGCGCGCCTCGACCTTGCCCTGCGCCTTCTCGATGGCCTTGTTGATCCAGGAATGGACGATGGCCTCGTCCTCCTTCAGCCCGAGCCGGACCAGCATGCTGTCCATGCGCTCGGAGCCGAAGATGCGCATCAGGTCGTCCTGCAGCGACAGGTAGAACTTCGAACGTCCGGGATCGCCCTGGCGGCCGGAGCGGCCACGCAGCTGGTTGTCGATGCGCCGGCTCTCGTGCCGTTCGGTGCCGATCACGTAGAGGCCGCCGGCCTCGATGGCGCGCTGCTTGAGCGTGGCCACCTCGTCGCGGATCGCCTGCTCGCGCGCCGCCCGTTCCGGATCGACGGCGCCCTCCTCCGGCTCCGGCCCGAGTTCGTGCAGGATGCGCATGTCGGCGTTGCCGCCGAGCTGGATGTCGGTGCCGCGGCCGGCCATGTTGGTGGCGATGGTGATCGCGCCCGGCACGCCGGCCTGCGCCACGATGAACGCCTCCTGCTCGTGGAAGCGGGCGTTCAGCACGGCGAAGTGCTTGCTCGCCCTGCCGGCGCGCGCGGCCTCGAACACGGGCGCGAGCGCGTCGGGCGCGGCGAAGTCGATCTGCCGGAAGCCGCTCTGCACCAGATAGGCGGCTAGTTCCTCGGACTTCTCGATGGACGTGGTGCCGACCAGAATCGGCTGCCCCTTGGCCGAGGCCTCCTCGATCTCGCGGGCGATGGCCTTGAGCTTTTCCTTCTCGGTGCGGTAGACCTCGTCGTCCTCGTCGACGCGGCGCACCGGCAGGTTGGTCGGCACCTCGACCACGTCGAGATGATAGATGTCGGCGAACTCGTCCGCTTCGGTCGCGGCCGTGCCGGTCATGCCGGCGAGCTTGCCGTAGAGCCTGAAATAGTTCTGGAAGGTGATGGAGGCGAGCGTCTGGTTCTCGGGCTGCACCTGCACCCGCTCCTTGGCCTCCAGCGCCTGGTGCAGGCCCTCGGAGTAGCGCCGGCCCTGCATCATGCGGCCGGTGAACTCGTCGATGATGACGACCTCGCCGTTGCGCACGATATAGTCCTTGTCGCGCTGGAACAGGGTATGCGCCCTGAGCGCCTGGTTGACGTGGTGCACCAGCGAGGCATTGGCGGCGTCGTAGAGCCCCGCGCCTTCCTTCAGCAGCCCGGCCTCGGTCAGGATCTCCTCGATGCGCTCGTTGCCCTTCTCGGTGAGCGAGACGGCGCGCTGCTTCTCGTCGAGGTCGTAATCGTCGCGGACGAGCTGCGGAATGAGCGCGTTGATGGTGTTGTAAAGGTCGGAGCGGTCGTCGAGCGGCCCGGAGATGATGAGCGGCGTGCGCGCCTCGTCGATCAGGATCGAGTCCACCTCGTCGACGATGGCGTAGTTGTGCCCGCGCTGCACCATCTGCCCGAGGTCGTACTTCATATTGTCGCGCAGGTAGTCGAAGCCGTACTCGTTGTTGGTGCCGTAGGTGACGTCGGCGGCGTAGGCGGCGCGGCGCTGGTCGTCGTCGAGGCCGTGGGTGATCACGCCCACGGAGAGCCCGAGGAAGCGGTAGATGCGGCCCATGTTGCCGGCGTCGCGGCTGGCGAGATAGTCGTTGACGGTGACGACGTGCACGCCCTTGCCCGCGAGCGCGTTGAGGTACACCGGCAGCGTGGCGACGAGCGTCTTGCCCTCGCCGGTGCGCATCTCGGCGATCGAGCCCTCGTTGAGCACCATGCCGCCGACGAGCTGCACGTCGAAATGGCGCTGGCCGAGCACGCGTTTCGCCGCCTCGCGCACGGTGGCGAAGGCGGGCACGATGAGGTCGTCGAGCGATTTGCCGTCGGCGAACTGCTGGCGGAATGTTTCGGTGCGCGCGCGCAGTTCGTCGTCGGAAAGGGCAGCGACTTCGGGCTCCAGCGCGTTGATCGCCGCCACCCGCGCCCGGTAGGTCTTCAAGCGCCGGTCGTTGGCCGAACCGAAGAGTCTTCTCGCTATGCCGCCTAACATGGAAAGCCTTCCAGAACCAGAGTATGATACGTCTCGACGCGATCTGCGCCACACGGTTTAACCGGTGAGGCGTCCGCGGTCCAGAGCGGCGGCGCGTCGATGCCGCCGGGCACGCGACAAAACCGCACGCCGCGCAAGCGCCCGGGGGTCATACACCGCGCGAGCGCTCGAGCTGACGTGAATGCACAGGTGCGAGATGGGCGCATCCGGCCCCGCTGTCAACTGTCGTGAGGGGACAATCGGGGCAAAAGCGAATCCGCCGGTCGATACGAATCTCCTTGCCATCGGCTCCGGGTTACGCCACTCATTCATGACTGCCGGGCCCCCCGGCCGCCGAATCCGTTCTTGCCTCACGGCAGAATCCGATCTCGTCATCACGTCTGGATTATACTTATGACCGCGCGCCGTTCACGTCTTTCCGCCCTTCTCGCCCTCTCGGCCCTGCCACTCGTCGCGCTCGCGCACGGTGCGTATGCCCAGCAGGCCCCGGCCGCCACGCAGGCCGCGCCGGAGAATGCCAACGGAAGTGCCAACGACGACAGGGTGCTGGCGCGCGTCAACGGCACCCCTATCACCGAGCGCGACCTCGAGCTCGCCCTCGAGGAACTGAGCGACCGCCTGCCCGCCTTGCCGGAAGCGCAGAAGCGCGACTACGTCATCGGCTATCTCATCGACATCCGCCTCGGCGCCGCCGCGGCGGAAGCGGCGAAGCTCGCCGACACGCCGGAGTTCGCCCGCCGCCTCGCCTATGCGCGCGACAAGGTGCTGGTGGACCAGTATCTCGCCAAGGCGGCGAGCGATGCCTCCACCGAAGCGGAGGCGCGCAAGCTCTACGACGAGACGGTGAAGAGCCTCCAGCCGGAGGACGAAGTGCGCGCCCGCCATATCCTCGTTCCGGATGAGCAGACCGCCAAGAACATCGTCGCCCGCCTTGAGAAGGGCGAGGATTTCACCGCCCTCGCCACCGAGCTGTCGAAGGACCCCGGCTCGGCGCGGGAAGGCGGCGATCTCGGCTACTTCACCCGCGAGCGCATGGTGCCGGAATTCGCCGAGGCCGCGTTCAAGCTCGAACCCGGCAAGGTGTCCTCGCCGGTCAAGTCCCAGTTCGGCTGGCACGTGATCAAGGTCGAGGACAAGCGCCAGAAGCCGGTGCCGACGTTCGAGGAGATCCAGGACCAGATCAAGACCTTCATCGTCCAGAAAGCCCAGCAGGAAGCCGTGCTGAAGCTGCGCGAGCAGGCCAAGATCGAGCGTCTCGACAAGCCCGCCGACGGCGCGGCGCAGGGCCAGGACGGCGCGGGCCAGCCGGGCACGCCGGCGCAGGAAGGCGCACCCGCGCAGAAATGACACCGTCCCGACGGTCCTGACCGGCGCGTCCGGGTCCGGCCCGTCCCGCGCGGGCGTCCGGTGCGCCGCTCTGAAGCAGTTTGCGTCCAAAGCAATTCCAGCAAAAACGGGCACCGGTTTTGCGTCCGGAATTGCGTAAAAACAAAGAGATAGAGCATTTCTCCGTTTCAGCGAAAAGGAGAAATGCTCCAGTTCACGCATCGAGCCAAAAAAACATACCCATTCTTTGGTTCGATGCCGCAGGCCTTTTCACGGCAGACACGTTCCGGCAGCAGACGACCCGAAGCGCACCATGTCCACGACGATCTCCCCCCTCGCGCCCAAAAGCTATCCCGATCTGCCGCCTGTCGCGGGCGTGCGCTTCGCCACCGCCGCGGCAGGCATCCGCTACAAGGGCCGCACCGATGTGCTGCTGGCGCTGTTCGACCCCGGCACGGCGGTTGCCGGCGTGTTCACGCGCTCCCGTTGCCCCTCCGCGCCGGTGGACTGGTGCCGCGCCAATCTGGCGCAGGGCGCGGCACGCGCCCTCGTCGTCAACTCCGGCAACGCCAATGCCTTTACCGGCAGGAAGGGTCGCGAGGCCACCGCGCTGACGGCGAAGCTCGCCGCCGGGGTCGCGGGCAGCAGCGAGGCGGAGGTGTTCCTCGCCTCCACCGGCGTCATCGGCGAGCCGCTCGACGCGACGAAGTTCGGCAACGTCCTTGCGGACTGCGCCAAGGCGGCGACGGAGGGCGGGTGGCTCGACGCGGCGCGCGCCATCATGACCACCGACACCTTCCCGAAGGTCGCGACGCGCACCGCCACCATCGGCGGCGTGCCGGTGACCGTCAACGGCTTCGCCAAGGGCGCGGGCATGATCGCGCCCGACATGGCGACGATGCTCGCCTTTGTCTTCACCGACGCGCCGCTGACGCCCGCCGCCCTGCAGGGCCTGCTGTCGCGCGGCGTTCAGGGCTCGTTCAACGCGGTCACTGTCGACAGCGACACCTCGACCTCCGATACCCTGCTCGCCTTCGCCACGGGTGCGGCGGCGGCCAGGGGCGCGCCGCGCATCGAGACCGCCGGCGACCGGCGGCTGTCGGGTTTCCGCAGCGCCCTCAACAGCCTGCTCGTCGACCTCGCCCAGCAGGTGGCGCGCGACGGCGAGGGTGCGCGCAAGTTCATCACGGTCAAGGTGGAGGGAGCGGTCAGCGCTGCCTCGGCCAAGCGGGTGGCGCTGTCCATCGCCAACTCGCCGCTGGTGAAGACGGCGGTCGCCGGCGAGGACGCCAACTGGGGCCGCGTCGTCATGGCGGTGGGCAAGGCGGGCGAGCCCGCCGACCGCGACCGCCTGTCCATCTCATTCGGCGACATCCGCGTGGCGCACGAGGGCGAGCGCGACCCAGCCTATGACGAGGAACAGGTCTCAGCCTATATGCGCGGCGATGCAATCACCATTACCGCGGATCTCGGCCTGGGGCGCGGCGCGGCGACGGTGTGGACGTGCGATCTCACCAAGGAATACGTCGCCATCAACGGCGATTACCGCTCATGAGCGGGGCAGGACGAAAAATCGTTCTCGTCGTCGCCTGCGCGCTGATCGACGCCGACGGGCGGGTGCTGATTGCCCAGCGCCCCGAGGGCAAGGCGCTCGCCGGCCTGTGGGAATTTCCCGGCGGCAAGCTGGAGCCCGGCGAAAACCCCGAGGAATCGCTCGTGCGCGAGCTCGAGGAGGAGCTCGGCATCACGGTGAAGCCCGCCTGCCTCGCGCCGCTGACCTTCGCCAGCCACACCTACGAGACGTTTCACCTGCTGATGCCCCTCTATATCTGCCGGCGCTGGGAGGGTATCGTCGCCTCGCGCGAGGGGCAGGCGCTGAAATGGGTCGCCCCGCATCGCCTGCGCGACTATCCCATGCCGCCGGCCGACGAGCCGCTCATTCCGTTCCTGACCGATCTGCAGGCCTAGCGCGAGCGCGCCGCATCTACTGCTACTGCATGATGATCAGGCTGGAGGAATTGATCTTGCCGGTGACCGCACGCCAGCGCGCATCCGCCGCGCGCCAGTTGAGGCGGCTCTTCTTGGCGGCCTTGCCGGCGACGCGCGTGCCGCCGCCCACGGGTTCGCCAAAGGTCGCCTTCGGCACCTCGCCCGTCACCGTATAGCCGCGCGCGGCCAGGCCCCGGCGCACCTTGATGCAGTAATCGACGGAACGATGCGAGAAGCGGCTCTCGCCATGGCCGGCGCGATACTTCATCACCGCCGTGCAGATATCCTCGCCCGCCAGGCGCCACGCCTGCGCCAGATAGGTGACACCGTAATGGATATTGGTCTCGGGCCTGGCGAGTTCGGCAAGCGTGCCGGAAAAGCCGAGCATGCGCGCCGTCGACGGCAGCACCTGCATCAGCCCGATCTCGCCGACACCGCCGACAGCGGCATGGCTGTAGCTGCTCTCGACCTCCGTCACCGCGTCGGCCAGCTCGAACGGCACCCCGAAGGCCGTCGCCTTCTCGCGCAGGATCTTACGGTACGTTTCCCTGCCGACGGGCTTCGCGGCGGCAGCCTCGGCCGGGACGGCCTCCGGCTTCTCAGAGGGCTCGGAGGACTTTGAGGGCTCGGAGGACTTGGCAGCTTCCGGGTTGGCCGTTTCCGGCTTGGAAGCATCCGGCTTGGAAGCATCCGGGGAAGCCTCGGCGGGCGCGACGGCAGCGGCCTCGGCCTTGGGCGCGGCCGATTCCGGAACGACGGCTGCGGGAGCGGACGCCACCCAGCCCGGCGTTCCGGCGGGAAGCGCATCCTGCGCCAGCGCCGACGATGACAGCATCGCCCCGATGACGACGAGAAGTGACCGCATGGGCTGTCCAGCCTTCAGATGAACGTTACCGGTAGAACTCCGATATTTTTAGATCATAGCTGTAACAGGATTATATTTCGCTTTTGATAACGTCGTACCCGCATCAACAATTCGTCAGCGTCCCGCGGCCGCTCACGGCAATGGCCGTGCCTCCTCCGGCAGCATGATCGGGATGCCGTCGCGGATGGGATAGGCGAGCTTGGCCTGGCGACTGATCAGTTCCTGCTTCGCGGCGTCGTATTCGAGCGGCGCCTTGGTGAGCGGACATACGAGCAGCTCCAGCAGCTTGGGATCGATCGTGGCGGTGCGGTCCGCACCCGCGCCGCCGTTGGAGGTTTCGGGGGTCGCTGCGTTCTGGTCACTCATCGTGTCGTCTCCTGAAAAGCCGTCAAGAAGCCGCCCGGAAACCTCAGGATCCGGGAGCGGGGTTGAGAAAGCAGGAACCGCCGCCCGCGTCAACCACCGCCGTCGGGGATCATTGGAGGGTCGAATCCGGATCGCCGCCGGAGCGCGCCAGCTCGATCTCGGTGATGGCGATGAGCGTATCGGCGCGCGTCCTGAGGTCCGGGGCTTCCAGCAGCGCCTGTTTCTCGCGCGTGCCGAACGGCGACATCATCGACAGGGCATTGACGATGGCCTCGTTCGACGCCTGCTCGATGGTGTTCCAGTCCACGCGCAGATTGCGGGCGCTCGCATAGCGGCGAAGCACCTCCAGCACCGCCTGCCGGTTGACCTTGTCCTCGCCGGCGCGGGCGATGAAGTCCGCCTGGAACGGCTCATAGTCCACGCGCGCCTGCCGATAGGGCGTCAGCACCTGCAGTTCCTCGGCGATGCGGAAACGGGCGATGCCGGTGACCGACACCAGGTAGCGACCGTCCTCCATCTCCACGAACTGCGTGATGCGGCCGGCGCAGCCCACCCTGTAGAGCGGCACCACCGCATCCGACTGCTCGGGGTCGACGTCGGCATCCGGCTGGACGATGCCGAACACGCGGTGCGCCCCCAGCGCGTAATCGACCAGCGCCAGATAGCGCGGCTCGAAGACGTTCAGCGGCAGGTGCCCGCGCGGCAGCAGCAGCGTCTCGGCCAGCGGGAACAGGGGGATCACGCCGGGGCAGTCGGCAATCGATCGGTGGGCGGCAATCATGGCATCTTCCTCTTCGCTCGTCAGCCAGGCGCGTTCACGAAACCGGCCGTCACGAACACCGCCGGGCCAACGCCCGCCGCGCGCCTCATGCGCCGTGCCGCCGCCTCACGAAAACAACACCGACGAAAGCCGCTTGCGCCCCAGCACGGAGGCGGGGTCCGTCGGTCCCCACGCCTCGAAGAACTGCAGCAGCTGCTTGCGCGCGCCGTCGTCGTTCCAGCCGCGGTTGCGGCGCACGATCTCGATCAGATGCGCCAGCGCGTCCTCGCGGCGGTTGCGGGCGTTGAGCGCCAGCGCCAGATCGAAACGGGCCTGATGATCGTCGGGCTCGGCGGCGAGGCGCTCCTCCAGCTCGCGGAAATCGCCGAGATTCTGCGCCTGCTCCGCGACTTCGAGCGCGGCGCGCGCGGCCGCGATGTGGGCGTCCGCCGCCTTGTCGGCGGGCGCCGAGTCGAGGAAGCGGCGCGCGCCCTCCAGATCGCCCAGCTTGACGTGCAGCCGCACCAGCGCACCGACGGCGCGGGTGTTGTCGGGGGCCTGCGCCAGCACCGAGGCATAAAGTTCCGCCGCGCCGGCGACATCGCCGGCCTTGGCCCTGGCGTCCGCCTCGTCCAGCAGGGCGTCCAGGCCACCGCCCAGCGGGCCGACGAGCCTTTCGATGAAACCGCGCACCTGGCTCTCCGGCAGCGCCCCCATGAAGCCGTCGACCGGCTGGCCGTTCTGGAAGGCGATCACGGCCGGAATGGACTGGATGCCCAATTGTCCGGGAATCTCCGGATGGTCGTCGATATTGAGCTTGACGAGCTTCACGCGCCCTTCCGCCGCCGCGACCGCCTTCTCGATGACCGGCGTGAGCTGGCGGCAGGGGCCGCACCATGGGGCCCAGAAATCCACCAGCACCGGCTGGCGGGCGGATTCGGCGATGACGTCCTGGCGAAAGTTCTGTGTCGTCGTATCCTTGACAAGCGCCGCGGATGCAGAGTGCGTATCGGCTACCATGAATGAACCCCTGTGAAGTTTCCGGAGCGGCTTTCAGCGAGGCCGGCGATGCGTTGCAGCCGCCGGTGAATCCGCCAGAGAACGTACCATGCAGACCTGCCTGTTGTGACGCCTCCCGCGGCGTCTGTCACCAGTCAATCCCGGGACACCCGCATAGCCGGCGGACGCATCCGGAAAAAATGGGCTTTTGGTTGGCCGATCGCAAGCGGCGCGGCATGCGCGTATACTTTTCCCGCAACGGCACTGGCATAAGACGCAAGCGCTTCCGATATGGTAGCAGATCCGTTTCTGCTATACGAAACGGCATAATGGGACCCGAGCAAGCAGGGAGAATGACATGACACAGACGAGCGGTCGCCTTTTCGACGACGTTGCACGCCTGATCACCGACGCCGCGGGCCTTGCCGAAGGGGCCCGGCGCGAGGTGGAGACGGCCGCGCGCGTTCAGGCCGAGCGTGTGCTGCGCTCCCTCGATGTCGTCTCCCGCGAGGAATTCGAGGCCGTGCGCGAGATCGCCCTCAAGGCCCGCGACGAGAACGAGCGCCTCCTGGCGCGAATCGCGGCGCTCGAGGCACGCATCGCGGCGGACACAGGGGAAGTGCGGCATTCTGACGCAGACAGCCCGGACGCCACCCCTTCTTCATAATCCGCTGTCACAGAACACGGCTGTCGCCTCCGGACGGAAAATCCGGGCGGCGATCGCGATGGCGCTTCCTTGCGCGGGGGCGGCGGTGCAAGTGGCGGAACGCCGCTACCGCCCGCCCGCAGCATGACCAGAGAATCGATCGTGTGTATTGATTGTGCACATTTGCCGACTTATTGTCATCGGTCATGCCAAAGACTGGTGTGGAAACAGGCTCAATGCCCATTGTGGGCACGATGCGAATCTTTGACCATGGTGGTGCATTGGGTGCAATGCGCTTCGTCGGCGGCCGCTTCGATCACGAGGTCGGTTGCCCGTGGATGTACACCTGCGGCACGTCCTGCAAACAGGATCGGATGCATATGAGCAGATTGGGGTACAACCGGGAAGCGCCCTGGCGGCAGGACAGGGCAACAGACGTCGTTTTTCACGTCGCAAGCCCATTGGCAAGCCTAGTTGGTCGCGCACGCCATTCCGGCGTGCGCGCGTCGTTTTTTTGGCCCGTCACGGGCCGAGAAACCGGAGAGGGATCGATATGACTCATCTCGACTTTGAAATCGTCCCCGAGCGGGACGAACATCCGCTGGATGTCGTCGAGCGCTACGCGTCCATGAACGACTGGACGTTCGACCGCGTCGACGACAACGAGATGTCGGTGTCGATCACCGGCGGATGGGCGGATTATCATATCGCCTTCACCTGGATCGAGGACATGGAGACGCTCCACCTCGCCTGCGCCTTTGACCTCAAGGTGCAGGACCGCCAGCGCCCCGAGATGCTGAAGCTGATATCTCTGGTCAACGAGCAGCTCTGGGTCGGTCATTTCGACCTGTGGACGCGTGAGCACGTGGTGATGTTCCGCCACTCCCTGCTGCTGTCGGGCGGCATCGAGCCGACCCGTAACCAGTGCGAAATCATGCTGCAGGTCGCCATCGACACCTGCGAGCGCTATTATCAGGCGTTCCAGTTCGTGCTATGGGCCGGCAAGTCCGCTCAGGAGGCGCTGGAAAGCGTCCTCTTCGAGACCGAGGGCGAGGCCTGAACACGGAGACACGATCATGCCCACGGGTGCGCAGACGGTGCAGCGGTTCGCCGATATCGTCGATGGCTCCGGCCCCGATCCCGCGCTCCCGTCCTCGCTGGTGCTGACGGGAGCCGGCAAGATGGGCGCGGCGCTGCTCGGCGGCTGGCTGAAAGCGGGGCTCAATCCCGTCAACGTGACGATCCTCGATCCGCACCCGTCGGAGGACATCGAGCGGCTGGCGGCCGAGCGCGGCATCGCGCTCAATACCGATCTCGCCGATATCGCGCAGCCCGAAGTGCTGGTGCTGGCGATCAAGCCGCAGGCGCTCGACGAGGCGGCGCCGGCGCTCCGCCCGCTGGTCGGGCCCGGCACGCTGGTGCTGTCGATCCTCGCCGGCAAGACCATCGACGGCCTCGCCCGCCATTTCCCCGCGGCGCACGCCATCGTGCGCGCCATGCCGAACCTGCCCGCCTCTATCGGGCGGGGCGTCACCGGCGTGGCCGCATCGGCGCGGGCGAGCAATGCCCAGCGCGCCACCGCGACGGCCCTGCTCGCGGGGGCGGGCGCGGTCGAATGGCTTACCGACGAGCATCTCATCGATGCGCTGACCGGGGTCTCGGGTTCGGGGCCGGCCTATGTGTTCTATCTCGTCGAGGTGCTCGCCGAGGCCGGCGTCGCGGCCGGCCTTCCCGCCGACCTCGCCGAGCGGCTGGCACGGGCCACAGTGACGGGCGCGGGCGCGCTGCTCGACACCTCCCCGCTGTCCGCCGCCGCGCTGCGCGAGGCCGTGACCTCGAAGGGCGGGACCACGGCGGCGGCGCTCGACGTGCTCGGCGGCGAGGACGGCATCGGCCCGATCGTCACCCGCGCCGTCGCGGCCGCGAAGCGCCGGGCGGAGGAACTGGCGGAGTAAGACACGCCGGCCGGATGTGGCGCATATCCGGGGCGCGCGCCTGAAGGCCGTATTGCGGTCCAGCACGATTCTCGGCTCCCGGCCGTCGCTCCTGGGGGGCGGCGCTCCGGTCAATCGATCCCAAGTCCCTGAGGAAAAAGCAGGAATTGCGCTTGCGTAAAGGCATGGCCAAATTTACGTACCTTCCTGGAGCCTGAAAGCTCCGTGATGATGGTGGTACGCGCCGCCAAGGCCAGTGCGAAGGAAAAGAGCGGCAAACACCAACATCTGGTTTGCGCGCCGATTGTTTCAATCTGCGCCGGAGCGGTGCATCTTCATGTCCGGCCTCCCCGGGCTCGGTCGCTATTCTCGCGGCCGGGAGGATGTAGCGCATGTCCAGGGCGCGAGCCTAAAGGCCACCTCTCGCCGTTCCATCAGCGGCTTTCAGCTCCCGGCTCCTGCACCGGCCGCAGGGAATTGCCCTGAAAGGCAATAATGGAGACACCCATGGCTACTATTGTTTCGTGCCGTTACGACACGCCGTGCACGACACGCCGTGCGAGATTCTCGACGATCTCGGCAACACTGCGCTTCGCCTGAGAAGTCTCGCGAATCTGCTTCACGCCTATCTTGGAATCGGAGAGGCAAGCGGCAAGGACCACGCCGGCGGCATTCCACTGCTGATCGATGCCAACATCGACATTCTCAACGCCATTCTCAACTCCCTGAGCGCGGAACTGGCCGCTCGAATCCGTTCCTGAGAGCCCGTCCCTGAATGGTTAGAGCTACGGACATGGAACATGAATCGGGCCGCAGCTCTATCCATTTGTTAACGCATCAAATTCTTCCGAAGTGTGCGCACTTTTCGGTTAATAGTCGGCGGGGCGGGCGGATCATCGAACCCGCGCCGCCGCACCGTCCGGTTGTCGTGCATCACACCGGCACGCGGATCGTCGCCTTCAGGCCGCCGAGGGGGCTGTCGGACAGCTCGATCTCGCCGCCGTGCGAGCGGGCGATGTCGCGGGCGATGGCGAGGCCGAGGCCCGTGCCGCCATCGTCGACGTTGCGCGCCGAATCGAGCCGTACGAACGGCTTGAACGCGTCCTCCCGCGATTCGGATGCAATGCCCGGCCCGTCGTCCTCGACGGCGATCGTCAGCCAGCGCGGCATCCGCGTGACGGTGATGGTCACCTTCTCGCCGTAGCGGGCGGCGTTGGCGACGAGATTGCCGACGAGACGCTGGAAGGCGAACGGCCGCACGGTCACCGTCATGTCGCCCAACACGCTCACAGACAGCGCATGCCCCTGGCGCGCATGATCGGCGCGCAGCGTCTCCAGCATGGCCCGGATGTCGGTGGGCACGGCCTGCTCGCCCGCGTCGCCCCGCGCGAAGGCGAGATAGGCCTCGAGCATGTGCCCCATCTCGTCCACGTCCTTGCGCAGGTCCTGCACGTCGGGGCTGTCCGGCATCAGCGACAGCGACAGCTTGAAGCGGGTCAGGATGGTGCGCAGGTCGTGGCTGACCCCGTTCAGCATGGTGGTGCGCTGCTCGATGGCGCGCTCGATGCGCCGCTTCATTTCGAGGAAGGCGCGGCCCGCCCGGCGCACCTCGCGCGCGCCGCGCGGCCGGAAATCGACGTCGCGCCCCATGCCGAAGGCCTCCGCCGCGTCGGCAAGCCGCAGGATCGGCCGGATCTGGTTGAGCTGGAACAGCACCGCGATCGTCACCAGCACCAGCGACGTCCCCAGCATCCAGATGAGGAAGATATGCGAGTTCGACGCATAGGCCAGACTGCGGCGCGCGAACACCCGCATCACCACCTCGTCGAGCAATATCCGGATCTCGATCACGTTGGAGCGCCCCACGGTGTCGATCCAGAACGGGCGCGCGACCTGCCGGCGGATCTCGTCCGACAGCACCTCGTCGAGGATGGAGAAGAAGGGTTTGGGGCCCGGCGGCGGCAGCTCGGTGCCGGGCATGAACTCGACGTCGAGGCCAAGCCGCTCCTGCGCGATGCGCACGAGATCGGTCGCGCCCGGGGACTGCGGATAGAGCTCGTAGATATCAATGAGCGCGGCGACATCGGCGCTCACCGCCGACGACAGGCGGCGCGTCACGAGCTGCCAGTGGCGCTCCATGAACACATAGGCGACCACCGACTGCAGAATGACGATCGGCGCGATGATGATGATCAGCGAGCGGACGAAAAGCCCCTTGGGCATCACCTCGCCGAGCCACCCGGACAGGCGGCGCGGCCCGCCCGCCAGCGCATCCCAGATTCTCAGGGCCATTCCCGGCTTGCGGCCGGTCATGCCGGGGCTGCTCATCACCCTGTCCCCCGTGGCCTATCCGTCGATCAGCAGGCGATAGCCGACGCCCCGCACCGTCTGCAGATAGACCGGATTGGCCGGATCGCGCTCGATCTTGCGCCGCAGGCGGTTGATCTGCACGTCGACGTTGCGGTCGTTGGCCAGGGCGCCCGCGCCCGCCGCGACCGCGCCCTGGCCAACGAGATCCTCGCGCGCCACCTGCCCGCCGGCCGCCTGGCCGAGAATGGTCAGGATCTCGCGCTCGCGCTCGGTGATGCGCACGATCTCGTCGCCCTGGCGCAGTTCCCCCCGATCGAAGCGGAAGATGAAGCCGCCGAAGCGGATGGCCTCCGGCGTGGCGCGGATCGGCCCCGGCGCCTCGCCGCCCGCGCCGCGCTTGATGATGTTGGCGAGCCGCAGCAGGAGCTCGCGCGGCTCGAACGGCTTGCCGAGATAATCGTCGGCGCCGATCTCGAGGCCCGTGACCCTGTCCGCGCTGTCGCTGCGTGCCGTGAGCATCAGGATCGGCACGGCCGACTTCCGCCGCCAGCGGCGGGCGAAGTCGAAGCCGTTCTCGCCCGGCATCATCACGTCGAGCACGAGGGCGTCGAAGATCAGCGACCCGAGCGTGGTCTCCGCCGCGGCCGCATTGGCGGCCACCGTGACCCGGTAGCCGTTCTCGTTCAGGAAGCGCGACAGCAGCGAGCGCAGCCTCCGGTCGTCGTCGACAACGAGAACGTGCGGCGCATCGTCGGCCAGCGATTCCTTCGCCGGCGCGCGCCCCGCCTCATCCGCAACCGTGCCGGAAACCGTCATAGCTGCCGATCCCCGTCGTCCTCCGTCGCCTTCCAGACGATGCGGGCGACGTGGTCCCTGTCGTCGGCATCGATCATCGCGAACAGAAACGCAGTCACCTTGTCCTTCACGTCGGGCTCCAGACCGTCGAGGGCGCGCGAGATGCGCCCGAGCTGCGGCGCGGTGAGAGCGAGCGACAGCGCCCGCCCCTTCTCCGTCGGGTAGAGCAGCCGCTGGCGCCGGTCCACCGTCCCGGTACGTTGCACGATGTAGCCTTTCTCGACAAGATCCTTCAGGATCGGGTTGAGACTTTGCTTGGTGATGCCAAGAATGTCGAGCATCTCCGCGATCGTCATGCCAGGCTGGCGCTCGACGAAATGCAGCACCCGGTGATGCGCGCGGCCGAAGCCGAACTGGGTCAGCAGCCGGTCCGCGTCGCCGACGAAGTCGCGATAGGCGAAGAACAGCAGCTCGACGATATCGTTGCCCACCTGCATGTCGGGCACCTCCCCGCCATTATCGGAACCGGCGGTTTGACCCGGTGCGGGCACCCGGCCTGGCGCAATGGCTGTATTCACAAGGCATTCCCCGGATTGCGTCTGATCGGAATATGTGCAGTCATGCTACGAATGGAGGGTATCGTGGAGACTGCACAAAATGATTTATGTCAGCCTTATTGACATATTTCAGGAAGATTGTTACCCGTCAAGTGGTTTCCGCGAAAGGAAATAATACGGAGTGGCCCTCGCCCGGCGATATGCGTCGCCGCCAACGACTGCCGCGGTCCGCACCCTGATTCCCGAACCGTCCAAGCGAGGCTTTTCGGAGAAGATTTCGGAGTAGATTCATGTCGGTCACACCGCAAGAAAAGAAGAAGGAAGTCATCTGGTTCGATGGCAAGCTCGTGCCACGCGAGGAGGCGAACATCCCGATTCTCACCCACGGCCTGCATTATGCGTCGGCCGTTTTCGAGGGCGAACGCGCCTATGACGGCGTCATCTTCAAGTCGCGCCAGCACAGCGAGCGGCTCATCGCATCCGCCCGCGAGCTCGATTTCGATATCCCCTACACCGTCGAGGAGATCGACGCGGCCAAGGCGCTCGTCCTGAGGGAGAACGGCCTCGTCGACGCCTACATCCGCCCGGTCGCGTGGCGCGGCGCGGAGGCGCTCGGCGTGTCGGCGCAGAAGAACACCATTCATCTCGCCATCGCCGCCTGGGTGTGGCCGAGCTACTTCACCCGCGAGGAGCGGCTGAGGGGCATCCGCCTCGCCTTCGCCCGCTACCGGCGCCCCGACCCGGATACGGCCCCCGCGAGGGCGAAGGCGGCGGCGCTCTATTCGATCGCCACCATCTCCAAGCACGAGGCGGAGCGCGAAGGCTATTCGGACGCGCTGTTCCTCGACTGGAAGGGCCGCGTGGCCGAGGCCACGGGCGCGAACATCTTCTTCGTCAAGAACGGCGAGCTGCACACGCCGACGCCCGAAGGCATCCTCAACGGCATCACCCGCCAGACGGTGATCGAGCTGGCGAGGAAGCGCGGCATCAAGGTCGTCGAGCGCGAGATCCTGCCGGACGAGCTGCCCGACTTCACCGAGAGCTTCGTCACCGGCACGGCGGCGGAGGTCACCCCGGTGTCGGAGATCGGCCCGCACACGTTCACGCCGGGCGAGATCACCAACATGCTGCTCTCCGACTACGAAAACCTCGTTCACGGCAAGCAGGCCGCGGCGTAACGCAGCCGCCGCGCGCCGCCCGAGTTCAACCCGCGCCGGCCGCCGGCGCGGGTTTTTTCAGGCATGAGCGCGCCCCGCCTCGGCCAGCAGTCCCAGTTGCTTGCGCCGCATCCAGCGTGCCAGCATCAGCACCGCGACGACGCAGAGGCCGATGGTGAGCCCGGTCCAGATGCCGGCGCCGCCGAGCCCCGCGCCGAACGCCAGCCAGACGCTGAGCGGCAGGCCGATGAGCCAGTAGCCGATGACGCCGTAGATCATGGGCGCGCGCGTATCGTGCAGCCCGCGCAGCGCCGCGATGCCGAGAAGCTGCGCCCCGTCGGCGAGCTGGAACAGCGCCGCCAGCGCCAGGAAGGTCACCGCGAGCTGAACCGCCCGCGCGTTGGCGGGGTCGCGCGTATCGAGAAAGATGCTCGCCAGCGTCTCGGGCATGAACGTCATCGTCAGCCCCGAGATGGCCATCACCGTCATGCCGATGCCGAACCCGACCCACCCGGCACGCGCCACGCCGTCCGTGTCGCCGGCGCCGAACGCCCGGCCGACGCGCACCGTCACCGCCTGGGAGAGCCCCACCAGCAGCATGAACGCCACGCCGATGAGCTGCAACGCGATGGCATGGGCCGCGAGTTCCGCCTCGCCGATCCAGCCCATCATGAAGGCGGCGGCGTTGAAGACGCTCACTTCGAGGGTGGAGGCCACCGCGATCGGCAGCCCCAGCCGCCAGAACGCAGCAAGGCGCGGCCAGTCGGCCTGCCAGAAGCGGCCGAACAGACGGTAGCGCCGGAAACGCCGGTCGCACACCACGACGACCGCCAGCACGATGAACACCAGCCCGTTGGCGGCGGCGCTGGCGATGCCGGATCCGACGAGCTCCAGCCGCGGGAAGCCGAGATTGCCGAACACCAGCAGCCAGTTGCCCACGATGTTGAACACGATGCCGAAGAGCGCCGCCACGAGCGTCCATTGCGGGCGCTCCAGCGCCGACACGAACGAGCGCAGCACCAGAAACGCCAGGAACGGCAGCAGCCCCCACAGGAAGGCGCGCAGGTAGCCGCCGGCCATTGCCGAGAGATCCGCCGGCTCGCCGATCAGCAGCAGCATCCGTTCGCCGTTCCACAACAGAACGGCGCAGGGGATGAAGACGATGACGGCCGACCACAGCCCCTGCCGAACCGTGCGCCGCACCTCGCCGACCGCGAAGCGGTTGCGCCCCAGCTCGCGCGCGATCATGGGCGGGGCGGCCATCAGCAGCCCGAGGCAGAACAGCATCACCAGATGGTACAGGTTGGTGGCGAGCGTCGCCGCGGCGAGCGCCTGCGAGCCGAGCCGGCCGATGAAGATGACGTCGGTGATCATGACCGCCATCTGGGCAAGCGTGCTCATCGCCAGCGGCCACCCGAGCGCCAGCGTGGCGCGCAGCTCGCGCCGCCACAAGTCATAACCGCGACCAGAGCGGGTATCGGCGCCCGCCAGCGCCTGCGTGTTCGCCATGATGGCTCGTCAATAGCCTAAAATATGGGCAGACACAAAGACGGCGCGCGCATGCGTGCTGCGCGCGCGCCGCACGCAGAACCGCCCTATGCATTGTCGCGTTATATCGGCGCCGCCGGCCTTCGACCGGGGCCGGGTCCTACGCCTGCGGCTGCCCGTCCGCTTCGTCCTTGGCTGATTCGCGCCGGCCCGATTCGTCCTGCGCCAGGATGTGGCTGATACCGTGGGTGAGGTAGTCCCAGCCCGTGTAGAGCGTCAGCAGGGCCGCGATCCACAAGAGGCCGATGCCGATCCTGTGCGTGCCCGGCAGCACCGCCTCGCCCGCCTGGCCTGCGATCAGGAAGGCAAGCGCCACGAGCTGCACCGCCGTCTTCCACTTCGCCACCCTGGTGACGGGCACGCTGACGCGCAGTTCGGCCAGGAATTCCCTGAGGCCCGACACCAGTATCTCGCGACACAGGATGATGATCGCCGCCCACAGCGACCAGCTCCTGATGGTGCCGTCCGCCACCAGCATCAGGAGGGATGCGGCCACCAGCAGCTTGTCGGCGATCGGATCGAGCATGCGCCCGAGCGCCGACTGCTGCGACCAGGCGCGCGCCAGATAGCCGTCGAGATAGTCGGTGATGGCGGCGAGCGCGAAAATCACCAGCGCCGCCCAGCGCATCTCCAGCTCCCTGGGCCAGAACAGGCACACCACCAGCGCCGGCACGGCGGCGATGCGCCCGTAGGTGAGCAGGTTGGGCAGGCTGAACGGCCCTGACAGACGACCGGACTTGCGGCCGGATTTGGCTTTGGAACTTCCCCGGGCAGCGCCCGGCGCGCCGGCGGAAACGTTCGGAGGGGTCGTCGTCATGCCTGATCCACCAGATGAAGTCAGCACCCTGACGCCCGCCGGAAGCCCCGGGCATCGCGCGCTGGTGTCTCAACCGTCTCGGTCATGGAAGAACCTATAGACCATTCCGGCCGTCGCCGCATTGATTCCCGGCGCACTGCGCAGATCTTCCAGCGACGCCTGCGACACCGCCTTGGCGGTGCCGAAGTGCAGCAGCAGCGCCCGCTTGCGCGCCGGCCCGATTCCGGGGATCTCGTCGAGCGGGCTTTTCGTGAATTCCCGCTTGCGCCGGGCCCGATGCGTGCCGATCGCGAACCGGTGCGCCTCGTCGCGCAACCGCTCGATATAGTAGAGCGTCGCGTCGCGCGGCGGCAAGCGGAAGGGGGCGCGGCCCTCCACAAAAAACGTCTCGCGCCCCGCGTCGCGGTCGAGGCCCTTGGCGACGCCGACGACCGGCACGTCGGTGACGCCGAGTTCCGCCAGTGCTGCGCGCGCCGCCCCCACCTGTCCCTGCCCGCCGTCGATCAGCAGCAGGTCGGGCCAGGACGGGAACGGCGCCTCGTCGCCCTCGTCCCCGTCGACCGCCTCCCCGGCGGCTTCGCCGGCCGCCTCGTGCGCCGGGCGCGCGCCCTCCTTCACGAGGCGGGTGAAGCGGCGCTGCAGCACCTCGCGCATCATGCCGAAGTCGTCGCCGGGGGCGATGTCGGTCGAGCGGATGTTGAAGGTGCGGTAGTGCGTCTTCATGAAACCGTCTCGCCCGGCAACGATCATCGCGCCCACCGCGTTCGTGCCCATGATGTGCGAGTTGTCGTAGACCTCGATGCGCCGCGGCGCGCGCTGGAGGCCGAACGCCTGCGCCACCGCGCCGAGCAGCTTGTCCTGCGAGGCGGTCTCGGTGAGCTTGCGCGCCAGCGCCTCCTGCGCATTGCGCAGGGCATGGGCGACGAGCGTATGCTTCTCGCCCCGCTTCGGCACCGCGACCTCCACCCGGTGGCCGGCGTGGGCCGACAGCGCGTCCTGCAACAGATCGTGCTCGGTCGGCTTGTGGGACACCAGCACGAGGCGCGGGCAGGGCTTGTCCTCGTAGAACTGGGCCAGAAAGGCCGAGAGCACCTCCTCCTCCGGCAGGTTGCGGTCGGCGCGCGGGAAATAGGAGCGGTTGCCCCAGTTCTGGCTGTTGCGGAAGAAGAACACCTGCACACAGAACATGCCGGCGTCGGCGGCAATGGCGAAGACGTCCGCCTCCTCCACGCTCTGCGGGTTGATGTTCTGCGTGCCCTGCACGGCGGAGAGCGCCGCGAGCCTGTCGCGATAGCGCGCCGCGCGCTCGTATTCGAGCGCCTCCGCCGCCTCCTGCATCTCCTGCGCCAGCCGGCGCTTCACGGTGGTCGAGCGCCCTGAAAGAAAGTCCGCCGCCTCGGCGACGAGCTGGGCGTAATCCTCGATTGATATCTCGCCCGTGCAGGGACCGGCGCAGCGCTTGATCTGGTAGAGCAGGCACGGGCGCGTGCGGTTCTCGTAGTAGCTGTCGCTGCAGGTGCGCAGCAGGAACGCCCGCTGCAGCGCGTTGACCGTGCGGTTGACCGCGCCGCCGTCGGCGAAGGGGCCGAAGTAGCGCCCCTTGCGCACCCGCGCACCGCGATGCTTGACGAGCTGCGGCGCGGGGTGGTCCCCCGTCAGCAGGATATAGGGAAACGACTTGTCGTCGCGCAGCAGCACGTTGTAGCGCGGGCGCAACTGCTTGATCAGGTTGGCTTCCAGCAGCAGGGCCGCGGTTTCGGTGTCGGTGGTGATGAACTCCATCGCCGCCGTCTCGGCGATCATCCGCATGGTGCGATGGCCGCCGTGGCCGATGCCGCGCACATAGGACGCGACGCGCTTCTTCAGGTCCAGCGCCTTGCCGACATAGAGCACGTGGCCCTGCGCGTCGATCATGCGATAGACGCCGGGCAGATGCGGCAGGGTCTTCCAGAAACGGCGAATCACCTCGGCCCCGGCGCGCAGCGAGGCCGGCGTCTGATCCCGCGCGCCCTCATCCTCGGCCCACAGGTCGTTGTCGGTGTTCCTGTCCGCGCCGTCCGTCTGCGGCTCGGCGGCGGTGGCGTCTCGGGACGTGTCGTCGGCGTCTGTCATTACTTGATTGTGAAAGGTCCGGTCCGTCGATTCGACGGATAGTCCCCTATGTAAGACCTTCCGCCGGCGATTGCATCAGCCGGCTTCGTCCGCATCCGGGGTGCGTCCGGCCTCGGTCCACGCGACCATGCCGATGGCGGCGAAGCCCAGCACGAGATAGCCCAGTGCGAGCGGCAGCACGGTGCCGTCGTAGAGCTGCCCGATCGCCACGCCGAACAGGGTGCTGAGCGCCGTCGTCGCCGCGCCGACGAAGGAGGAGGCCGTGCCCGCGATCCGGCCCATCGGCCGCATGGCGAGGGCGTTGAAATTGGGCACCGTCAGGCTGAAGATGAAGTGCAGCAGCGCCAGCAGCCCGACGAAGACCGCAAGCGGCGGCGGCCCGCCCCCCGCCAGCTCCCAGGCCAGCGTCACGACCGCCAGCACGAGCGCGGCGCCGGCGAAGGCCAGCGTGCCCCACCACGCCAGGCGCTCCAGGCCGACCCGCCGCACCAGCCGGGCGTTGACGAAGGCGGCGACCCCCATCACGGCGGCGACGACGCCGAACACCACCGAGAACCACCCGCCCAGCGCGTAGACATCGGTCTCGAATATCTGCTGCGAGGACGTGACGTAGCCGATCAGCGCGCCGAGGATCAGGCTCGTGGCCAATGTGTAGCCCAGCGTGATCCGGTTGGTCACGCATTCGCGCAGGTTGCTCCATACGGCGCGCACCGAGGGCCGCGTGCGGTATTCGGGCCGCAGCGTCTCCGGCATGCGCAGCAGGAACCACCCCCCGATCGTCA
Organism: Pseudochelatococcus sp. B33; assembly: GCF_053570585.1. Classification (NCBI taxonomy): domain Bacteria; kingdom Pseudomonadati; phylum Pseudomonadota; class Alphaproteobacteria; order Hyphomicrobiales; family Chelatococcaceae; genus Pseudochelatococcus; species Pseudochelatococcus sp. B33. The sequence continues at coordinate 101,159 of NZ_JBSEFH010000007.1, read as the reverse complement.
CCCCGAGCACCAGCATGCTGACGAAGATCAGCCGCCACGAGCCGAGGAGCAGGATCAGCGCGCCGCTGCCGGGCGCGATCACCGGGCCGATGATGAACACCATCATGACGAAGGACATCACCCGCGCCATGTCCTCGCCCTTGTAGCGGTCGCGCACGATGGTCATCACCAGCACCCGCGATGAAGCGCCGCCGACGCCCTGCACGGCGCGTGCCAGCAGCAGGATCTCGAAGCTGGAAGCGAGAAGCGCCATCAGGGTGCCGAAGAGGTAGATCGACATGCCGAGCAGCATCGCCGGCCGCCGCCCCACCGAATCCGACAGCGGCCCGTAGAACAGCTGGCTCACGGCGAAGCCGAGCATGTAGCTCGAGATGACGTATTGGACGTCGTTGGCGTTCAGCAGCCGGAACTCCTGCTGGATGGGCACGAAGGCGGGCAGCAGGTTGTCGATGGACAGGGCGATGATCGACATCATCAGCGCGATGAGCGCCACGAACTCGACGAAACCCGGAGCAGGGTCGACGGGGCTGGACGCGGTCGCTGTCGTTGTCATGATGGGGCACGATCCTGAAAGGGAAGGCGCGCGCCGCGCCCTCCATGAGAGGGTTACAGACCTGTCGTGAAAGCAACGCCTCCCGGCCCGGAAGGCGTCAGCGACTGACCGCGAGCTTGACGCCGAGACCGATCAACGCCGCCCCCATCACGGCATCGAACGGCCGGCGCAGCCGCGCATACACCATGCGCACGCCAGACGACGAAAATATCACGGCGAGCGTCGAGAACCAGCCGAGCGCGACCGCGATCACCACCGCGACCGTCGTGGCATAGACCCACGCCGGCGCGCCGACGGGCAGGATGGTGACGAACAGACTGCCGAAAAAGGCCATCGACTTCGGGTTCGTCATGCCGACCAGGAAGCCCCTGCGCACCGAAGGCAGGAAGGCCATCGTGCCGATCGCTCCCGGCCGCGTCAGTGTGGCGGGCGCCGGCTGCTGCGCCCCTTCGTCCGCCTTCCCCACCTTGCGCATGCCGTAGAGCATGCGCACGCCGAGATAGACGAGATAGGCCGCGCCGACGAGGCGCAGCAGTTCATAGCCCCATGCCATCCGCGCCAGCACCACGCCGAGGCCGAACACGGCGAGCGTGGACCACACGCCGCAAGCACCGGTGACGCCGACAGCCGCGCCGAGACCCGCGCGCCGCCCGTTGAGTGCATGGGAGGTCACCGCGATGAAGTCCGGTCCGGGGCTGATGCAGGCCAGCAGCATCACACCGGCAAGGGTCAGAAGTTCGGGTAGAAACACCGGGATCGTCCCTGAATGATTATATGCGGCCGCAACGTTTCCGCCGGCCGTTTCATCCGAAACGTTACCAGATACCCCCTCTCCGCGATAGGCGGCACATTGAATGGGTTCCATGCAAGAAGGGCAAGGCGTCCCGGCTCGAAGTGGGGCTCGCAGTTGCGGTTACCGTCTGGACGGTTGCTATTTCTGTTCGTTACACTATAACATCATTCATTGTGGATCGATGTATGTGAGGCTCCATTGTCTGGCGGGATCGAGAGGGAAGGCGTGTCCGTTCTGCGCCGCGCGGCCATCGAACGGCTGGCGGCGGCGGTTCTGGCGGCGGCGGCTCTCTGGGGCGTTGCCCTTTGGGCCATGGGCTGGATCTGATCATGGCGGACGAATCCCGGGCCTACGTATCCGGCCTACACGGGCACGACCACCCGCACGGCCACGGCCATGCGCCTCACCGGCACGGGCATGACGACGGCGCGCGCGCCCGCTCTGCGCCGCGCGTCGCGGACGGCGCCGCGCCCGCCATCCGGCTGGAGAACCTCACCGTCGCCTATCGCCGCCACCCGGCCGTGCATCATCTGTCGGGCGAGTTCTCGCCCGGATCGCTGACGGCCGTCGTCGGCCCGAACGGGGCCGGCAAGTCGACGCTGCTCAAGGCGATCATGGGAGCCCTGCGGCCGGCGACGGGGCGCATCGACATTTCCGGCATCGACCGGCGCGACATCGCCTATCTGCCGCAGATCAGCGAGGTCGACCGCGCGTTCCCGATTGCCGTGCTCGACCTCGTCGCCATGGGGCTGTGGCGGCGCTGCGGCGCGTTCGGGCGCATCGGCAGGAACGAGCTCGACCGCGTCGGGGAGGCCATCGCCACCGTCGGCCTGTCGGGCCTCGCGCACCGGCCCGTGAGCACGCTTTCCGGCGGCCAGTTCCAGCGGGCGCTGTTCGCGCGCATGCTGCTGCAGGACGCGCGGCTGCTGCTGCTCGACGAGCCCTTCACCGCGCTCGACATGAAGACCACCGCCGATCTCATCGATGTGGTCAAGCACTGGCACGGCGAGAACCGCACCGTCATCGCCGTGCTGCACGACATCGACCTCGTGCGCGAGCACTTCCCGCAGGTGCTCCTGCTCGCCCGCTCGCCGGTGGCGTGGGGCGACACGGGCGAGGTGCTGACCGGCGCGAACCTGCTCTCGGCGCGGCGCATGTGCGAGGGCTTCGACGACGACGCGCCGGTCTGCGATCATCAGGCGGCGTGATGCTGTACGACTGGCTCATCGCGCCGTTCAACGACTACGGTTTCATGCGCCGCGCGCTCGCCGGCTGTCTGGCGCTGTCGCTTGGCGGCTGCCCGCTCGGCGTGCTGCTGGTGCTGCGGCGCATGAGCCTGATGGGCGATGCGCTGGCGCACGCCATCCTGCCGGGCGCGGCCATCGGCTTTCTCGTCGCCGGGCTGTCGCTCGTCGCGATGACGGTCGGCGGCGTCGCCACCGGTCTGGCGGTCGCGGTGCTCGCGGGCCTCGTCTCGCGCGCCACGCCGCTCAGGGAAGACGCGAGCTTCGCCGCCTTCTACCTGATATCGCTTGGCCTCGGCGTGCTCATCGTGTCGATGCGCGGCTCCAGCGTCGATCTGCTGCACGTGCTGTTCGGCTCGGTGCTGGCGCTCGACGACGCGGCGCTGCTGCTCATCGTCTCGATCAGCAGCGTGACGCTGATCGTGCTCGCGGTCATCTACCGGCCGCTGATCGTCGAATGCCTCGATCCCGGTTTCCTGCGCGCGGTCGGGGGCTTCGGACCGGTGGGGCTCGGATCGATCGTCCATGTAAGCTTCATCGCGCTCGTGGTGTTCAACCTCGTCGGCGGCTTCCAGGCACTCGGCACACTGATGGTGGTGGGCCTGATCATGCTGCCTGCGGTCGCGGCGCGCTTCTGGTCGCAGAACGTGGCGGGGCAGATGCTGATCGCCGTCCTCTTCGGCGTGCTCGCGAGCGTCGCCGGCCTTCTCGCGTCATACCACTGGAGCGCGCCCGCCTCTTCCGCCATCATCCTGGCGGCGGGCGGGCTCTATATTCTGTCCGTTCTGGCGGGGCGCTTCGACAGCCTCGCCGCGTCTCTCATCGTGCTGCGTCACCGCACCGGCTGAACCGGGGCTGTCATGCGGGCGCGCCGGCCGGGCGCAGCGCCGGCTGCTCGCGCACGGACTCACGGTCGTCGAGCGCCTCCGCCCGGCGCAGTTCGGACAGCGCCTCGTCGAGATCCGCGAGCGCGTCGTTGAGCTGCAGCTTCAGATCATCGGCCGATTGCAGCAGGTTGTCGCGCCGTTGCGCGGCCGCCTTGGCGTAGGTGGGATAGGCGAAATGGCTGACGTCTGAAATGCCCGAGCGCTTTTCTTCGTGGACGATCTCCTTGTCGAGGTCCTCCGCCATGCGCCGGAAGTCCGCGATCATCGTCTCGATCTGGGCGACGCGCCGACGCTTTTCCTGAACGTGGAAGGTCTTCAACTGAATGATGCCGCTGCGAGGTTTCATCGCCGATAGTGCTCCCGTCGACCCCGCCGGCTCTCCGGCCGGGGGCTGTTTCCGGGTCTATCTTTGCGGATACAGGTTGATCCTTCCTTACCAAAAGCGGCGCACAACGCCATTATTGGCGCAGATATAGGGACTTATCCCCTTGCCGCGTGCGCACCGTCACAGGCCGAGGCGTACCGTCACGGGTGCGTGGTCCGAAGGGCGTTCCCAGCCGCGCGCATCGCGCGAGACGGCGGCGCTCTCCAGCGCCGGGGCGATGTCGGGCGCGAGCCATACGTGATCGAGCCGCCGCCCCTTGTCCGCCGCCGCCCAGTCGGGCGAACGGTAGCTCCACCACGTGAAGACCTTCTCGGGCTCGGGCCTGAGCGTGCGCACCGCGTCGACATAGCCGGTGGCGCGGCGGAAGGCTTCGAGGCGCTCGGTCTCAACCGGCGTGTGGCTGACGACGCCGAGCAGCGCCTTGTGGTTCCAGACGTCCGTCTCGTAGGGGGCGATATTGAGATCGCCGACGAGAAGGCTCGCACGCCCGGCCGGGCGCAAGGCCTCGTTCCACGCCATGAGTTCGTCGAGGAACGCCAGCTTGTGCGCGAAACGCGGATTGAGCGCCGGGTCGGGAATGTCGCCGCCAGCGGGAACATAGAAATTGTGGATGAGCACGCCCTTGGGGCCGCTCGATGCACCGGTGCCGGCGAGTTCGACCGTGATGTGGCGCGAATCGTCCTTGTCGCAAAAGCGCAGCGCCTGCGTCTCATGGAAGGGAATGCGCGAGATGGTGGCGACGCCGTGATACCCCTTCTGGCCGTTGAGCGCCACGTACTGGTAGCCGAGCGCCTTGAACGCGGCGGAGGGAAACTGGTCGTTGGGACACTTGGTTTCCTGCAGGCACAGGACATCCGGCTCGTTCTCGGCCAGAAACCGGATCACCTGATCGAGGCGCAGGCGGACGGAGTTGATGTTCCAGGTTGTGAGAGTGAACGGCACGGCTGGCCCTGCGGGGTTCGGAGGAGCGAAAGGGACGGGTGAGGCGAGCTTGCATCGGCTTCACGGCCGACACAACCCGCATTCGCCATCGACCGGCCGCCGGCCCCCGCCACGCCACCCGGCGATCACCGCCGGGCGACCTCGACGCCGGACAGCGCGATGGTCGTTTCGTACCCCTGGGGATCGACGATCGCCCAGCCGCGCAGCACGTTGGCGCGCGCGTCGAAATGCAGCGTCACCCGCGACGTGCCGCCCAGCGTCGCGCTGTCCTCCAGGCTGAGGGCAATCAGGCCGCCGGGATCGATGTCCACGTTGCGCACGCGCACGTCACGGGCCAGGTCGACGTTGTCCCGCAGCAGGAACTTGAGCGGCGTCTGGCCGATCGAATAGACATCGTTGGTGCGCAGCCGCGAATCACGCACCGCCACCGACCGCCCGTCGGCGACGATCTCCAGCGTGCTCGGCGGATCGTAGGCGAAGCGCAGCCGCCCGGGACGCTGGACATAGAGCGTGCCGCCGACCTTCTGACGATCGGCCCCCGTCTGCACGAAACGGGCGGTCAGCGTGTTGATGCCGTTGAGATAGGCGTTCACCCGCGCGACCGCCTCGCTGGCGTTGCGCGGCATCGCGGCCGGCTGCGGTGCGCGCGCCGGCTGCGCCACCTGCACGGGCTCGGCGGCCGGGGCTGTGGCGGGAACAGCGGCAACCTGCGCGACGGCAGCCCCGCCGATCCCCGGCGGGCGGGGCGGCGGCAGCGGATGGACTCTCGCCTGCACCGGCTGGGCGGGCTGCGCCTGAGGCGCGGGCTGGCCCACCGGAAGCGGGGCAGGCGCGCCGCGCTGGGGCGCCGCGCCGCGCGCGGGGGGTGGCGGCGGAGCCTCGGCGGGAGCGGGCTGCACGGGTGCAGGCTGCCGGGAGGGCGACTGCCGGGGACCGGATTGCTGGCCGAAGATACCGTCGAGGAAACGGGTCAGCGGATCCTGCGCATGGGCGGGCGAGATGTGGCCGGACGACATCGACAGCACCGCCACGGACGCGACAACGAGCGTCCGCATCATCCCACTCCCCCGCCTGACACGCTTCATCGCCGTCACCCGCTCCCGTCTGCCAAACCATTGCGGCTGACGTCATCCAACATGGCTGATATGGCGAAAGCAGGTCGGCGATTGCAAGGACTATCTCACCTCACAAGCGCGTGCCCGTCTCGGTCCAAAGGCGCGAAGCGCCCCGGTCATCCATGCTCCGCGTGGTCCTCCCCGCCGACCAGGATCTCGCGCTTGCCGGCGTGATTCGCCGGTCCCACGATGCCCTCGAGCTCCATGCGCTCCATGATGGAGGCGGCGCGGTTGTAACCGATCTGGAGCCGGCGCTGGATGTAGGAGGTGGAGGCCTTCTTGTCGCGCAGCACGATGGCGATGGCCTGCTCGTAGAGGTCGTTGCCGCCGGCGGCCCCCTGTGCGGTGTTGTCGAACACCGCGCCGCCGTCGCCCTCGGGCATGGCGTCCTCGTCCGCCGTGACGGCTTCGAGGTATTGCGGGCGGCCCTGCGTCTTGAGATGGGCGACGATCTTCTCCACCTCGTCGTCGGACACGAAGGGGCCGTGCACGCGCGTCAGGCGGCCGCCGCCGGCCATGTAGAGCATGTCGCCCTGGCCGAGCAGCTGCTCCGCCCCCTGCTCGCCGAGAATGGTGCGGCTGTCGATCTTCGACGTGACCTGGAACGAGATGCGGGTGGGGAAGTTCGCCTTGATGGTGCCGGTGATGACGTCCACCGAGGGGCGCTGCGTCGCCAGGATGACGTGGATGCCGGCCGCGCGCGCCATCTGGGCGAGGCGCTGGATGGTGCCCTCGATCTCCTTGCCGGCGACCATCATCAGGTCGGCCATCTCGTCGACAACGATGACGATGTAGGGCAGCGGATCGAGGTCCATGACCTCGTCCTCGTAGATCGCTTCGCCGGTGTCGCGGTCGAAGCCGGTCTGCACGGTGCGGGTGATGACCTCGCCCCTGGCCTTGGCGTCGCGCACGCGGGCGTTGAAGCCGTCGATGTTGCGCACCGACAGCTTCGACATCTTCTTGTAGCGCTCCTCCATCTCGCGCACGGCCCATTTCAGCGCCACGACCGCCTTCTTGGGATCGGTGACGACGGGCGACAGCAGGTGCGGGATGCCGTCGTAGATCGACAGTTCGAGCATCTTGGGGTCGACCATGATCAGCCGGCATTCCTCCGGCTTCAGCCGGTAGAGCAGCGACATGATCATGGTGTTGATGGCAACCGACTTGCCCGAACCCGTCGTGCCCGCCACCAGCAGATGCGGCATGCGCGCGAGATCCGCGATCACCGGTTCGCCGCCGATCGTCTTGCCGAGGCACAGCGCCAGCTTGAACTTGGAGCGCTGGAATTCCTCCGACGCGAGCAATTCGCGCAGATAGACCGTCTCGCGCTTGGCGTTCGGCAGCTCGATGCCGATGGCGTTGCGGCCGGGCACCACGGCGACGCGCGCCGACACGGCGCTCATCGAGCGGGCGATGTCGTCGGCGAGCGAGATCACCCGCGACGACTTCGTGCCGGGAGCGGGTTCGAGTTCGTAGAGCGTCACCACCGGGCCGGGGCGCACGTGGATGATGTCGCCGCGCACGCCGAAATCCTCCAGCGTGCTCTCCAGCAGGGCGGCGTTCTGTTCGAGCGCGTCTTCGGAGATCGTGTCGCGCGGGCCGCTCGGCAGCGCCAGCACCGCGAGCGGCGGCATTTCATAGCGCGACGGCGTCCGGGGGGCGGCCTGCGGCACGCGCCGCGTGGTCGTCGTGGCGGGCACGGGGGCAGGCGCAGCCGGCCGGGCGGGCGCAGCCGGGGCGGGGCGGGGCAGACGCGGATCGTCGTCATTGGACGGCGCGAGCGCAGGCGGCCGGCGGGCGTGGCGCAGCAGGACCGGCGCAGCCTCGGGCAGCGCCACCGCCTCGGACATGCCGGGAAGATCGCGCCCGTCGTCGGCAGCCGGGGCGTCCGCTTCGCCGGCGGTGAAGAACTGGACGTCGTGCGCCCAGTCCGCATCGTCGCTGTCGATCGCCGGCTGGTCCGCGAGCTGATGCATGTCCTGGTCGAACGCGATGTCATCATCGGGAAAATCGTCATCGACGTGCGCCGGCTGCCCGTGCTCGTGGGAGAACGCCTCAGCGGGCAGGAAATCGGGCCCGTCGCCGTCCACCGCGCCGCCGTCGCCCGCGCCCCTGTGCCGCGCAGCGAGCTCGCGGTCGGTACTGCGCGTGAAGCGGACGTTGGGCGGCAGCTGGAACGGCCTGCGCCAGAGCGGCACCACCTCGTCCGCCGCGACAGCCGCCGATGTCGCCGGCTGCACCAGCGGCTCGCGCGGCAGATGGATCTGCACGGGACGCTCGCGCGCGGGCGCGAACGCCGCCACCTCCGGCGGAATGTCCGCCGGCTGCGGGGCGGGCATCGGCGCACGCGGCGGCGCGCTCACACGGCCGGAAGGGTGAGCGGCCGGATGAGCGGCCAAGGGAGCGGCCAAGGGAGCGGCCAGGTGATCGGTCAAGCCGTCGCCGAAGGCGGGCTCGCGGGCGACGCGCGGCGACGCGGCGGCATAGTCCGTTTCCGGCCTGCGGAAGCGGCGCGCGATCGAGGCCTTGAGCATCATGAGCCCATGCACCACCGCGCCGAGCGAAACGATGCCCCAGCCGGGCTCGTCGTGATCCTCGGAGCCGGAGAAAGGCAGATCGTCCTCGTCGTCCTCCCCGGCATGGGCGGGCGGCGCCGACAGGCCGAAGCCCGACGCGGCGGAAAGCGCCAGAATGGCGGTCCCCGCATAGCACAGACCGACGATCAGGCCGCCGATGCCGCCCTCGCCGATCAGTCCCCTGCCGCCGAACAGCAGCGCATCGCCGACGACGCCGCCGAGACCCGACGGCAGCGGCCAGCGCTCGGTGCCCGGCAGCGCGCTCGCCACCGCCGCCGCCGCACCCGTGCCGACGAGCCACAGCCCGAGCCGCAGCACGAGGCGCGGCAGCGGACGCCGGCCGATGAGCCGGATCGCCCACACCGCGCAGGGCAGCAGCAGCGCCACCGATCCGAGGCCGAAGATCTGCATCGTCAGATCGGCGAAAACGGCTCCCGGCGTGCCGAGCAGATTGGCGACGCGGCCCTCGGTCGCGTGGGTGAGGCTGGGGTCGGACACCGACCACGTCATCAGCGCCAGCACCGCGGCTATCACCAGCGCCAGCAGCAGGAAGCCCGTCAGTTCGACCGCCCGTTGCAAGACGAATCGGCGCAGCGCATCCGGGATGTCATCGGCGTGGGACGAATTCCGTCGAATCGTTCGCATGTTTGGGGCAGATCGGCTCGTTGTCGGTCGGAGAAGGCAAGGCGCGAAACCACGCCGCCGCATGATTCGCCCTACATTACCGATCGCCCGGTTAAGCCGGGATTAACTCAAGTGCCGCTTCCATGGTTAACGTCATGCGTCGCCGTCATTAATTTCGACGGCGCGTCATTTTTCGGCCGCAGATCCGACACCACCGACGATGCGCAGACGTTTTTGTCGGATGTCCGGCAAAAACACCACCAGCAGGCCGATGGCCGGCAGGAAGGCGCAGATCTGATAGACGAACGCGATCCCGCGGACGTCCGCCACCGCGCCGAGAACCGCAGCCCCCAGGCCGCCCATGCCGAAGGCGAGCCCGAAGAACAGGCCGGAGATCATGCCGACCTTGCCCGGCACCAGCTCCTGCGCGAAGATGACGATCGCCGGAAACGACGACGCGATGATGCCGCCGATGAGCACCGACAGCACGGCCGTCCAGAACAGGTCGGCGAACGGCAGCAGGAGCGAGAACGGCAGCGCGCCGAGCACCGACACCCACAGCACCAGCTTGCGGCCGAAGCGGTCGCCGATCGGCCCGCCGATCACCGTCCCCGCCGCGGCCGCGCCGAGGAACAGGAACAGGAAGAGCTGCGCGTCGCGCACGGACACGTCGAACGTCTCGATCAGGTAGAACATGTAGTAGCTGGAGATGCTCGCCATGTAGACGTTCTTGGAGAACGTCAGCAGGCACAGCACGACGATGCCGACGACCACGGTGCGGCGCGGCAGATGGTGCTGCCGCGCGGGCTTCGGCCGCCCGGCCTGCGCCCTGCGGTAGCTGCCGTACCAGATGCTGACGCGCGAGAGGATCACCATGGCGACGAGCGCCACGAGCGAGAACCACCCCACGCTCCCCTGGCCGCGCGGCAGCACGATGAACGCCGCGAGCAGCGGCCCCACCGCCGTGCCGAAATTGCCGCCGACCTGGAACAGCGACTGCGACAGGCCGGGGCGCGCACCCGCCGCCAGCCGCGCCACGCGCGACGCTTCGGGATGGAACACCGACGAGCCGATGCCGATGAGGCATGCCGCGAGCACGAGCAGCGGGTAGTCGTGCGCCACCGCGAGCAGCAGCAGGCCGCAGAAGGTGAAGGCCATGCCGACCGGCAGCGAATAGGGCATGGGGTGCTTGTCGGTATACATGCCCACGAGCGGTTGCAGCAGCGAGGCAGTGCACTGGAACGCGAGCGTCAGGATGCCGATCTGAATGAAGTTGAGGCTGAACTCGTCCTTGAAGATCGGATACATCGAGGTGAACAGCGCCTGCATGATGTCGTTGAGCATGTGGCAGACGCTGATCGCCGCAATCACCATGAAGGCGGTCGCCTCGGCGGGCGGTCCGCCGGCCGCCTGGGGACCATCGGCCGCATGCGCCTCGGCCAACGCTTCACTGACCTTGATGGACACCTGACGCTCCTCCTGAAAAGACGGGACGTTGCATCGCCCGCGTTCCTCGATCGATCGCCGCCGTCCGTATCGGCGGTCATCGACCGAATTTTGTCGTGACGGCATATATTTCGGCACCGCGACGATGGCCGCGGCTCCGGATGGTTCGTTATTTAACATGATCGCCTATATTTGCGTCAGTCGCCGCTTGCATGGCCGCTGCCAATCGGACACATACCCCCGACAATGTTCGCCAGGGCGCCAGGACGCTTTGACAGCACCCATTCCAGGGGCTATCGATCGGATGACGGTTCCTTGAAGGATTAATAGGGAACGCAGTACAGGCGCGCGCCCCGAGGTTCGCGCCCAATGCTGCGGCTGTCCCCGCAACTGTAAGCGGCGAGCTTTCCGTCCTCATGCCACTGGAGCGCGCTCCGGGAAGGCGGCAGAAGCGTCGAGCCGCGAGCCAGGAGACCTGCCGTCAGCCGTGGTCACAGCGGAGTCATCGGTCGGGGGCTGCCGGTGGGGACTGACGCTCCCGCGTCCGCGGGGCGAGCCAGACCCTTTCGCGGTGACGTGCCCACACCCGCCGGCGGTGCTCCTGCCGGCGTTTCCGAGAGGCTGCCCGCTGTGCCTACCCCCTTCCGCTCCATGCCGGCGCGCCGGCGCGCGCGCCGCGCCTTTCGGCTTGGCCGCCTGGCCGCCGTTCCGGCCGTCCTGCTGTCCGCCGCCGCCAACGCGCAGCAAGCCGAGCCCGGCCTCGTGCTCGACGAGATCACCGTCACCGCCACCAGCCTGCCGACGCCCGTGCGGCAGGTGGGGTCGTCGGTGACCGTGATCACCGCCGCCGACATCGCCCGCCAGCAGCGGCGCACCCTGCCGGACGCGCTCGCCACGGTGCCGGGCACCAACGTCGTGCAGACCGGCGGACCGGGCGGGCAGACCTCGGTGTTCCTGCGCGGCACCAACGCCAACCACGTCAAGGTGCTGATCGACGGCGTGCCGGTCAACGACCCCGCGACGCCGAACGGCGCGTTCGACTTCGCCCACGTGCCGACAGCCGACATCGCCCGCATCGAGGTGCTGCGCGGCCCGCAGAGCGGCCTCTACGGCGCGGATGCGCTCGGCGGCGTCATCAGCATCACGACGAAAGCCGGCAAGGGGCCGCCGAAGGCCGAGCTTCAGGTCGAGGGCGGATCGTTCGGCACCTTCAACCAGAGCGCGCAGGTGTCGGGTGGCGATGAGCGCTTCGACTACTTCTTCTCCGCCGCGCACCTGCGCACCGAGGCGGTGCGCGTCACGCCCTCCGAACTCGTGCCGCCCGGCCAGCGCATCAATGACGATTTCTACGACAACTGGGCCTTCGCCACCCGGCTCGGCTTCGCGGTGACCGACACCTTCCGCCTGAACCTCACCGGCCGTTATTCGGACTCGCGGCTGAAATTCACCGCCGACGGCGGCTGGCCGAGCGTGCCCGACGCTGCGCGCAGCGAGACCCGCAACCAGCGCTTCGTCACCCGCGTCGAGGGCGTGTGGACGCTGTGGGACGGGCGCATCACCAACACCTTCGGCGTCGGCTATTCGAACGAGGACCGCCGCAATACCGGCCCCGCCAGCGAATTCGGGCCGGGCTTCGTGTCCGAATTCCTCGGCGAGCGCACCATCTACGACTGGCGCACGAATGTTGCCGTCACCCCGGAGCACACGCTGGTGTTCGGCTTCCAGCACGAGCGCGAGCGGTTCGACGACACCAGCACCACGGCGTCGAGCGGCAACAACGCCGGCTTCGTCGAATGGCAGGGCAAGGTCGCCGAGCGGCTTTCCTTCGCCGCCAACATCCGCCACGACGACAACGACGACTTCGGCGGCCACACCACGTGGCGCATCGCGCCGACCTTCACCGTGCCCGGCACGGAAACCCGCCTCAAGGCGAGCGTCGGCACGGCCTTCAAGGCCCCGACGCTCAGCCAGCGCTTTTTGGACTCGCGCCCGGCCTTCAACTTCTACGGCAACCCCGATCTCAAGCCCGAAAAGAGTACCGGCTACGACATCGGCTTCGAGCAGCCCTTCGCCGATGAGCGGGTGGTGGTGGGCGCGACCTGGTTCCACAACGATATCGAGGACCTCATCAACACCGACGCCGACTTCACCTCCTATACCAATGTCGGCAAGGCGACGACGCGCGGCGTCGAGGCCTTCGCGGCGGTGGCGCTCACCGAGACGGTCGATCTGCGCGCCGACTACACCTTCACCCTGGCGCGCGACGACATCGCCCGGCAGGAGCTGCTGCGCCGCCCGCGCCACAAGGCGAGCTTCACCGCGCTGTGGCAGGCGACCGACAGGCTGCGGCTGTCCGCGACCGCCCTCTATATCGGCGCCTTCGTCGACGGCAACCGCGACTTCTCGATCCCGCGCCTGCGCACCTCGGGCTATGCCATGGTCAATCTGGCGGCCGATTATCAGGCGGACGAGCAGACGGTGATCTTCGCCCGCGTCGACAACCTGTTCGACCGACGCTATGAGAATCCCACGGGTTTTCGCAAACCGGGGCTCGGGGTGTATGCGGGCCTGCGGTTTTCGCCGCAGTGATGCCCGCGGGGACATGAACGGGCATGGTATGACAGCGCAGCGACCGGGGGCGGCGACGGGGTGGCGGACTGCCGCGCTCTGTGTCCTCATGCTCGCCTGCGCCGCCCCGGCGCCGGCGCGCACGCCGCCGCCGCAGCGCATCGTGTCCATCAACCTGTGCGCCGATGCGCTGCTGCTGGCGCTGGCCGACCCGCGACAGATCGCGGCGCTCACCGCGTTGTCGCACGATCCGCGCAACTTCCACCGGGCGCGCGAGGCGGCGCGCTTTCCCGCGACCCGCGGCCGGGCGGAGGACGTGCTGGCGCTCGCGCCCGATCTCGTGCTCGCCAGCACCTTCACGTCGCCGGCAACGGTCTCGCTGCTGCGCCGGCTCGGCGCGCCCCTGCGCCAGCTCGACGTGGCGCACGATTTCCCGGCCATCCGCAATGAGATGAGCGCGGTCGCGGACGCCGTCGGCCGGCCGAACCGGGGCAAGGCCGCCATCGCGGCAATGGACCGGCGGCTCGACAACCTGGCGCGCGTCATGCCGCTGCCGCCGCTCTCGGCCCTTGCCCTTCAGGCCAACAACATCGTTGCGGGGACGGACACTCTGGCGGATACGGTCATCCGCGCCGCCGGCCTGACGAACGCCGCCGCGCGGGCCGGCATCGCCGGCCACGGGCGGCTGTCGCTCGAAGCCATGCTCGCCCTGCGGCCCGACGTGCTCATCGTCGACGGCGAGGAGAACACCGCGCCCGCCCGCGCCAACCGCCTGCTGCGCCATCCGGCGCTCGAAGCGCTGGCCGCAAGCGGCACGCGCGCGGTGACGATGCCCTCGCGGCTGTGGGTGTGCGGCGGCCCGGACCTCGTGGAGGCCGTCGCCCACCTGCGCCGCGCGCTGCGGAGCGGCGGCGCATGACCGGCGCCCGCGCCCTCCCCTTCCCCGCCGCGCCCGCGCTCGTGGCGGCACTCGCCCTTGCGGCCGGCGCGCTCACGGTGCTGTCCACGGCCCTCGGCGACACCACGCTCGATGTCGCTGCGGCCTTGCGCGACCTTGTCGCCGGCGACAACACGATCGCCGCGCTGATCCTCGTGGAGCTGCGGCTGCCGCGCGCCCTTCTCGGCCTGCTGACGGGCTTCTCGCTCGGCATCGCCGGGGCGGCCATGCAGGGCCTGCTGCGCAATCCGCTGGCGGAGCCGGGCGTGATGGGCGTGTCGGGTGCCGCAGCGCTCGGCGCAGTGATCGTCTTCTACAGCGGGCTCGCCGGCGCCGTTTCGCTCGCGCTGCCGCTCGGGGGAATGGCTGGCGCGCTCGTGGCGAGCATCGTTCTCCACGTCATGGCGGGACGCGGCGCGGGCGTGCTGACGCTGGTGCTGGCGGGCGTCGCGGTCAACAGCCTTGCGGGGGCGCTGACAGCGCTGGCGCTCAACCTGTCGCCCAACCCCTACGCGGCGCTGGAGATCGTGTTCTGGATGATGGGCTCGCTCGCCGACCACAGCCTCGCCGACGTCGGTCTTGTGATCGTGCCGATGCTGGCCGGCTGGCTGCTGCTCATCGCCTCGGCCCCGGCGCTCGACGCGCTCAGCCTCGGCGAGGACGTGGCCCAGAGCCTCGGCTTCGACCTGGCGCTCGTGCGCGTGCGCCTCATCGCCGGCACGGCGATGGCCGTCGGCAGCGCGGTGGCGGTGGTGGGCATGGTGGGCTTCGTCGGACTCGTCGCGCCGCATCTGGTGCGCCGGCTCGCGCAGCGCGAGCCCGGCCGCGTGCTGCCGCTCGCCGGGCTCGCCGGCGCCGTGCTGACCCTTGCCGCCGACATCGGCCTGCGGCTGCTGCCGATGGAACCCGAGCTCAACCTCGGCGTGGTGACCGCCATCGTCGGCGCGCCCTTCCTGCTGGTGCTGATCCGCCGAACGCGGGAGCGCGACTGATGCGCATCGACGCTTCCGGGCTTTCGGTCGCGGCGCAGCGCACGCGCATCCTCGACGGCCTGAGCTTCTCCCTCGACGGCGGCGAGCTCGTCGGGCTCATCGGCCCCAACGGCGCGGGAAAGTCCACGCTGCTCAAGGCGCTCGCCGGCCTCGTCGCCGCCGATTCCGGATCGCTGCTGATCGACGGCACGCCCATCGGGGCGATCGATCGCCGGACGCTCGCCCGCACCCTCGCCTACCTGCCGCAGAACGGCCCGGCGCACTGGGGGCTGTCGGTCGAGGCCGTGGTGCGGCTCGGGCGCCTGCCGCATCGCGGCCGCTCCAGCGGCGGCGAGGCGCCCGATGCAGCGGCGGTCGACCGGGCGATGCAGGCGACCGGCATCGCCGACCTGCGCCGGCGCGCCATCGACACCCTGTCGGGCGGCGAGCGCATGCGCGCACTGCTTGCCCGGGCGCTCGCCGTCGAGGCGCCGGTTCTGCTGGCCGACGAGCCCGTCGCCGCGCTCGATCCGCGCCATCAGCTCCTCACCATGGCGCTGCTGCGCGGGATGGCACGGGCAGGCCGGCTCGTCGTCGCGGTGCTGCACGACCTGTCGCTCGCCTGCCGCTTCTGCGACCGCCTGCTGCTGCTGCGCGAGGGCGCGATCGTCGCCGACGGCCCATGGCGCGAGGCGCTCTCCGACGCCAACATCGCCGCCGCCTACGGCGTCTCCGTACACCGGGGCGCCTTTGAAAACATCGACTACATCATCCCGTGGAAACCGACCTGAGCGGCGAAAGCCAAAGTTTGCCGAAAGCTGCCTTGTTCGGCCAAAGCCATCTTGCGCGCCGCGCGCGCCGGCTATATACAGTACGTTATAACGTATCGTTTTCAACGGACCGCCCGCACCGATAGGGGCGGCGCATGATTCGAGGAGCTTGTCCATGGTCGACAGACGGTCCCTGCTGGTTGCGGCTGCGAGTTTCTGGCTGGCGGCGGGTGTTTCGGCGAGCGCGCATGCGCAAGACGCGCCGGTCGAGGCGGTGGCGACTTTCTCCATCATCGGCGATATCGTCCGCGAGGTCGGCGGCGAGCGTGTCCACGTCACGACGCTCGTCGGCCCGGACGGCGACGCCCACGTCTACGAGCCCACGCCCGCCGACGTGCGGAAACTCGGCGAGGCCGCGATCCTGTTCGAGAACGGCCTCGCGTTCGAGGGCTGGCTGACCCGCCTCGTGGAGGCTTCTGGCTTCAAGGGGCCGCGGGTGATCGTGTCCGAGGGCGTGAAGCCGCGCGCGGCGGATGACGATGACGATCATGCCCATGATCAAGGTCACGATCATGGCCATAGCCATAGCCATGATCACGCGGAGGCCGGGCACGGCCACGCGGATCACGCGCACGCTCACGCGGGGCATCATCACGGCTCCGAGGATCCGCATGCCTGGCAGAACGTGGCCAACGCCGTGATCTATGCGCGAAACGTCGCCGCGGCGCTGGAGAAGCTCGACCCCGACCATGCGTCGCAGTACCGCGACCGCGCCGCCGACTATATCGCCCGGCTCGAGGCGCTCGACGCGAAGCTAAAGGCGCAATTCGCCGCCATTCCCGAGAGCCGGCGCAAGGTCGTGACCTCGCACGACGCCTTCGGCTACTTCGGCGATGCCTACGGCCTGACGTTCATCGCACCGGAGGGCGTCAGCACCGAGGCCGAGGCCTCGGCAACCGACGTGGCGCGCATCATCGACCAGATTCGCCGGGAAGACATCACAGCGGTCTTCGTCGAGAACATCTCCAGCTCCAAGCTGATCGAGCAGATCGCGAGCGAGACCGGCGCGAAGACCGGCGGCAAGCTCTATTCGGACGCGCTGGCGAAGCCGGGGCAGCCGGCATCGACCTATATCGGGATGATCGAATGGAACGCGGGCGAGATCGCCCGCGCCCTGGCGCCCGCTCCCTGAGCGCGGACGGACGCGCCGCCCGGGATTGCCGGCGACATGCATGCGAAGGGGCCGTTTCACGGCCCCTTTTGCATTTCGGCCATATTTGTTCCGGGATCGGCAGCTATGACCTCATCCCGGAAAGCGGATACCGCATTCGGGAAAGGCCGCGCGATCGGAAGGATCGATGGCGATGGCGTGTTCGCGAGGAGCCGCTCCGATCCATGATATTTTTGTCGCTATCGCCAAAAATGTCGCCCGCGGAAACAGGTTATCAATATATCCGTTAAATGTTCGAAACAATCGTGTGGGAGACAACCTGGGAGAGCACCGGGGGAGCACGGTCCCCCAGGTGAACGATCCAGTGAACGATCCAGGGGGAAGCCGCTTACGGCTCGAGGAGGCGACATCACGAATATCAATTCAACACGCAGGTTGTGCGATATCCCGCTTGCGCGCCAGCCCCCGCGTCTGTTATCCGAAACGAACCGTGAAGGGTGACTTTCCGCCTCGGATAGACACTCTGACCTCCCCAAAACTCCATACGATGCCGCCAAGAACCGATGTGGGACGACGCGCGACTTTTTTTGTTGATCGCCCTTCCCTTCCTGGGAAGCGGTGTCGTCGCGTCGCTGCCGCGGGACGCGCGGGATACGGCCGGCATCATCACCGGCGCCGTGGCGCTTACCTGCACGCTCATCGTCACCACGTTCTACTCGGTCATGGATCAGGGAATCGTGGTGAACGCCACCATCGAGTGGCTTCCCAGTATCGGCCTGAATTTCATCGTCCGTCTTGACGGTTTCGCCTGGATCATGGCGGGCCTCGTGGCGCTCATCGGCTTCCTGGTGGTCGTCTATGCCCGTTATTACATGTCGCCGGAAGATCCCGTTCCGCGATTCTTTTCATTCTTTCTTGCGTTCATGGGGTCCATGCTGGGCGTCGTGCTGTCCGGCAACCTCGTGCAGATGGTGTTCTTCTGGGAACTGACCAGCCTGTTCTCGTTTCTTCTCATCGGCTACTGGAGCCACAACCCTGGCGCGCGCGAGGGCGCGCGCATGGCGCTCACCGTCACCGGCATCGGCGGGCTCTGCCTGCTGGCGGGCGTTCTCGTTCTCGGTCACATCGTCGGCAGCTACGACCTCGACCAGGTGCTGGGCGCCGGCGACGTCATCCGCGCGCATCCTCTCTACCGCCCCGCGCTGGTGCTGATCCTGATCGGCGCGCTGACGAAGAGCGCGCAGTTCCCGTTCCATTTCTGGCTGCCGCACGCCATGGCCGCGCCGACGCCGGTCTCCGCCTATCTGCATTCGGCCACCATGGTGAAGGTCGGCGTGTTCCTGCTCGCGCGACTCTGGCCGGCCATGGGGGGCACGGAGCCGTGGTTCTGGATCGTCGGCGGGGCGGGCGTCTCGACCCTCCTGCTCGGCGCCTACATCGCCATCTTCCAGCAGGACCTGAAGGGCCTTCTGGCCTATTCGACCATCAGCCATCTCGGCCTCATCACGCTTCTGCTCGGGCTCGGCAGCCCGCTCGGCGTCGTGGCGGCGGTGTTCCACCTGCTCAATCACGCCACGTTCAAGTGCTCGCTGTTCATGGCGGCCGGCATCATCGACCACGAGACCGGTAGCCGCGACATCCGCCGTCTGAGCGGCCTCATCCGCTACATGCCGATCACCGCGACGCTCGCCATGGTGGCGAGCGCGGCCATGGCCGGCGTGCCGCTGCTCAACGGCTTCCTGTCGAAGGAGATGTTCTTCGCCGAGACCATCGTCGAGCACGTCGATTCCCTGTTCGACGGGGCGCTGCCGTTCCTCGCCACGGTGGCGAGCATGTTCTCGGTTGCCTATTCGCTGCGCTTCATCCTGGGCGTGTTCTTCGGGCCGGCGCCCGTGGGCCTGCCGCGCACGCCGCACGAACCGCCGCACTGGATGCGTTTTCCGGTGGAGTTCCTGGTGCTGCTGTGCCTTCTGGTCGGCGTCATCCCGGCGCTCACCATCGGCCCGTTCCTCCACATCGCCGTCTCCTCCATCCTCGGCGACGAGATGCCCTATTACAGTCTCGCGGTCTGGCACGGCCTGAACTATCCGCTGCTGATGAGCATCGTGGCGATGCTGGGCGGGGTGCTGGTCTATCTGCTGCTACGCGGCTATCTGGCGCTGGGCGAGGAAGGCCCGCCGCTGCTGCGCCGGCTCAAGGGACAGCGCATCTTCGAGCGCATCATGGTGACGGTGTCGTGGAAGTGGGCGCGGCAGCTCGAAGTGCTGCTCGGCACCCGGCGGCTGCAGCCGCAATTGCGGCTCCTCGTCGCCCTGGCGCTGGTGGCGGCGGTGTTTCCCCTCTACGTCGAGGGCTTCGGCCCGCGGCGGCTGTCGCTGGAGCGGATCGACTGGTACGGCTTCGACCCCGCTTTCGCGCTGATGTGGCTCGTGGGCATCACGTGCGCCGTGAGCGCCGCCTATCAGGCCAAGTATCACCGCCTCGCGGCGCTGGTCTTGATGGGCGGGGCGGGGCTGTCCACCTGCATCACGTTCGTGTGGCTGTCGGCGCCCGATCTGGCGCTGACGCAGCTGCTGGTCGAGATCGTCACCACGGTGCTGCTGCTGCTCGGGCTGCGCTGGATGCCCAAGCGCTTCGAGGAGGTGGACACGGCGGCGGCCGTGCCGTTCAACGTGCGGGTGCGCCGGGGGTGGGATCTCGTGATGGCGGTCGGGGCCGGCCTCGGCATCGCCATGCTGTCCTACGCCGTCATGACGCGGCCGCTGCCGGACACCATCGCCAGCTTCTTCCTGGAGCGCGCCTATACCGAGGGCGGCGGCACCAACGTCGTCAACGTGATCCTGGTCGACTTCCGCGGCTTCGACACGCTGGGCGAGATCACCGTGCTCGCCATCGTGGCGCTGACGGTGTTCGCGCTGCTGCGCCGCTTCCGCCCGGCGCCGGAGAGCATGGCGCTGCCCGAGCAGCAACGGCTGCAGATCGCCTACGACGACGCCCACCCGGACCGCAACATCGGCCAGACGGTGGCGGAGTATCTGGAGGTTCCGCGGCTCATCATGCTGTGGTTCTTCCCCGTCGTCGGCGTCTTCGCGGTGTATCTCTTCATGCGCGGCCACGACCTGCCGGGCGGCGGCTTCGCGGCGGGCGTGGCGATGTCGATATCGTTCATCCTGCAATACATGGCGAGCGGCACGCGCTGGGTCGAGGACCGGCTGCGCATCCTGCCGGTGCGCTGGATCGGCATCGGGCTGCTGACGGCGGCTTTCACCGGGCTCGGCTCGTGGCTGTTCGGCCATCCGTTCCTGACGTCGCATTTCCAGTACGTCGAGCTGCCGGTGCTCGGCAAGATACCGATGGCGAGCGCGCTGCTGTTCGATCTGGGCGTCTATTCGCTGGTCGTGGGCGCGACCGTCCTGATGCTGGTCGCCATTGCCCACCAGTCGATCCGCACGCCCAAGCCCACACGATACGCGTCCTCGCGGAAGGGATCGGGCGCGGCGACCACCACCACGGGAGGCCAGTGATGGAAATCATCGTCGCAGTCGCCATCGGCGTGCTGACGGGCTCGGGTCTGTGGCTGCTGCTGCGTCCGCGCACGTTCCAGGTCATCATCGGCCTGTCGCTGCTGTCCTATGCCACGAACCTGTTCATCTTCGGCATGGGCCGGCTGCGCGCCAACGCGCCGCCCATTCTCGAATCCGGCGCGTCGGGCGACCTCGCCACGCTGACCGACCCGCTGCCCCAGGCGCTGGTGCTGACGGCGATCGTCATCGGCTTCGCCATGACGGCCCTTTTTCTCGTGGTGCTGCTCGCCTCGCGCGGCCTCACCGGCACCGATCACGTCGACGGGCGGGAGAGCGACCTCTGATGGCAGCATCGCCCGCCGACCACCTCATCATCGCGCCCATCGTGCTGCCGCTGGTGACCGGCGCGCTGCTGCTGCTCATCGACGACCGCCGGCGGCCGGTCAAGGCGGCGCTGGCGGTGGCGGTGAGCGCGGCGCTGCTCGTCATTTCGGTGCTGCTGCTGCGCCGCGCGGACGGCATGACGGCGCTGGCGCAAACGGCCTCCTACGCGCTCGGCGACTGGCCGGCGCCGTTCGGCATCGTGCTGGTGCTCGACCGGCTGTCGGCCATGATGGTGCTGCTGACGAGCATCCTCGGGCTTGCGGCGCTGGTGTTCTCGCTGGCGCGCTGGCACCGGGCGGGCCCGCATTTCCATACGTTGTTCCTGTTCCTGCTGATGGGGCTCAACGGGGCGTTCCTCACCGGCGACCTGTTCAACCTGTTCGTGTTCTTCGAGGTGCTGCTCGCCGCCTCCTACGGGCTGGTGCTCTATGGCATGGGCGTCGTGCGCGTCCGGGCCGGGCTGCAGTACATCGTCGTCAACCTGGCCGCATCGTCGCTGTTCCTGATCGGGGTCAGCCTGATCTACGGCGTGTCGGGCACGCTCAACATGGCGGATCTCGCCACGCGCATCCCCGATCTCGGCCAGCATGACCGGATGTTCCTCGAGGCCGGGGCGGCGATCCTGGGCATCGCCTTTCTGGTGAAGGCGGGCATGTGGCCGCTCAGCTTCTGGCTGCCGACCGCCTATGCGGCGGCGAGCGCGCCGGCCGCTGCCGTCTTTTCGGTGATGACCAAGGTGGGCGTCTACGTCATCCTGCGGCTGTCGCTGCTGCTGTTCGGCGCGGGCGCGGGCGATTCCGCCTATTTCGGCACGCAGGTGCTGCTCTACGGCGGCATGGCGACGATCGCCTTTGGCCTCATCGGCGTACTCGCCACGCAGACCATGTCGCGGCTTGCCGGCTACAGCGTGCTGGTGTCCTCGGGCACCCTGCTCGCGGCGATCGGCGTCGGCAACGCGGCGGCGACCAGCGGCGCGCTGTTCTACCTCGTCAACTCGACGCTCGCCATCGCCGGCTTCTTCCTGCTGATCGAGCTCGTGGAGCGCGGCCGCGATCCCGGCGCGGACGTGCTCGCCGTGACCATGGAGGCCTTCGGCTACACGGACGAGGACGACGTGACCGAGGAGGTCGAGGTCGGCGAGCGCATCCCCGCCATTCTGGCGTTCCTGGGCGGCAGCTTCATCGCCTGCGGGCTGCTGCTCGCGGGCCTGCCGCCGCTGTCGGGCTTCCTGGCCAAGTTTGCGCTGATGTCGGCGATCATGGACCCGGCCGGCATCGGCACCGGCGGCCCGCAATACATCGTCACCTGGGTGCTCATTGCGCTGTTGATCCTCTCCGGCCTCTCGGCCATGCTGGCGATGACGCGTATCGGCATCCAGACGTTCTGGTCGCCGCTGGAAACCGTCGTGCCAGGCGTGCGCGGGGTCGAGATCGCGGCGGTGGCCTTCCTGCTGCTGCTGTGCGTGGCTCTCACGGTGCGCGCCGGGCCGGTGTTCGATTTCATGGAGGATACCGCCATGTCGCTGCACGCGCCCTCCGCCTATATCGACAGCGTGCTCTCCCCCGGCGCCGGCGGGAGCGCGCCGGGAGGCACGCCGCCGGGAGGAACACCGCCGGGAGGAACGCCGCCATGAGACGGGTGCTGCCCTATCCGCTGCTGTCGCTGTCGATCGTCGTGATGTGGCTGCTGCTGAACCAGTCCGTCGCGCCGGCGACGCTGACTTTCGCCGCCGTGCTGGCGCTCGGCGGCGGCTGGATGATGACCGCGCTCGGGCAGGAGAGCACCCGCATCCGTCGGCCGTGGACCATCATCAAGCTCGCGTGCATCGTCTTCATCGACATCGTGAATTCCAACATCGCGGTGGGGAAGATCATCCTGCGGCCGAAGAGCCGGCGCGGCGCGCCGGGCTTCATGGCGGTGCGCCTCGACATGCGCAACCCCTACGGGCTCGCCGTGCTCGCCATCGTCCTCACGTCGACGCCGGGCACCATATGGACGAACTTTTCCTCCTCGTCGGGCGTCCTGCTGATCCATGTCCTCGACCTTCAGGAGGAGCAGTTCTGGATCGACACCATCAAGAATCGCTACGAGCGGCGGCTGATGGAGATTTTTGAATGAATTTCCCTGCACTCCCCCCTGCCGGCGCGTTCGATCTGCCGTTTCTGGTGCTCGACTGGTCGCTGTTCATCGCCCAGCTCTTTCTCGGGCTGGCGATGGCCTGCGCCGCCTACCGCCTCATCTTCGGCCCGCGTGCCCAGGACCGGGTGCTCGGGCTCGACACGTTCTACGTCAACGCCATGCTGCTGCTGCTGACCTACGGCATCCGCATCGCCAGCACGATCTATTTCGAGGTGGCGCTGATCATCGGCCTGCTGGGCTTCGTCGGCACCGCGGCGCTGTCGAAATTCCTCATGCGCGGCGAGGTGATCGAGTGATCGACATCAACCTCGCCCTCAAGGACCTGCCGGCCTGGGCGGCCTATCTGACCGCGCTCTTCGTCTTCCTGGGCTCGGCCCTGACGCTGACGGGGTCGATCGGCCTCATCCGGCTCAAGTCCTTCTACGAGCGGGTGCACGCCCCCACGCTGGGCGCGACGCTCGGCACGGGCTTCATCCTGGCCGCGTCGATGCTCTGCTTTTCCGTGCTGCGCGGCCGGCCGTCGGTGCACGAGATCCTGATCGCGGTCTTCCTGACGATCACCACCCCGGTCGGCCTGATGCTCCTGGTGCGCGCGGCGCTCTATCGCGACCGCGTGGAAAACAACCACGAAGTGCCGGGGGCCGGCAGATACAAGGACTTGTCCGGGCAGGATGCCAGCCCGGACTGACACGCAGGACGACGCGCGATTGCGTCTCCTCAGCTCACCATGCCGCCGGGGGCGGGCTGCGTGGTGCCGGTCTCATCCGCCGCCGGCCGCGCCTCGATCGCCGCATGTCCGGCGAGCGCCTGGCGCAGCGCTTCCTCCTTGGTCTCGTCGAACGAGGTCTGGACGATCGTGCCGCCGACGCCCTCGAACTCCTTCAGGATCTTGTCGGCGGTGTACTTGCGGATGAGCAGGAACAGGCCCGCCGTTCCCGGCTGGAGCGCCTCGGCCGCTTCCTTCATGAAGTTGTCGTTGATGCCGACATCGGTGAGCTTGCCGCTCAGCGCGCCGGCGCCGGCGCCCACCGCCGAACCGAGCAGCGGGTTGAGGAAGATGAAGCCGATCAGCGCGCCCCACAGCGCCCCCGACAGCGCACCGGTGGCGGTGAGGTTGAGGAGCTGGTTGAGGCGGATCTTGCCGTCGGGCTCCTTGACCGCGATCACGGCATCGCCGAGCTCGATCAGATATTCCTGCTGCAACTCCAGCAAACGCTTGCGAACCTCTTCGGCCTTCTCCTCGGTCGGAAAGGCGATAAACACAAGATCACTCATCTTCTGACTCCATGGCTTGGGCGATGATACGACGGCCCGTCCGACCGATCGGGGCCGGCACGGACTGTGCGATTGCGTGCCTCTGGCATGATCAGGCCGGACCCGGCCTGACGACGCGCTGCGGCGGTTTGCTTCGGCGCGGATCCGGACGGACCACGCGCGGGCGTGACGCTGTGATGAAGGTGTCAGTCCGGGCGCCCGTGAGCGTCGATGTGGCCGAGACTGCGGGCGGGGTCGAGCCTGTCGCGCACGCGCTGCTTGAGCGTCTTCGCGTCCGGAAAGCCGCCGTCGCGCTTGCGCTCCCAGATCGCCTCGCCGTCGTAGTCGATGCGGAAGATGCCGCCCGTGCCGGGCACAAGGGATACCTCGGCCAGATCCGTCGCGAAGGTCGACAGCAGCTCCTGCGCCATCCACGCCGCACGCAGCAGCCACTGGCACTGCGTGCAATAGGTGATGACGATGCGCGGGGCGGGCTTCGCGGCGGGTGCGGCGGCTGACGGGCTCATGCCGGATCTCACCATGCTCCCCGCGCTTACGCAAGCGGCGGAATGCGCAGCACCTGGCCCGGATAGATCTTGTCGGGATGGCTCAGCAGCGGCTTGTTGGCCTCGAAGATCACCGTGTACTTCGCGCCCTTGCCCGCGCCGTACTGCTCCTCGGCGATCTTCCACAGCGTGTCGCCCTTTTCCACGGTATAGAACTTCGCGTCTTCCGTGGGGTTCTCCACCGCGATATCGGTCTCCACCGACGCGACGCCGATCGTGTTGCCGACCGCGAGCGCGATCTTCTCCGCCTCTTCGGTGGTGGTCGCGTTGCCCTTCACCGTGACCTTGTCACCGTCGACCTGGATGTCGAGGCCCTCGGTGTTGAGGCCGTGCTTCTCCACTTCCTTCTTGAGATCGTCGGCGGTTGCCGCCTGCGCCTCGCTGGCGCCGAACAGCTTCTCGCCCGCGCCCTTGATGAAGCTCAGCAAACCCATGGTCATCACTCCGTCGTTCGAATACCGGATGCGGCCATCCTGCCATGCGCGCAGCCGCGAGACAGAATAACAAGAGATCGTTCAATCTCAATCGAGCAAATCAGTACATTCTTATATCTGACGAAATTTATTTTCCGGATGCTTTCGTCAAATTCTTGTCGTCTATGAAGCTGTTCAGGGCGACCATGGCGCGGCCGATATGCCCGTGGCGTTCATGGATTCGCCGGTTTTTGGGAGAACGTTCATCTTTGCCGGCCTATAAATGGTGCGTTGGGGGTCGGCATTGACAGGGAGAGGGACGATGGCGGCGACGCGGGTGGTGGTTCTTTATGGCGGCTTCTCGGCCGAGCGGGAGGTGTCGCTGGTCAGCGGCCGGGCCTGTGCCGAGGCGCTCAAGAGCAAGGGCCACGACGTGATTCTCGTCGATCCGGCCGATGGCGTGAAGGAACTCGTCGCCACGCTCGATCCGGCGCGGGACGTGGTGTTCAACGCGCTCCACGGCAAGCTCGGCGAGGACGGCTCGGTGCAGGGCCTGCTCGATCTGCTGCGCGTGCCCTACACCCATTCGGGCCTGCTCGCGTCGGCGGTCGCCATGAACAAGGCGCTGGCGCGCGACATCTTCGCCCGCGCCGGCCTGCGCTGCGCGACGGGCAGGCTGTGCACGCGCGACGATTTTCGCAACGGCCATCCGCTGCCGCCGCCCTACGTCATCAAGCCGGTGGCCGAAGGCTCGTCCAAGGGCGTGCGCATCGTGGCCGCGGGCGACAACCTGATCGCCTCTGACGAGGACTGGGCCTACGGCGACCACGTGCTGATCGAGCGCTTCATCGCGGGACGCGAGCTGACGGTGGCCGTTCTCGACGGCAAGGCGCTCGCCGTGACAGAGCTGCGCACCGCCGAAGGCTTCTACGACTACACCAACAAGTACACGGAAGGGCGCACGCAGCATCTCGTGCCGGCGCCGGTTCCCGCCGAGATCACCGAACAGGCGCTGCGCTGGGCCGAGATCGCCCACGAGGTGCTGGGCTGCCGCAGCCTGAGCCGGTCGGATTTCCGCTACGACGACCGCCCCGAGGCGGGCGCGGACGGCGGGCTGTACATCCTCGAAACCAACACCCAGCCCGGCATGACGCCGCTCAGCCTGGCGCCGGAACAGGCGGCCCATATCGGCATCAGCTTCGCGGACCTTGTCGACAGGCTGGTGAGCACGGCGCGATACGGATGATGGACTGGTATAGTTGAAAACTACTTTTGCCAATATCCCGGACATGCTTCATATCCGGGATATTGTCCGCAAATTGGTACACCATATATACCTGAACATTACTATATCCATCGGGCAATCATTCCAGGATGAGTTATTGCAATATTCCGTCTATTGTGGTTGGATTGGCGTGATATTTTGTATTTATGTTCTGCTGTCAGCTTGACAGCGCCCGCCCATTCGTCAGCCATGGTGAGGAATACGATGTTCGGCAGCGTTCCGTCTGATCTGCTCAGGCCCCCGCTCGGATACGATTCGGCCGCACCCGCAGGCCTGAACGGCAGGCAAGAAGGCGTTTCGGGCGCCGATGGGCAAGGACGCGCCGTCAGCCAGCAAAGGCCGCCGGAGAACGGCTCTCTTCTGACGCTTCTGGAAACACGGCTCAGGCAGGGACCGAATCGCGTATTGGTGGGCGCCCTTCTGGACGCCGTCCGGGAAATGCCGGGCAGTGAGGCGGCAGAGCGCAATTTCGTCGTGAAGATGCTGGAGGGTACCGGCGACTTCAGGCTGACATCCCAGGAAAAGGCGCTCGTTCTCGCAGTGTACGACAAGCAGGTGAGGCAGAAGTAAGCGCCCTCCGCACCGAGCCCGTCACGGGTGCTGCGCCTGTCCGTCCTTCCGGCGCAGTTCGCTGACGAGCACGCCGGCGACGATCAGCGCCCCGCCGAGGATGGCGAGCGGGCCGAGACGCTCGCCGGCGATGCGGCCGAAGATGCCTGCCCAGACCGGTTCACCCGCGTAGATCAGCGTGGCGCGCGTCGGCGAGACGGTGCGCTGCGCCCAGTTCATGGCGAACTGGATCAGGGCGCTGGCGAACCCGAGCCCGCAGGCGGTCGCGACGAGCAGCCACGAGAACGGCGGCACGCTCTCTCCCGCCGGGATCATGGCGGCGAAGCTGAGAGCCGAGGCGACGGCGAGCTGTACCACCGTCACCCGGCGCGCATGGGCGCGGCCGGCGAAGGCGCTGATGAGGATGATCTCCCCGGCGATCGCCACGGCCGAGGCCAGCGTCCACAATTCGCCCGCCTCGAAGCGGATCGATGTCCCCTCGGGGCCGGCGAGCAGCATGAGGCCGACGAAGGAGAGCGCGATGCCGACCCACGCCATCGGACGCGGCATGATGCGCAGCACGAGGAGTTGCAGCAGCGGCACGAAGGGCACATAGAGCGCCGTGATGAATGCCGACTGGCTGCTGGGAATGGTCTGCAGACCGACCGTCTGCAGCGAATAGCCCAGCATCAGCGCCACGCCGATGGCCCCGCCTGCCCGCAGATCGAGCCACGTCACGCCCGCCATCGACCGCGCCGATCCGAGCCCCAGCAGCAGCGCGGCGGTGGCAAAACGCAAGCCGACGAGAAAGAACGGCCCCGTCACGGTCAGCGCGTGCTGAACGACGAGAAACGTCGTGCCCCAGACCACCGTCACGAGGACGAGCACGATCTCCGGCCCGGAGAACCACGGCCGCCGGGCCGGCGCGAAAACCTCCGACGAAATGCTCAATCGCCAACTCCAGACCGCAAGAACGGATCACCAAAAGGAACGGATCACCAAAACCGTCCGTGACCGGAGGCTGTCCCATCGGATCCGCGATTCGAGCACGTTCCGGCAAGGCAGAACCCGCAGAAATCGAACGATCGCGCCGGGTCCGGCCACGCTCCAGATACCCCCGCTCCCCTACGCCGGCTTTATGGCATAAACATGAGACAGTCGTCAGGTCTGTGGCAGGCGGATATAGTGCCGAAACCACGCCCACGCGACCTCGGCCGCACCCCTGCCGCCGCTGATGAAAGCACTGGCGGGCGCAGCCATGCCCGCGCCCGGCGCCGCCGATGGCCCGGATTCGTGCGCGAGGCATTCCGCCACGATCTTCCGCAGACGAACGACTTCCTCGTCCCTCCTGGTCCTTCGCCGAATTTTCTCGTTTCTCCCGTGCAGGACGGAGGCGACGATGTTCGCCTCATCACGGGACAAGTCGTATTTCGCGACGAGAGAACCCAGATCTTCCACGGAAAGCTGTTGCTGAACGTCCGGAGGCGCCACGCGCACTTCCATCAGCGCCCTGAACAGACTGGTTTCCATCGGCGCGCCGGCGGGCCTCGTTCCGCTCCTTTCCTGCCGCTGCCGCCTGAGCGCCGGCAGCGAACCGCGCTCCGGCTCCCTATGCACGCTCACCGTCCGCCCCGACTGCGGATCCGTGCCGGAATCGGTCTGGCTTGCGGTGCTGGAAGAAGAAGGCACAGTCGCATCAACGCCGGGCGGGGCGGAGCAATATCCGAGCGCAATACTCATGAAGGTTATCTTTCCCACTAAAAATAGCCATCAGCGCAACCATCGCGGCCAGCAGCACAATAGAACCGTAATATATCTGCCGGAATTTAAGCATCATAAGCCTTCAGCCGCAAGCAGAGGATTGGGGCACCCCCCGTTCGCTTCCCGGCGAAATTGTGTCCGAACATGCGTATTGGCGCGATTTGCCGGATGCAGCCTACATCGACCGGCCGCTGTCATCTCCGTGCAGCAAAGGGGGCGGCGCGTGATTCGGCGCTCCCCCCGCCGGGGGAGTCAAAAATCCGTGACACGGGTCCGGCGGAAAGTGACTGATTTCTCAATGCCGAAAACCGCTTGCCGCCATCCACATGAAGCTTCCACAACAAGGATAAATATCCTTCACAACAACGTCACAGGCGCTGTAGAATATCCGTCGCGAAGCAGAATAGTCTGTTTTTGGAAACCCCTTAGTCGGGGGATACGGAGACGGCAAGGTGACGGTTCACGTCCCACTTCCAGCGACGCCGGATGGCTGTCCGGCTCTTGTGCTCAACGCCGATTTCAGGCCGCTGAGCTATTACCCGCTCTCGTTATGGAGCTGGCAGGATGCGATCAAGGCGGTGTTTCTCGACAGGGTGAACATCGTCTCAGAGTACGACACGGCGGTGCGAAGTCCCACTTTCGAGATGCGCCTTCCCTCCGTCGTTTCCCTCAAAACCTACGTCCAACCCTCCCGCCACCCCGCCTTCACCCGCTTCAACGTCTTCCTGCGCGACCGCTTCTCCTGCCAGTACTGCGGCTCCCGCGAGGATCTGACCTTCGACCACCTGATCCCGCGCTCGAAAGGCGGGCAGACAACCTGGGAAAACGTGGTCACCGCCTGCTCGCCATGCAATCTGCGCAAGGGCAACCGCATGCCGCGCGAGATCGATATGTGGCCAACGCAGATGCCCTACGCGCCTTCCGTCCACGATCTGCACCAGAACGGCAGACTGTTCCCCCCCAACTACCTGCACGAAAGCTGGCTCGACTATCTCTACTGGGACGTGGAACTGGAGCCCTGACGCCCGTGCCTCGCGCTCCTCATTCGGCCGGGACGGCTTCCTGGCACACGTCAATCCACGTCGCCTCGACGATTTCCGCCATGCGCAGCGTGTTGATGCGCACCGCCGAGTGGATGGAGCCCGCTGCCGGCACCACCTCGTCGAACGCCTTGAGCGAGACGTCGCAATAAACCGGCAGCGGCGTCGCCAGGCCGAAGGGGCACACGCCCCCCACCGGATGGCCGGTGATCGCCGCGACCTCCTCGGGTCCCAGCATCTTGGCCTTGGCGCCGAAATACGCCTTCAGCTTGCGGTTGTCGAGCCGCGCGTCGCCGCGCGCGACCACGAGCACGACCGCGTCGCCGAAGCGCAGCGACAGCGTCTTGGCGATGCGCCCCGGCTCCACCCCGTGGGCCTCGGCCGCGAGCGCGACGGTGGCCGTGCTCACCGCAAGCTCGATGATCTCGACATCGGGCGCGCGCTCCCCCAGGAAGGCGCGCACGGATTCGAGGCTCATGCGATCTCTCCCTCGTAAAGGTCCTGCGGCCGGCCGACGCTGACGTAGGTGAAGCCGCGGCTCAGCAGGTCCTGCGGTGGGTAGATGTTGCGCAGGTCGACCATGATCGGCTGGTTGAGCAGGGCCTTCACCCGCTCGAGGTCGAGCGCGCGGAAGGCGTCCCATTCGGTGACGATGACGAGCGCATCGGCGCCCTCGATGGCGGCATAGGCGTCGTTGGCGTAGATCACGTCGTCCAGCACCGTGCGCGCCTGCTCCATGCCCTCGGGATCGTAGGCGCGGATGGTTGCGCCCGCGTCCTGCAGCGCGCGGATGACGGCGATGGAGGGCGCCTCGCGCATGTCGTCGGTGTTGGGCTTGAAGGTCAGCCCCAGCACGGCGATGGTCTTGCCGGCGACGCTGCCGCCGCAGGCGGCGATCACCTTGCGGCCCATGGCGCGCTTGCGCACCTCGTTGACGGCAGCGACCGTCTCGACGATGCGCACGGGCGAATCCGCGTCCTGGGCGATCTTCACCAGCGCCAGCGTGTCCTTGGGAAAGCACGAGCCGCCGAAGCCGGGGCCGGCGTGCAGGAACTTCGCGCCGATGCGGTTGTCGAGCCCGATGCCGCGCGCCACCTCCTGCACGTTCGCACCCACCTTCTCGCACAGGTCGGCGATCTCGTTGATGAAGGTGATCTTGGTGGCGAGAAAGGCGTTGGCCGCATACTTGATCAGCTCCGCCGTGCGGCGGTTGGTGACGACGAGCGGCGACTGGTTGAGATAGAGCGGCCTGTAGAGCGCCCGCATCACGTCCGCGGCGCGCTCGTCCTCGGTGCCGACGACGATGCGGTCCGGGCGCTTGAAATCGGCGATGGCCGCGCCCTCGCGCAGGAACTCGGGGTTCGACACCACGGCGAAATCGGCATCGGGGCGCACCTCGCGGATGATCGCCTCCACGGCGTCGCCCGTGCCCACCGGCACCGTCGACTTGGTGACGACGACCGTATAGCCGTTGATGACCGCCGCGATCTCCCGTGCCGCCTGATGCACGTAGGAGAGATCCGCATGCCCGTCGCCGCGGCGCGAGGGCGTGCCGACGGCGATGAACACGGCGTTGGCGGAACGGACGGCTTCCGTCACGTCATCGTCGAAGAATAGCCGCCCGGCGCGGGCGTTGGTGGCGACGAGCTCGGCGAGCCCCGGCTCGAAGATCGGGATCTCGCCCGCCTTTAACGCGGCGATCTTGGCCGGATCCTTGTCGATGCAGGTCACGACATGGCCGAAATCGGCGAAACACGCCCCGGACACCAGCCCGACATAACCCGCACCGATCATTGTTACACGCATGCGCCGCCTCCGATTTTC
Organism: Pseudochelatococcus sp. B33; assembly: GCF_053570585.1. Taxonomy (NCBI): domain Bacteria; kingdom Pseudomonadati; phylum Pseudomonadota; class Alphaproteobacteria; order Hyphomicrobiales; family Chelatococcaceae; genus Pseudochelatococcus; species Pseudochelatococcus sp. B33. The sequence goes on along the minus strand of NZ_JBSEFH010000007.1, from coordinate 69,438 downwards.
CGTCCGCCGCCCTATTGCATCAAACCCGAAATGGAACCCATTTTTGGGATAAATTTGATGCACAAACAGAGAGATAGAGCAAAATGGCGATTCAGAGTTAATTCTGGTCTAGAGCGCAGGTTCCGACAGAATCAGAACCTGCGCTCCAGATTCTTGAATTTGCGCAGCTTTGTCGACGAAAAGTGGCCTCCACTTTTCCGCACACTGCGCTAGAACACGTTCAGACCATGTCGTCGTTTCCATGAAATGATGACCGCTCTAAGAGGCCGCGCCGTTCGCGCCCGCGATGACGCTGCCGATGCGCCGGCCGTCCATATCCGCGACCTCGAAACGCCAGCCGCGCCAGGTGAAGGCCTCGCCCTCCTCGGGCAGGCGCCCCAGATGCGCCAGCATGAAGCCGGCGAGCGTGGTGAAATCGCCTTCCTCGTCCATGTCCTCGAGCTCGAGGGTGCGCGCGACCTCGTCGATGGCCATGCGCCCGTCGAGCACCCACGCGCCGTCCTCGCGGCGCATCGCCTCCGGCTTCTCCTCGCCCGCGAGTTCCGGCAGGTCGCCGGCAATGGCGACGAGGACGTCGGTCGGCGTCACCACGCCCTCGAACGTGCCGTGTTCGTCGACGACGATGGCGAGATGCACGTTCGAGGTCTTGAAGTTCTCCAGGAGGCGCAGCACCGGCATGGTGTCGTTGACATAGAGCGGCGCGCGCACCGCCGCTTCCAGATCGATCGATCCGGTGCGCCGCTGCTGCTCCAGCAGATCCTTGGCGTGCACGACGCCGACGACGTTGTCGACATCGCCCCGGCACACGGGAAAACGCGAACGGCCGCTGTCGCGGATCTCCTGCAGCACCACCTCCGGATCGTCGTTGACGTCGAGCCAGATGGTGTCGACGCGCGGCACCATGATGGACCGGACGTTGCGCTCGCCGAGCATCAGCACGCGCTCGATCATGCGGCTCTCGGCGGGCGTGAACGCCGTCTCGCCGCCGCCGGTCGAGATGATGGCGGCCACCTCCTCCGACGCCTCCGGCGCGTCCTTGCCGCCGCGCAGGATGCGCAGCACGGCCCGGGCGGTGCGGTCGCGCAGATCGATGCTCGTGACCCGCCTCTGGACGTTGCGGCGGCCGAGCTGGTTCGCGGCCTCCACCAGAATGGAGAAGCCGATGGCGGCGTAGAGATAGCCCTTGGGGATGTGATAGCCGAGCCCCTCGACGATCAGGCTGAAACCGATCATCAGCAGGAAGCCGAGGCACAGGATGACCACGGTCGGATGGCGGCTGACGAAGGACATCAGCGGCTTGCTCGCCACCATCATGACGCCCACAGCCACGATGACGGCGATCATCATCACCGCCAGATCCTTCACCATACCGACGGCAGTGATGACCGAGTCGAGCGAGAACACCGCGTCGAGCACCACGATCTGGGCGATCACATGCCAGAAAACGGCATAGGCGCCATTCGATTCCTTGGCGCCATGATGGCCCTCAAGCCGTTCGTGCAGCTCGCTCGTGCCCTTGAACAGCAGGAACGCACCGCCGCCGATCAGGATCACGTCGCGCCAGGATATCTGCGCCCCGAGCACGCTGAAGATGGGCTCGGTGAGCGTGACGATCCACGAGATCGAGGCCAGCAGGCCAAGGCGCATGACGAGCGCCAGCGACAGGCCGATGATGCGCGCCCGGTTGCGCTGCTCGGGCGGCAGTTTGTCCGCCAGAATGGCGATGAACACCAGATTGTCGATGCCGAGCACGACCTCAAGCACGATCAGCGTTGCAAGACCGGCCCACGCGGAGGGGTCCGCCATCCACTCCATGGGCATCAGTCGGGGTCCGCGGCTGTGTCGGGCTGGGAGAAAGCAGACCGGATCAACGGCATCGCTGCCGGCGCGCTCATGCCGGCATATCCGATTCTCCATGTCCTCCCCGGTTCGAATCGCGTTCTACGACAGCTCGGTTCGCAACGGGTGGACACAAATGGCTCCGTGATCTTCGACGGTGCATGTTGCATGCACCAGCACCATATAGGCGTAGCCGTGCGCCGCCAACAACCCCCGTTTGCATCCGCGCCGCAAAAAAATGCGACGTCCGGCGCCGGAACGCCTGAAAAAATGCGATCCTGCGGAATAGAACGCGCACCGGCTCCGTATACGCGTCATGGAACACGACAACACGCCCGCCAACGCTTCTGCACCGGAAACGGCCGCACTGACAGCCGCCGCCGACGGTCTCGACGTGCTGGATCAATTGCCGGCCCTGCGCCGCTATGCGCTGAGCCTGACCCGCGACGCGACCGACGCGGAAGACCTCGTGCACGACGCGCTGCTGCGCGCCTACGAGAAGCAGGGCGGTTTTCGCGCCGAGCGGGGCCTGCGCCAATGGCTGCTGTCGATCGTGCACAACACGTTCGTGGATCGCTGGCGCTCGCGCCGCGCCGAACGCCGGCGCATCGAGCGGCTGACCAGCGAGATGCGGGGCGACCCGGCCGCGCTGCAGCACCCGCCGGAGCAGGACCACGCCCTGCGGCTGGCGCAGGTGCGCCAGGCCTTCATGTCGCTGCCCGAGGAGCAGCGGGCGGTGCTGCACCTCGTCACCATCGAGGGGCTCGGCTACGGCGAGGCGGCGCAGGCGCTCGACGTGCCCGTGGGCACGGTGATGTCGCGTCTCGCCCGCGCCCGCGCGGCGCTGCGCGCCTTCGAGGACAGGCCCGTCGAAACGCTGCCGGCCACACCGACGAACGTCACCCATCTGCGCGTGGTAGGAGGCACCGATGACAATACTGGCTGATTCCGTCGTCGAAGCCGATCTGCAAGGCTATCTCGACGGCCAACTGCCCCTGCGGCGGCGCATTGTCGTGGAGGCGCATCTGGCCGCGCGGCCCGAACTCGCGGCGCGTGTCATGCAGGACATGCGCCTGCGCGACGAACTGGTGCTCGCGCTGACGGAGATACCGGCCGCGCCCCGTCCCGCGACGGCGCAGGCCGCGCGCCGGCTGGCGCGGGCGCTGCGCTGGCGCAGGCGCTCGGAAACCTTCCGCCGCATGGCGGCGATCGGCCTGTTCCTCGCCATCGGCTGGTTCGCGCACGCCCAGTTCGGCGCGCTCGGCGTCAGCGAGGTCGCGGCCTCCGGGCTGCCGCCGGCCTATGTGGAAGAGGCCATCGCCGGCTTCGATGGACGCGAGCCCGCCGCCCGCGACGCCAGCGGCGACAAGACCTACGACCCGGGGCGCATCCTGGCCGAGACCGCGATCGTGCTGCCCGCCCTGCCGGACGACTGGCGGGTGGAGGACGTGGCCATCGCGCCCTCGGCCTACGGACCGGGCGTCAGGCTGTCGATCGGCACGCCCGATCTGGGGCCGGTGTCGCTCATCGCGCTGCGGCCCGGCGTGTTCGACGTGGTGCCCGTCACGGTCGCCCACAAGGACGCCTTCGCCATCGCCCACTGGCAGATCGGCGATGTCGCCTACGCGCTCGTGGCCAGGGAAGGCGGCGGCGGGGGCGACGCGCGCGAGATCGATCACGCGGCCGACCGCCTGATCCGGACGCTTTACTGACGTTCCGGCGGCGACCGCCGCCGGAGACTACCTTTCCCCCATCCTTCAAGCTCGACCCTACTGGAGTTTACGATGACCAACCCGCAACCCGGCTTCGGCTGGCAAGGCACCGCCCGCGGCATCGACCGCGCCGCCTTCGACGAGGGCCTGCGCCAGCACATGCTGCGCGTCTACAACTACATGTCGCTCGGCCTCGTGGTCACGGGCGTCGTTGCCTTCATCGTCGGCACCACGCCGGCGCTCTACGTGCCGATCTTCTCCACCCCGCTCAAGTGGGTGGTGATGCTGGCCCCGCTCGCCTTCGTGCTGTTCTTCTCGTTCCGCATCGACAAGATCTCGGCGAGCGGCGCCCAGACGCTGTTCTGGTCGTTCTGCGCCGTGATGGGCCTGTCGCTGGCGTCGATCTTCCTGGTGTTCACCGGCACCAGCATCGCGCGCACGTTCTTCATCACGGCGGCGATGTTCGGCGCGACGAGCCTCTACGGCTACACGACGAAGCGCGACCTGTCGCAGTTCGGCTCGTTCCTGATCATGGGCCTGATCGGCGTGATCATCGCGAGCGTCGTCAACCTGTTCGTCGGCTCGACCGTGCTGCAGTTCGCGGTCTCGGTCATCGGCGTGCTGGTGTTCGTCGGGCTGACCGCCTGGGACACGCAGAACATCAAGGAGCAGTATTCCGAGAACTTCACCCACGAGTCGCAGCAGAAGCTCGCCATCTTCGGCGCGTTCTCGCTTTACCTGAACTTCATCAACATGTTCCAGTTGCTGCTCTCCCTCACCGGCCAGCGCGAGGAATGATCCGCCCTGGCGCGCTTCCCGATCCGGCCGGACCGGGAAGCGTTCCGGCAGCCGCCAATCGTTTCGAGATGAACACTTGACCGGCGCCCGGCGACGCTCCATCTCATGGAAATCGCCGCCGGGAGATGCCAAGGAATCAGCCGGCCGAAGCCGGCGGTCCGGGAGGTTCATCCATTGTCCCAGTCAGCCAGCGCAAGGTCAGCCAGCGGAAGCGCGGGCTCGATCCCGAAGGTCCGCCACCGTCCGCCGGGGCGCAGGTTGTGGGCGATCCTGCGGGCGCTCGCGCGCGACACCAGCCGCGAGCGCATCTCGGTCGGGGACCTGCTCGACACCATGCACGACCGGGCTTTCGGCGCGCTGATGTTCATTTTTGCCTTTCCGAACATCCTGCCGACGCCGCCGGGCACGTCCGCCATTCTCGGCCTGCCGCTGGTGTTTCTGTCCGCGCAGCTCATGTTCGGCCGCAAGCCGTGGCTGCCGAAGGTCATCGCCAGCCGGTCAATGGCGCGCAAGGATTTCGCCGCCGTCACAGAACGCGCCGTGCCGTGGCTGTTCCGCGCCGAGCGCCTGCTGCGTCCGCGCCTGGTCCAGCTCGCGAGCCCGCCCATCGAATACCTCGTGGGCGCGACCTGCTTCGTGCTGGCCGTGATCCTGCTGCTGCCGATCCCGCTCGGCAACATGCTGCCGGCACTCGCCATCTGCCTGTTCTCGCTCGGCATCCTGGGGCGCGACGGCGTCTGGACCCTGCTCGGCTTCCTGGGGACGATCGTCTCGCTCGTCGTGGTGAGCGGCGTGCTCTACGCCTTCTTCAAGAGCGCGGTCTTCATCATCTCCAACGCGTTCGGCTGATTTGCCCCCTACTGCAATCGGACGTTGACGTGATCCGCGCCGCCGCGCGCGTCGATGACGGAAAGCCGCGCGAAGCCGGCGCCGTCCGGCCGCCACGACGTCTCGCGCCGGATTGCGCCCTGCTCCACCGGCCGGCCGTTGACGAGCCATGTCAGCGGCGGCGCGCCGCCCGTCGCCTTCAGCGCCAACGCCTGTGACATTCCCTCCCCACCCGAAAAGCCGAGGTCTATCACCGCGCCATCGGGCGGATAGGCGATGCGCAACGGCGCGCTCACGGTGGCCATGACGGTGCCGGGCGCGTCGCGGCGCAGATGCCGCAGGGGCGGCGGCAGCGTCGCGGTGGTGGCCGTGAGCCGGCCCGGAGGGGCCGGGACCGGCACCGGCTCGCGGCCAAAGCGCGCACCAAGCCGCGCGAACGCCTCGAACAGCAGGGGAGCCGCGGTGTTGCGCGCCAAGAGGCCCGGCACGGCCCCGCCGTCGGGACGGCCGAGCCAGACGGCGACCGTCGTATGGCGATCGAAGCCCACGGCCACCGCGTCGCGGTAGCCGTAGGACGTGCCCGTCTTGTAGGCGATACGGCCGGAGAGCGCGTTCTGGGGCGCGGGCGCGCCGCGCAGGATATCGGCGACATACCATGCCGCCACGGCGCCCGTGAGGGCGCTGCGCCGGGCAGGCTCCGGCGGAGCCGGTTCCGCCCCGCCTATCCGGTAGCGCAGCGCCGGCACCGCCCCGCCGCGCGCCAGCCCCGAGAAGGCTGCGGCCATGTCCGTGAGGCGGATGCCGAGCCCGCCGAGCGCGATGGCGAGGCCCGGCTCGCCCGCTTCCTTCGGCAGCTCGATGGCGACGCCCGCCGCCTTGAGGCGCGTCAGGAACTGCACCGGCCCCACCTCGGCGAGCAGCGCCACGGCGGGCACGTTCAGCGACAGCTGCAACGCCTTGCGCGCGGTCACCGTGCCCTGGAACGTCTGGTCGAAGTTCTCCGGCGCATAGAGGCCGTAACGCGTCGGCCGGTCCTCCAGGATGGTCTCGGGATGGGCGAGCCCGGCGTCAAAGGCGAGCGCATAGACGAACGGCTTCAGCGCCGATCCCGGCGAGCGCACGGCCCGCGCGGCATCGACCCAGCCCGCCCGCTCCGCCGCGCCGAAATCGGCAGCGCCGACATGCGCCCGCACCTCGCCTGTGGCGTTGTCCACCGCGACGATGGCGGCCGAGATCTGCGGCCCGATGCGCGCCGCCGCCTCCCGCGCCAGCGCCTCGAACGAACCCTGCAACGGCGCATCGATGGTGAGCCGGTGCACGCCGGTCTCGGGGCGCGCGTCACGCTCCGCCTGCGCGACATGGGGCGCGAGCATGGGGAAGGGTTTTCGCGCTTCCGGCACGGGCGTGGTGCGGGCGGCGTCGGCCTCGGCGGCACTGACGAGCCCGCGCGCCTCGGCCCGCTGCAGCACGCGGTCGCGGGCGGCGCGCGCCGTCTCCGAAAAACGGTCCGGCCGGCGCGCCTCGGGCGATTGCGGCAGCGCCACCAGCAGCGCCGCCTCGGCGGTGGACAGGCGGCGCGGCTCCTTGCCGAAATAGGCGAGGCTCGCGGCCCGCACGCCCTCCAGATTGCCGCCGTAGGGCGCGAGGTTGAGGTAGAACGACAGGATCTCGCCCTTGGAGAAGCGCCGCTCCAGCGCCACGGCGCGCACGGCCTGCCGCAGCTTGGCGGTGAACGAGCGCTCGCCGCGCGGCTCCATCAGCCGCGCCACCTGCATGGTGAGCGTCGAGCCGCCCGAGACGATGCGCCCGCTCACGGCCATCTGGAAGGCGGCGCGCGCGACGGCCAGCGGATCGACGCCGCCGTGGTCGAGAAAACGCCTGTCCTCGTAGGCGATCAGCAGATCGATGAAGCGCGGGTCGACATCGGTGACGGCCGCGGGCAGGCGCCAGCGCCCGTCATCGAAGGTGAAGGCACGCAGCAGCGTGCCGTTGCGATCGAGCACCACGGCGGAGTGCCGATAGGCGGGCGCGAGATCGAGTTCCGGCAGGCCGGCCGCGAAGCGCCAAAGGCCGACGCCGGCGGCAAGGCAGGCGACGACTGCGGCGAGCGCCACGGCTTTCAGCCATCGCCTCACTCCGGCCCTCACTCCGGCCCTCACTTCGGTCCCCTGTCTCCCCGCACCTCGACCGTGCCATAGCCGGTGCGGCCGAACCGCTCGGGCCTGAACATGTCCTCGACGATGGCCGGCGGATGCAGGTACTGCCCCGGCGTCACCGCCCGCACGGCATAGGCGACGGAGAAGAACGCCGACTGGTCGGGCTCGCGGTCGAAGGCGGCGACGAAGCGGTCGTCGCGGTATTCGGCATGGGCCGGCTCGACGTCGCGCTTGAGCCACGGCAGCGCCGCGACATCGCCGCTGTCGACGAGGCGCGGATTGTCGATCTCGAAGCCCGCCGGCAGGTAGTCGACCAGCAGCACCTGCGCCTCGCGCGCCTCGCGTTCGGTGACCGTCAGCACGGCGACGAGGCGCTCGTTCTGTGCCACCTCGGCGAGATTGGCCGGCTTGCCGTCGAGGTGGAAATAGCGCCGCTCGACCTCGTAGCCCTGCGCCAGCGCGCCCTCGTGCGCCGAGGGGTTGCCCGCCGTCCCGATCACCGCCCGCACCGGCGCGTTGCCGGTATTGGTGACGTTGACGGGCCCCTGCGCCAGCGCCGCTTCCGGCAGCGTGCGGAACAGCGGCCCCGTGTGCGCCGCGCCGTCGACCGTGAGCGACACGGTCTCGGCCTCCCGGGCAAGGCCGACGGCGGCGAGCAGCAGCCAGGCGTTCTCCTGCGTGCTGGTGAGCGCGCGCTCGCCGCGCGCCTCCTCCACGGCCTCGGTGATCGGCGCCAGTTCCGCCCGGCCCGCGCCGGTCTCGGCGACGAGCGCCAGCAGGCCAGCGCCGTCGCGCAGCACGGAGCCGTAATCGCTGCGACCCGCGTCCGTGTCCTTTTCACCGGCAAGCGTCTGGGCGGCGGTGGCGAACACGCGGTCGGCGCGCGGCCGGTCGCCGAGCAGCGCCAGCGCCGCGCCGATCTGCGCCTTGGCCAGCGCCGAGCCGAACGAGCCGATGCGCGCATCGGCGAAATAGCGCAGGTCGCCGATAACCGGCCGGCCGTTGCGGGCCAGCACATAGGCCGCGTAGGCGAGCGCCTCGCCCTCGCCGTCGGGAAAATCGGTGCTGTTCACCACCGCGTTGCGCAGCCGGTCGAGCGCCTGGGTGAAGGCAGTCTGCGGCACATCATGGCCACCCTCGCGCGCCCGCGTCAGGAAATCGGCCACGTAGGCATCGAGCCACAGGTCGTCGCCGCCCACCGACCACAGCCCGAAGGACCCGTTGGAATCCTGCCGCGACAGCACGCGCGACACCGCCTCGCCGACGCGCCGTTCCGTATCCGCGTCCTCCGGCAGCACGCCGAACCGGTGCAGCGTGGCGGCATAGAGCAGCGGCAGCGCGCGGCTCACCGTCTGCTCGGTGCAGGTGTATTCGAAGCGGTCGAGCGCCGCGAGCAGCGCCGGCACGTCGAGCGCCGCGAGCGGCGACACGGACAGCGACACGACGCCGGTGCCGGGCACGATATCCGCCAGCAGATCGCGCGACACGCTGACAGTTTCGCCGGGCGCCAGTGCCTTGACCGTGCGGCGGGTGAGCGGCCGCGAGCCCGCGCCGACGCCGAGCCGCAGCGTCTGCTGCACGATCTGCGCCGCCTCGACGCCCGGCCCCGTGATAGCCACGGTCACCGCAGCCTGACCGACGCCGGATGCGTCGAGGGGAACGGAGAAGGCCGCCTGCCCGCCCTTCTCCAGCCGGACGGGATCGGCGAGCGCGAAGTCGTCGGCCACGACCGGCCCCTCGGTCGCGAGCGACAGCCGGTAGTCGCCCGCCTCGCCCGAGACGTTGTCGACGGCGAGGAACAGATGCGACGTGTCGCCGGCGTTGAGAAAGCGCGGCAGGTTGGCGGAAACCACCACCGGATCGCGCACCACGACATCGGCGCTCGCCTGCCCCACTTTGCCCTGCGCCCACGCCACCGCCATCAACCGCACGGTGCCGTTGAAGGCGGGAATGTCGAAATCGACATGCGCCACGCCGTCCGCGCCGACCTTCACCACGCCGGAGTAAAGCGCCAGCGGTTCCTGCGCCGGCGGCGACCCCTCGAGTTGCAATGCGCCGCCGTCGCCGCCGGAGCGGATCGCGCCGCGCGTGCCCTGCATGCCGTCGATCAGGAAGCCGTAGAGGTCGCGGATATCGGTGCCGAGCTGCCGCTGGCCGAAGAAATGCTCGTCGGGGCGCGGCGGCTCGTAGCGCGTCAGGTTGAGGATGCCGACATCGACCGCAGCAACCGCGACGAACGCCTCCTCGCCCGCCGCGAGGCCGTCGACCCTGACCGGCACGGACAGGGTCCGGCGCGGCTCGACCTCCCTGGGCGCATCGAGTTCGACGCCGAGGGTGCGCGCCTGCCGGTCGACGGAGAACCACGCGAGCCCGAGTGCCCGGCCCGGCTGGCGGCGCGCCGCAACGTCGAGCGGACGGTGGGCGAAGGCGACCACATAGGCCCCCGGCCCCCATTCGGCCTTCACCGGCAGGCTGACCGTCGTACCGTCGGGCGTGACATCGACGAGGTGCTCCTCATGCAGGCGGTCGCTGGCGACGACAAGCGTGACCTTGCCGGAAAAGCGCGGCTTCAGCGCCACCGTCATCGTGTCGCCGGCCGCATAGGCCGCCTTGTCGAGCGTCAGGTCGAGACGGTCGGGCACGTCGGCCGTCGCGTCGCCGCCGAACCCGGAGGAGAACGTCACGCTCACCGGCTCGGCCGCGCCCTCGGTGGACACGATCTCAAGCCGGTACCGGCCCCATTCGACGGGCGCGCTGATACGCGCCGGCCCGCCCGAGGCGGCAAGCTCGATCTCGCCGTCGCGGACGCGGCGCGTACTGGTCACGGTCTCGAAGGACCAGCTTCCGCCCCGGTTGTACCACTGATAATTGCGCTCGATGCGCGACAGCGTCCAGCGCGCCCTGCCCGCCTGGCGCGCGCCCTGGGGCGAGACGGCCACGACGTCGAAGCCCGCCTGAGCCCCCTCCGACAGGTTCGTGAACAGCGGTTTGGCGGCGAGCACCGGTGCTTGCGGCAGGATAGGCAGCGTCACCGTGCGCTCGACCGCCCGCCCGCCCGCTTCCGCTACCTGCACCGCGACGCGCGCCTCGATCGGCCGGGAGGCGGCGACCTCGGGCACGGGCACCGTCAGCCGCGCCTTGCCCTGCGCATCCGTCACCACGCCGTCCGCGAGTTCGACGAACACGCTCTCGAACGCTTCGTCGTCGATGCCGGTGCGATAGCCCTCAAGGCCCGAAACGGCGGATTCTCGCGCCTGCTGCACGGTCACGGAGCCGCTCACCGCGAGCGCCGCCGCCGGCGCGCCGTAGAGGAAGTCGGCGCTGACATCGACGACCGCGTCCGTCCCCCAGGCGAGCTCTTCCGCCTGCGGCGCGAGCTTCACGTCGATGCGCTCGGGCAGGTAGTCCTCCACGAGGAAGGTGGTCTCGCCCACGGGCTCGCCCTTGGGGTCGATATAGGCCTGCACCCGCCACGTGCCGTGGGCCGCGCCGGCGAGCAGCGGCAGCGACCACGCCCGCCCGCCGAGCCCCTGGTCGGCGACGACGGCGCGCCGGTATTCGACGCCGTCGGGCCGGCGCGCGACGAGCGTCACCGGCAGGCCGGCGGCGGCGTTGCCGGAGGCATCGCGCAGCAGTGTGGTCACGTAGACGGTCTCGCCGGTGCGGTAGACGCCGCGCTCCGAAAACACCTGCGCGTCGAGCGGACCCGGCGCGGCGCGCCCGGCGACGCCGCGATCGGTCAGGTCGAAGGGCGCCTGTTCGAGATCGAGGAAGTTGTAGTCGCCTTGCGGCGTCGTGGCGACGAGGAGCGAGGGCCGCGCCCCGCCCTGCCCGCGGCCGAGGCCGGCGTCGAAGGTGAACTCGCCGCGGTCGTTGCTCGCCGCACTCGCCAGCACCTCGTTGTTGCGGGCGACGAGCTTCAGCTCCGCGCCGGCGAGCGGCGCGGCGGAGGCAAGCGAGCGCACCAGCACCCTGAGGCCGCCCGCGTTCGACAGCGCGGTGAGGCCGAGGTCGGAGACGACGAACCATTGCGTGGCGCGCTGGCTGTAATCCTCGTCCGCCGGCGGCCCGCCGGCCGGCCGGGCGGTCAGCACGTAGACGCCGGGCGAGAGCCGCTCGCCGATGGCCTCGTTGACGGGAAAGGCCGTCACCTCGTCGGCGTTGAGCGGCGAGCGGGTGGCGAGCGTGCCGCTCCAGATCTTCTCGCCGCGCTCACCCGCAAGCGTGTCGATCACCCAGCGGCCGAGCTGGTCGAGGAAGCCGCCGTCACGGATGGTGGGCAGCAGGCTGCGGTCGCCGACGCGAAAAATGTCGATCTCGGCCGCCTCGGTGTTGACGGACACGAGCGGGATGCCCTCCTGCCCGCTCGACGGCAGCACGTAGTTGCGGCCGGTGAAGCGCACGGACGGGGCGCGGTCGCGCACGAAAATCTCGTAGTCGGCGTTGCGGGAGAGCGTATCGCCGGAGGCGGCCGGCAGGCCCTGCCGCAGCACGATGGCGTAGCGCTCGCCGTGCCTGAGGCCATCGACGCAGATCTGCTGGTCCTCGGCCGTCACCGCCGCGTTGGCGGAGCCCGCCACGGCGACGAAGGGCGCGAAGTCCACGCCCGCCGCGACCCGCTCCGAAAACTGGAAGCAGGCACGCGGCGAGGCGGCGTCGGAGTCGACGCTGTTGTCGATGACGCGAAAACCGTAGCGGCTGCGCAGTTCGTCATAGACCTGACGTACGGCGGGATCGTCCACCAGCGCCAGGGAGGCGCGGTAGGCGTCGAGCGCGGGGCGGAAGAGCGAGGCGTTGATCTGCACCTCGCCCAGCACCACCAACGCCTCAGCCTTGTCGGCGGGCCTCGTCGCGTGCTGGAAGCCGGCGTAGGCGGCGACCCGCGCGTTGCGCAGCAGCCGCTGCTGCTCCGCGTAGTCGTCGGTGTCGAGGGCGGCGGAAAGCCGCGCATAGGTGAGCCAGTCGGCGGCAACCGCCGGCTCGTGCACCAGAACGGCGCTCGCGAGCTGGAGTGCCCGCGCGGTGTCGCCGCGACCCTGCGCAGCCGCGAGGTCCTTGCGCAATTGGGCGACAGGCCGTTTCAGATCGGCTGCTTGAGCCCGCGCGCGCAACACGGAATCGAAGCGCACGGCCTCGCTCGCCAGATCGCGGCGCTCGAAGGGTTTTTGCGATTGGGCGACAACCGGCGGCGCGAGGGCGAGGGCGAGAACAGCGACAGCCGGAATCGCCAAACGGCGAAGAAATGCGAAAGTCATCGGGTTTTCTCCACCGGTCCGTTTCGGGCGGGGTCCAGCCGGTCAGCAAGCCGCACGGGCCCGACACATCCGGCATGGTCGCGGCAGGATGACCCATTCGCCCCGCGCTTTCAAGGCCGGCCCGGACGCCCTACACACGCTCGCCGACGGCGGCGCCCCTCTCGGCCACGCGCCGCAGGAAGCCCGACAGGCGTTCGCCGCCGATCTCCACCGGCCCGGTGTTCATGATGGTGAGGTCGGGGTTCAGCACCGCGCTGAGGCGCTTGCTGCGCTCCATGCGCGCGGCGATGCTCGCGCCCGACTCGCGTCCGCGCTGGCGCAGGCGCTCCATGATCACCGTCGGCGGCGCGGTGATCAGCACCACATAGACACGGGCGAAACGTTCGAGGACATCGGGGATGACCGCGCGCGACACGTTGCAGACCACCACCTTGCCCGCCTCGGCCGCCTGCTTGACCTCCATCGGCAGCGCGTAGCTCAGGCCGTTGGCCTGCCAGTGCAGGCTGAAGGCGCCGTCGCGCACGCCGGCGTCGAACGCCTCCTGGGTGATGGTGTCGTGATCCTCGGACGCATCCTTGGCGCGCGTCACCAGACGGCGCGGAAACACCATGGCAGGATCGTCGGCGAGCATCTTGCGGGCGTGAGACAGCAGACTGTCCTTGCCGGCGCCGCTCGGCCCCACGATGCAAACGAATGCGCCAGGAGCCCTGCCGTCCTGCGCCCTGCCGCCCTGAGCCCCGCCGTCCTGCGTCATGCCACCCTGCGTCCCTCGCGCCATACTTCCCGCACCACGGGCACGCCGCCGGCGACATGCACACGCACGATGTCCGCCCGCCGCCCGGCGGCGAGCGCGCCGCGATCGTCGAGCCCCGCCGCCCGCGCCGGGTTGGCGGTGACGGTCGCGAGCGCCTGCGGCAGCGTGATCGACGGCACCCGCCGCGGCAGGTCGAACGCCGCCATCAGCAGGCTCGCCGGCACGTAGTCGGACGACAGCAGGTCGAGAATGCCATCGCGCGCCAGCGTCTCGGCGGCGATGTTGCCGGAGTGCGAGCCGCCGCGCACCACATTGGGGCCGCCCATCATCACCTGGATGCCGGCCGCGTGCGACGCCTGCGCCGCCTCCAGCGTGGTGGGGAACTCGGCCACCGCGACGCCGTCCGCCACCGCCTGGGCGACATGCTCATGGGTGCCGTCGTCGTGGCTCGCCAGCACCGCGCCGTGCTTGCGGGCGAACTCGACCAGCGCCTGGCGGTGACGCTCGGCGTTGCGCTCGTGCAGGTCGAGACGCCAGGCGATGAGCTTGCTCGCCTCCTCGTCGGAGGCGTCGGTCTTGCCCATGTAGTAGAGCTTCCAGATGCTGATATCGCGGAACTGGCGCTGGCCGGGGGTGTGGTCCATCAGCGACATCAGGTGCACGGGATAGCGCGCGACGAAGCCCTCGGCCTGCTCCAGCACGTCGCCGGAGGAGATCTCGCACCGCAGGTGCGTGCGGTGCTCGGCACGCAGGTGGCCCGCCTCCTTCGCCTCCGCCAGCGCCGCGGAGAGCCGCCACAGGTCGTCGTTGTCGAGCGCCTGCAGGTCGAAGTCGGAGCCCACGCGCAGCGAATCGAACACGGTGGTGATGCCGGCCGCGGCGATCTGCGCGTCATAGGCCATGACCGCGCTCAGCGCGTGCCAGCGCACGTGCGGGCGCGGGATGAAATGGCTCTCGATATGATCCGTGTGCAGCTCGATCAGCCCCGGGATGACATAGTCGCCGCCCACGTCCTGGCCGCGCTCGGGCGCGCGCCCCTCGCCGATCTCGGCGATGACGCCGTCGGCGACGGCGATCCAGCCGCCCTCGACCACCCGGTCGGGCAGAACGAGGGAGGCGTTTTCGAGGACGAGGCTGTCGGTTGTCATGAACGATCTTCTTCTTGTCTTACTCGCCGTTCAGGCGGCCTGCGGCGCGGCGAAACCGCGGATGTCGATGATGCGGTCGGCGACCGCGTCGCGCACGTCCTCATCGTGAAAGATGCCAATCATGGCCACACCGCGACGCTTTCGCTCATTGATGAGGTCGATGACGACCTTTCTGTTGACGGCGTCGAGGGAGGCGGTCGGTTCGTCCAGCAACAGCAGCGGCCGCTCGGCAGCGAAGCCGCGCGCCACGTTCACCCGCTGCTGCTCGCCGCCGGAGAACGTCGCCGGCGGCAGCTCCCACAGCCGCTCGGGCACGTTGAGGCGGGTCAGCAGATCGCGCGCCCGCATCAGCGCCGCGTCCGGGCCGAGGCCGTTCTCGCGCGCCGTCTCCGCGACGATCTCGATGGTCGGCACGCGCGGGATGACGCGCAGGAACTGGCTGACGTAGCCCATGGCGGAACGGCGCAGCGCCAGCACGCGCCGCGGCGTGGCGGCCGCGACGTCCACGACCCCGGCGCCGTCGTGCAGCAGGATGCGGCCATGGTCGCAGCGGTAGGTGCCGTAGATCATCTTGAGGATGGAGGACTTGCCCGCGCCCGACGGCCCGCCGAGCACGACGCACTCGCCCGCCGCCACGTCCAGGCGCACGCCCGCGACCACGCCGATGCGCACGCCGCCCTGCAGGTGCAGGGTGAAGCTCTTCGACACATCATCAAGAACGACAACGGGTTGCGTACTCATGCCGCCAGCACCGATGAAACGAGAAGTTGGGTATAGGCCTCGCGCGGATCGTCAAGAACCTGATCCGCCAATCCATGCTCAATCACTTGGCCCCTGCGCATCACCATAATGCGGTGAGACAACAATCGTGCGACGGCGAGGTCATGGGTGACGATGATCACCGCAAGCCCCATGCCGTGCACCAGCGAGCGCACGAGATCGAGCAGGCGCGCCTGCACGGACACGTCGAGGCCGGATGTCGGCTCGTCCATGAACACGAGGCGCGGACCGGTGACGAGATTGCGGGCGATCTGGAGCCGCTGGCGCATGCCGCCGGAAAAGCCGTCCGGCGTGTCGTCGATGCGCCGCGAGTCGATCTCGACGCGCCCGAGCCAGTCGAGGGCGGCGGCGCGGATGTCGCCGTAGTGGCGCGCGCCCACGGCCATCAGGCGTTCACCGACGTTGCCGCCGGCGGACACGCCCATCCTCAGGCCCTCGCGCGCGTCCTGGCGCACGAAGCCCCAGTCGGTGCGCAGCAGATGCCGGCGCTCGGCCTCGGTCAGCGTGGCGAGGTCGCGCGTCACGCCGTCCCCGAAGCGGTAATGCACGGAACCGGACGTCGCCGGAAGCTCGCTGGCGAGCAGCGACAGCAGCGTCGACTTGCCCGAGCCCGACTCGCCGACGATGGCCAGCACCTCGCCCTCGTGCAGGTCGAAACTCACGTCGGTGCAGCCGAGCCGCTCGCCGTAATACTTCGTCAGCCCGCGTGCCGAGAGCAGCGGCGGATCGTCGTCAGCCACCATGGCCCACCTCCGGCTGCGGCTTGGCAGGAGCGGAATTGGCGGGCGCATCCTTCCATCCCGGCGACATTTCACCGATGCAGCCCTGCGCCCGCCTCTCCTCGCAAAAATCCGTATCCGAGCAGACGAACATGCGCCCGCCCCTGTCGTCGAGCACCACCTCGTCGAGATAGACGCCCTCGGCCCCGCACAGCGCGCAGGGCTTGTCGAAGTGCTGCACCGCGAAGGGGTGATCGTCGAAATCGAGGCTCCTCACCGGCGTGTGCGGCGGCACGGCGTAGATGCGCTTCTCGCGCCCGGCGCCGAAGAGCTGCAGGGCCGGGTTCATGTGCATCTTCGGGTTGTCGAACTTCGGGATCGGCGACGGGTCCATCACGTAGCGGCCCGCGACCTCGACCGGATAGGCGTAGGTGGTGGCGATGTGGCCATGGCGGGCGATGTCCTCGTAGAGCTTGACGTGCATCAGGCCGTAGTCCCTCAGCGCATGCAGCCGGCGCGTCTCGGTCTCGCGCGGCTCCAGAAAGCGCAGCGGCTCGGGGATCGGCACCTGATAGACGAGGATCTGCCCCTCCCGCAAAGGCTCCTCCGGGATGCGGTGGCGTGTCTGGATGATGGTCGCATCGCGCGTGCTGGTCGTCGTCGCGACGCCGGCCGTCCTGGCGAAGAACTTGCGGATCGAGACGGCGTTGGTGGTGTCGTCCGAGCCCTGGTCGATGACCTTCAGCACGTCATCGCGGCCGATAATCGCCGCCGTCACCTGCACGCCGCCGGTACCCCAGCCGTAGGGCATGGGCATCTCGCGCGAGGCAAAGGGCACCTGATAGCCGGGAATGGCGATCGCCTTGAGGACGGCGCGCCGGATCATGCGCTTCGTCTGCTCGTCGAGATAGGCGAAGTTGTAGCCCGTGACCTGACTGGCTGCGCTCATTCGGCGGTCTCCCGCGTATGCCGGGCTTCGTGTTCGGCGCGCAGACGGCGCACGAGGTCGAGTTCGGCCTGAAAGTCGACGTAGTGCGGCAGCTTCAGGTGCTCCACGAAGCCTGTGGCCTGCACGTTGTCGCAATGGGAGAGGACGAATTCCTCGTCCTGCGCCGGCGCGCCTGAGTATTCCCCGAGTTC
Source organism: Pseudochelatococcus sp. B33 (assembly GCF_053570585.1). Taxonomy (NCBI): domain Bacteria; kingdom Pseudomonadati; phylum Pseudomonadota; class Alphaproteobacteria; order Hyphomicrobiales; family Chelatococcaceae; genus Pseudochelatococcus; species Pseudochelatococcus sp. B33. Next base: position 52,309 of record NZ_JBSEFH010000007.1, on the reverse strand, counting down.
GCTCGCCCGCAGCGCCCGGTCGACCAGCGACATCGCCATGGCCTTGCGCTCGGACTGGCCGAACACGAGCCCGTAGCCGCGCGTGAACTGCGGTGGCGTGTCGCCTGACCCATGAAACTGGTTCACCATCTGGCATTCGGTGAGCCGGACGTGGCCGAGCGGCACGGGAAAGCCCAGTTCCTCCGGCACGAACTCCACCGGCACGTCGCCGAACCGGATCTCGCCGACGAAGGGATGCGTGCGCCCGAAACCGCGCTGGGTCGAATAGCCGAGCGCCAGCAGAAATCCCTCGTCGCCGCGCGCCAGCATCTGGAGCCGCTCGGCCCGGCTTGCAGGGAACGACACCGGATCGCGGGTGATGTCGGGCGCCGGCGCCTCGTCCTCGGGGCGCGTCTCGCGCTCGATCAGGCTCTCGCCGTCGAGGAGATCGGTGACGCGGGGCGAGGGCTCCGGCCCGACGGCATCGGCCTCAGGCAGCGGCGGCAGTTCGGCGCCCGCCTCCAGCAGGAAGTCGATAAGGCGGTGGGTGTAGTCGAAGGTCGGCCCCAGCACCTGCCCGCCCGGCAGGTCCTTGTAGGTGGCGGAGATGCGCCGCTCGATCGCCATCGCCGAGGTGTCGACCGGCACCGACTGGCCGAAGCGCGGCAAAGTGGTGCGGAAGGCGCGCACCAGGAAGATCGCTTCCACCAGATCGCCCCGCGCCTGCTTGATGGCGAGCGCCGCCAACGCCGGGTCGTAGAGCGAGCCCTCGGCCATCACTCTGTCGGTGGCGAGCGTCAGTTGTTCGGCGATCTGCGCGGGCGCGACCTCGGGCACGGCCGGGTCGCCGCGCCGCCGGTGCGCGAGCAGCGCATGGGCGTTGTCGATGGCGGCCTCGCCGCCCTTGACCGCGACGTACATGGCTCAGCCCTCCCCGAAAACCGTTGCCGAGCGCGGGATCGCGGCGACGTGCCCGCGCGAGACGAAGAAGCAGTCGACGCCGCGCGGATAGCGCGCGCGGTTCTCCGCGAACTGGGTGCGGATGTTGAGCGGCAGCGGCCCCACGGACAGCGCCGCCCGCCCGAGAATGCCCGGCCCTTCCAGCTCCAGCGCGCCGCGCGCGCCGGGCTGGGCCTCGGCCAGACGGTCCACCGCCACGACGACCGTGGTGGACCTGTCGGGATAATCCGCCGTTCCCTGGGCGAAGGCCTGCAGCTCGGGCATGGACAGGGCGTCGCTGACGAGGGCGAAGGCCGCCTGCGACGGCTGCCCGACGAGACGTGCGCCCGAATGGAAGCGCAGGAAACGCAGCGCCGCCTCGCTGCGCGCCAGCGGCGGATCGAGCCACAGCGGCGCCTCCTGATCCACCATGGTCACGGCGACGGCGGCGAGTTCCGGCGTCAGCGGCGCCGACGTCACGAGGCTCACCGGCAGCGGCCGGATCGTGCCCGGACGCGACAGCACATCGACCATGACGCGAAAAACCGCCTGCGCGCTCGTCGCGACGTCCGCGAGCCCGACGCCCGGAACGGAACCATCGGCGCCGGCCATCAGTCGTCCCCCCGCACCATGGTGAAGAAATTGACCCGCGTCGACGCCGTCTCGGCCGCGCGCTGCGCCGCCCGTTCGGCAATGCGCCGCGCGATCGGCGACAGGGCCGCCTCGACGGACGCCCGGCGCGTCTCGTCCTGCCACAGCGCGTCGATGACCGCGGCCAGGCGCGCCTTGGCGAGATCACGCCCCAGATGCCATGCGAAGCCCGTAGCCGCCTCGCCCAGAGCCGCGTCGCCGGTGGCTGCTCCGCCCACTTGCACGGCGGCGCGCGCCACGGTCGCCTCGCCGATGTTGAACGGCCCGCCGTCGCCGCCCATGCGCCCCTGTACCATCAGGAGCCCGGCATCCGGCGGGCGCAGGTCGACGACGGGCGGCAAAGGCCCGAGCGCCGTCAGCGCCGCGCCGAGATCGGCGGCCGACGCATCGGCGCACAGGGCCATGATCCGTTGCCGCGCCGCAACGCCGGCGGCAATACTTGGCCTATCATTCTCATTTTCAATCATTTTTCGGCTTTTGACAGTTGCACGCAGCGGCCATATCGGAAACCATGCGGTTGACGCTTGCGTGCTGGCGCTCGATTTGTCTCTATTTGTAGACAAGTTGACCAGGATTGCCAGTGAAGATTTGGTGACAGGGGGCCGGCGGCGTATCCTGTGGCCGGATGCACGGGTGATGCGAGACAATGACGGATGTGAACGAAGGCCCGATGACGCTATCGGATGACGACGCGGCCCAGATGGCCCACCCTTCCCCGCTCTATCGCGGCGAGGGGGTGGCGGCGTGGCGGCAGATCGCCGACGAGATCGAGGCCGACATCGCGACGCAGCGGTTCGGGCCGGGCGAGCAACTGCCGACGGAGGCGCGGCTCGCGGCGCGCTTTGGCGTCAACCGCCACACGGTACGCCGGGCCATCGCGGCGCTCGCCGAGCGCGGCCTCATCAAGGCGGCGCAGGGGCGCGGCACCTTCGTGGAGAACTGGCCGCTGTCCTACCCCATCGGCCCGCGCACGCGCTTCTCCGAGAACGTGGCGCGCGAGCGCCACCAGCCCGGCGGCGAGTTGCTGCGGGCGGAGGAAATCCCGGCGACGCCCGCCATCGCCCGCGCGCTGGCGATCGCGGTCGATGCGCCGGTGGCGGCCGTGAGCACGCGCCGGTTCGCCGACGGCACGCCGGTCTCCTGCGGCACGCTCTATCTGCCGCTGCCGCGCTTCGCGGGCTTCGCGGATGCCTACCGGCGGCACAACGCGGTGACGCCCGCGCTCGCCGCCTGCGGGGTGGACGACTACCGCCGGCTGGAGACGCGCATCGCCGCCCGCCCGGCCACGGGCGAGGAGGCGGCGCTGCTCAACCTCGCCGCCGGCCGCGTCGTTCTGGCGGTGACGAGCGTCAATGTCGACCGCGACCGGCGGCCGATCGAATTCGGCCAGGCCGTCTTCTCCGCCGACAGGGTGGAGCTGCTGGTCACCAGCGACACGCCGGACGTGGAACCGTGAGACGGCTCGCAAGACAGCCCAAGCCGAGGCAGTCCAGGCCAAGGCAGTCCAGGCCGAGGCAGCTCAGGCCAAGGCAGCTCAGGCGATGAACGCGTCCTCGCTGCTCTTCCAACTCGGGCTCGCGCTCGCCATCGGCCTGCTCGTGGGCACCGAGCGGCACTGGCGCGAGCGCGACGACGCGCCGGGCGCACGCACGGCGGGGATACGCACCTTCGGTATCACGGGCCTCCTGGGCGGGCTCACCGGCACCATCGCGGAAACGCCCGGCTTCTCGGCCGCCATCCTGATCGGCGCGGCCCTGGTGGCCTTCTCGGGGGTCTTCGGCGCGTTCAAATGGCGCGAGGCGGAGGCCCAGCACGATTTCAGCGTCACCACGGTGGTTGCCGGGCAGGCGACGTTCCTGCTCGGCGTGCTGGCGGCGCTCGATCATCAGGCGGCGGCTGCCGGCGCGGCGATCGCGCTCACGGCGTTGCTGGCGAGCCGGGAGAGTCTGCACGCGTTCGTGCAGCGGCTCACCTGGCCGGAACTGCGTTCCGCCATCTTCCTGCTCGCCATGGCCTTCATCGTGCTGCCGCTGCTGCCCGACCGCGCCATGGGTCCCTACGATGCGCTCAATCCCTCCGAGATCTGGATATTCGCCATCGCGCTCGCGGGCGTCTCCTTCGTCGGCTACGTGGCGGTCAAGGTCTTCGGCAGCACGCGCGGGCCGCTCATCGCGGGGCTTGCCGGCGGCCTCGTCTCCTCCACCGCCGTGGCGCTGACGTCGGCACGGGATTCCCTCTTGCCCGGCGCCAACATCCGCGCCATCGCATCGGGCGCGCTCGCGGCAAGCGCAGTATCGGTGGCGCGCGGCGCGGCGCTCGTCGTCATCTTCGCCCCGGCCATGCTGGGACGCATCCTGCCGGCGCTCGCGGCCACGGGGCTGGTGCTGACACTCGCCGCCGTGCTTTGCGCCCTCACGCACGCGGCCCCGGCCGGCGCACCCGCGGACGGAGAGCTGTCCCCCGCCGCCGACGCACCGCAAGCCGACAACCCGTTCGAGATCGGATCGGTGCTGAAGCTCGCCGCGATCATCGCCTTCGCCACCGTGGCGGCGCGCGTCGCCTCCGCGCTGTTCGGCGACCGGGGCATGATCTTGGTGTCGGTGATCATGGGCTTCGTCGATATCGATTCGGTGATCCTGTCGATCACGCGTCTGGCGCAGACCACACAGGCGAACGCCGCGCCGGCCGCCGGACTGTCGGACGGCGCGCTCGAACTCGCGATCCTGCTCGCCATCGCCGCCAACATCGTCGGCAAGGCCATCTACAGCGTGGCGCTGGGTTCGCGCCGCTTCGGCCTGCTGATCACAGGCGTGTCCGCACTGGCGCTCGCCGCAGGGGTCCTTGCCGCCGGCGCCGGGCTGGTGTAACAAACAGTCGTTAGGGAGAGACGGGGGTCCCTTCGGCACGTAACGACATGCTAGAGAGGTTTGCATTGGTGCTGAAACAGCACCTGCTGTGCAAGCCTCTCTGGCTTTTATAGTTTTCCGCAACTTGCGTTTAATTTGATGATCAGATCAAACGCAGACTGCTTTAGAGGTCAACGATGCCCACCCACGTGTTCGAGGACTTCGTCCCCGGGGCGACGACCGTCTACGGCGGCGTCACCGTCAACGCCGACGACATCATCGCCTTCGCGCGCGAATACGACGCCCAGCCGATGCATACCGATCCGGAGGCGGCGCGGAAGAGCTTCGTCGGCGAGCTGATCGCCTCCGGCTGGCACACATGCGCCCTGACGATGCGCATGTTTTACGATCACGTCCTCGCCGATTCCTCCAGCATGGGGTCGCCGGGTGTCGACGAGGGAAGCTGGATGCGGCCCGTTCTGCCCGGCGACACGCTGCGCATCCGCCAGACCGTCCCGGAGACCCGTCCCTCCCGCAGCAGGCCGGAGATGGGGCTCGTGCGCTTCGTCTTCGACGTCGTCAACCAGCGCGACGAGGCGGTCTACGCGCAGTCCTGCTGGGTGATGTTCGGACGCCGCGACGCGCCGGCCGACCGCCCCGGCGGCAACGCGTCCCCTTCCGCGCCGCCGCAGGCCGCGCCCGAGGCGCCGGCGGCGGACAGGCCCCCGGCCGTCTGGTTCGAGGATATCGCGGTCGGCGAGGAAGCCGTCATCGGCAGCCACCTTTTCAGCGCCGAAGAGATCGTCCGCTTCGCCGGCGCCTACGATCCGCAGCCCTTCCATACCGATCCGGAAGCGGCGCGGCGCACGCATTTCGGCGGGCTGTGCGCCTCGGGGTGGCACACGGCCGCCGTGTGGATGAAGGTGATGCTGGCCTACCAGACCGGCGAGGCGCGCCGGGCGGCGAAGGCCGGCCTTTCCGTGGGCCGGCTCGGCCCCTCGCCCGGCTTCCGCAACCTGCGCTGGCTGAAGCCGGTCTATGCCGGCGACGTGCTGACCTATCGCACCGCGGTCACCGACAAGCGCCCCACCGCCTCGCGTCCGGACTGGGGCATCGTCAGCACCCGCAACCGGGCGCTGAACGGCGCCGGCGAGGAAGTGTTCAGCTTCGACGGCGCGGTGTTCTGGGAACGGCGCACCACCGACTGAACGGCAGGGGAGCGGGCGGGATCCACAGCCGCGAGCCGGTCTCGCCCCGGATGCACGATGTTGTTATCCCGGATATTGCGCCGGCGTTTTAAGATGCCGTACTTACTTCGGGATTCCATGCGAGGCACGATGATAAGCGGGTGGTTTGACAACGCACAGCGATACGGCGCCGTGAGCCGCGCGCTGCACTGGGCAATGGCGGCGATCTTTCTGTGGCAGTTCGTCGGGATGGGGCTGCGACTGACCCTCGGCCGCACGCCGCTGGTGTCGTTCTTCGTCGGCACCCATCAGCCGGTCGGCGCGCTGCTGTTCATGCTGGTCGTGGTGCGCGTGCTGTGGGGGCTGCTGAACCGCCGCCACCGTCCGCCCTACGAACCGGGTCTGCTGGGGGCTCTCGCCAGGGCCGGCCATATCGGCCTCTATGCCCTGATGGTGATCGTGCCGGCGCTGGCGCTGCTGCGGGCGTGGGGGTCGGGACGCGGCTTCCAGCCGTTCGGCATCCCGGTGTTTCCGGCGACGGGCGAGCAGATCGCCTGGGCGGTGGCGCCGGCCAACGCCGTGCACGGCGTGCTGGCGTGGACGCTGCTCCTTCTGATCGCCGGGCATGTGTTCATGGTGTTCGTCCACCGCTTCATCCGGCGCGACGACGTGGCCCAGCGCATGATCCCGAGCACGGGCGCGGCGCGGTAACCGCCCGGACCGTCGCACGGCCGGAGCATCGATCCTGCAAGCTGCAGCGAGGAGTTTCAATGTTCGAGGCAAGGACGACAGAGGCATCCGATCCCGCGCTGTTCTATGCCGGCCTCGACGCCCAGCTTCGGGCGCTGCTCGCGGGGGAGCGCGACGTCATCGCCAACGCGGCCAATACCTCGGCGCTGATCTTCCAGCTCGTTCCCCGTCTGAACTGGGCCGGCTTCTACTTCCTGCGATCGCCCGACGAGCTCGTCGTCGGCCCGTTCCAGGGCAAGCCCGCCTGCGTGCGCATTCCGGTCGGCAGGGGCGTGTGCGGCGCGGCCGTAAAAGAGCGCCGGTCCATCGTGGTGGCGGACGTTCACGCCTTCCCCGGCCACATCGCCTGCGACGCCAGCTCGCAGTCGGAGCTGGTGGTCCCCCTCCTCGCCGGCGAGAGGATCCTCGGCGTGCTCGATCTCGACAGCCCGGTGACGGGACGCTTCGGCGAGCAGGAGCGGATCGGCTTCGAGCGGATCGCCGCCAGCTTCGTCGCGGCGAGCGACTGGCGGTAGAGCATTTCTCTTTTTCGCTGAAATGGAGAAATGCTCTATCTCTTTGTTTTTACGCAATTCCGGATGCAAAACCGGTTCCCACTTTTGCTGGAATTGCTTTAGGCTGCCGCGGCTGCGCGGGTTGCGCCCCCACGTGTTCAGGCCTCCGCGTGCGAAGCCGCCTTGCCGACCAGCGCCTTCAGGTCGTCCTCCGCCAGCGTCTCCTTCTCCAGCAGCTTGCGCGCGGAAGCGTCGAGCACGGCGCGCCGCTCGGTGAGCAGCGCCACGGCCCGCTCGAAAGTCTCGTCGACGATCCGCCTCACCTCCTCGTCGATCAGCGCAGCGGTCTCGTCGGAATAGCTCCGCTCGGAAAAGCCGTAGTAGGGCTGGTCGGTGGCGAGGTGCGACTGCCGGTCCTTCTCCAGCGCCACGTTGCCGAGCTTTTCGGTCATGCCGTAGCGGGTGACGATGGCGCGGGCGATGTCGGTGACCTTGACGAGATCGTCCGCGGCCCCCGTCGACAGGTGCCGGAACACGATCCATTCGGCGGCGCGCCCGCCGAGCAGTACCGCCATCTTGTTCTGGAGCTCCTCGCGCGTCATCAGGAACCGGTCCTCGGTCGGGCGCTGGATGGTGTAGCCGAGCGCGCCGATGCCGCGCGGGATGATCGACACCTTGTGCACCGGATCGACCCCGGGCAGCGCCATGGCGATGAGCGCGTGGCCCATCTCGTGGTAGGCGACGATCTCCCGCTCCTTCGGATTGAGCAGCCGGTTGCGCTTTTCGAGGCCGGCGACGATGCGTTCGATGGCGTTGTTGAAGTCCTCCATCATCACCGCCGCGGCCCTGCGGCGGGTGGCGAGCAGCGTCGCCTCGTTGACGAGATTGGCGAGATCCGCGCCGGTGAATCCCGGCGTCAGCGCGGCGATCTCCTCCGGCGAGACGTCGGCTGCGAGCTTGGCCTTTTTCAGATGGACGTTGAGGATCTGCACGCGGCCCACCTTGTCGGGGCGGTCCACGAGCACCTGCCGGTCGAAGCGGCCGGCGCGCAGCAGCGCCGGATCAAGGATCTCGGGCCGGTTGGTGGCGGCGAGCAGCACGAGCCCCGACGACGGGTCGAAGCCGTCGAGCTCGACGAGCAGCTGGTTGAGCGTCTGCTCCTTCTCGTCGTGGCCGCCCGAGAGCGGGCCGATGCCGCGCGCGCGGCCGAGCGCATCGAGCTCGTCGATGAAGATGATGGCCGGCGCCCGTGCCCGCGCCTGTTCGAACAGGTCACGCACGCGGGCCGCGCCCACGCCCACGAACATCTCCACGAACTCCGAGCCGGAAATGGAGAAGAACGGCACGCTTGCCTCCCCCGCCACCGCCCGCGCCAGCAGCGTCTTGCCGGTGCCGGGCGGGCCGACCAGCAAGATCCCCTTCGGCATCCGGCCCCCGAGGCGCCCGTAGCCCTGCGGATCCTTGAGGAAATCGACGATTTCCTTGAGCTCGTCCTTGGCCTCGTCGACGCCCGCGACATCCTTGAACGTGACGCCGGTGTCGGACTGGACGTAGACGCGCGCCTTCGACTTGCCGATCTGCATCAGCCCGCCGCCGCCGCCGATCCCGCCCACGCGCCGCAGGATGTACAGCCAGACACCGACGAAGAGCGCGAGCGGAATGATCCACGACAGCAGATCGCGAAAGAACGTGCTCTCGATCTGCCCGGTGACGACGACGCCGTGCTCCTGCAACTGGCGCGCCAGATCCGGCTCCACGCGGGTGGTGACGAACATCGGCCGGCCGTCTATGGGCTCCTTGAACTGGCCCTGGATGAACCGGTCGGAGACGGCGACCTCCGCGATCCTGCCCTCGTTGAGATAGCTCTCGAACTGGCTGTAGGGAATCCGCGCGACCTGGGTCACGGAGGTGAGGAAATACTGGAACAGCATCAGGCCGACGATGGCCACGAGCCAATACCACGCCGTGAACTGGTGCTTGTTGTTGATCGCCATCGCATTGCTCCCGAGTCGCCCGAGAATAGACGACTGGCGGCGGTTCGGGCAAATCACGTCCGCAAACGGCACGGGAATTCAGCGTGCCGACAGGCCCTTGTCATAGCGGCGCAGCACGCGCTCGCGCCTGAGGCGCGACAGGCGCTGGAGCCAGAAGACGCCGTCGAGCTGGTCGATCTCGTGCTGGAGGCAGACGGCGAGCAGGCCCTCGGCCCATTCCTCGTGGGCCCCGCCGCCGAGGTCCCGATAGCGCACGCGCACCCGCGCCGCGCGCTCGATCTCCTCGGTGACGCCGGGCAGAGACACGCTGCCCTCCGCGTGCCGGATGCGCTCGGCCGACGCCTCGACCACCTCCGGATTGACGTAGTGGCGCACGCCCCCCTCGGGCGACAGTTCGATCACCACGAGTCGCTTGAGGACGCCGACATGCGGCGCGGTGATGCCAATGCCCGGCGCCGCGCGCATGGTGTCGAGCAGGTCGGCCGCGAGCGCCCGCAGACCGGCGTCGAACGCCGCGACGGGCTCGGCGGGGGCCTTCAGCACGGGATCGGGGTAGCGGACGATGGGCCGGACGGGCACTGCGGCTTCTCTTCGAAACGGAATGCGGGGACGCCCCGTGCTTGCCGGAAAGAACACCGGGGAGAGCTGCGCCGCAGCTTATCCCGGCTTGCGCGTGAATCAAGCCCCGGCCGGACGACGCGCAGCTTGTGGATGGCGGCTGCTTGACATAGAAACGGCGAACGCTGCCGACGCCCGTCTATCCGCTCCCCGCAAAACAGCCGAAGCAACAAGAAAACAGAGATAAAATGGTCTTTGCATCGCCCGTCTTTGTATTCTTGTTTCTTCCGGTTGCCCTGATATTCTATTTCCTGTCGCCGCTCAGGCTGAGAAACGCCGTCCTTCTGTTCGTCAGCATTCTGTTCTATGCGTGGGGAGAGCGGTTCTTCACGCTGGTGATGCTGGCCTCCATCGCCGCCAACTGGTGGTTCGGCCTGCTGCTGCAGCGCTATCCGGCACAGCAGGGCGGCAAGGCGGTCGTGGCGGCGGCGGTCGCGGTCAATCTCGGCTTGCTCGGCTTCTACAAGTATGCGGGCTTTCTCGTCGACCAGTTCAACGCCGTGATCGTGCCGCTGGGGTTTGCGGGCGTCGCGTTCGACGCGCCGCACCTGCCGCTCGGCATCTCGTTCTTCACCTTTCACGCGCTGTCCTACGTCATCGACATCTACCGGCGCGAGGCGAGCGCCCAGCGCAACCCGGTGGATTTCGCGCTCTACATCTCGCTGTTCCCGCAGCTCATCGCCGGTCCCATCATCCGCTATCACGACATCCACACGCAGCTGACCGAGCGGCGCACGCGCTTCGATTACGTGGTGTCGGGCGTGGAGCGGTTCGTGGCCGGCTTCGGCAAGAAGATGCTGCTCGCCAACCCGCTCGGCGAGGTGGCGGACGCGGTGTTCGCGCTGCCGGCCGGGGAGCTCACGACCCCCGTGGCCTGGCTCGGGATCGTCTGCTACACGTTGCAGATCTACCTCGACTTCTCGGCCTATTCCGACATGGCCATCGGGCTGGCGCGCATCTTCGGCTTCGATTTTCTCGAGAACTTCAACTATCCCTACACCGCCCGCTCGATGCAGGAGTTCTGGCACCGCTGGCATATCTCGCTGTCGAACTGGTTCCGCGACTACTTTTACATTCCGCTCGGCGGCAACCGGGTGGCGGAATGGCGGGTGTGGTTCAACCTCATCCTCGTCTTCCTGGCCTGCGGCCTGTGGCATGGGGCGAACTGGACCTTCGTCGTCTGGGGGGCGCTGCACGGCCTGTTCCTGGCGCTGGAGCGCGCCGGCCTCGGCCGGTGGCTCGCGCGGCTGCCCACGGTCCTGCGCCATGCCTACGTGCTTCTCGCGGTGATGGTGGCATGGGTCTTCTTCCGCGCCGACGACATCGGCGCGGCGTTCGCCTATCTCGCCGCCATGGCCGGGCTGAACGGGGTGGCGGATGGCCCCGATCCGGCGCAATATCTCGATCCCGGGGTGCAGATCTGCCTCGTTCTCGGCATACTGGCGAGCGCCTCCCTGTTCAGCCGCCTCACCGCCGACTGGCGTTGCCGGGCCGGGCAGTCGCGGGGCGTGCTGTCGCCGGGGCTCGATACGCTCAGGATCGGCGCGGACGGACGCGCGGCGCTTGTCGCGCGTTTCGCGCTGCTCGTCGCGATCGCGTGGCTGTCGGCGGCGCAGATGGCGAGCGGCACCTACAACCCGTTCATCTACTTCCGGTTCTGAGGCACCGCGATTTCCGAGACAGGACATTTCCGAGATCAAGATATGGCGACAGCTCCTCCTCCGGCCTCCCCCCGCCCCCTCGCGGCGCGCGTCTACGGCTATGGTCTTGCCGGACTGCTGGGACTTTTCATCGTCGGCGGCATGACGGGCACGCTGCTCTCGCCGTTTGCGCGCGGCGAGGCGCTTCCCGGCGAGAACCGGCGGGCCGGCGTACTGCCGCCCCTGCCGCGCAGCCTCGACGAATGGGACGATCTTCCGCAACGCTTCGAGGCGTTCGTCAACGACCGCTTCGGTTTTCGCGCCGCGCTCATCCGCACCTACACGGCCCTGTCGACCGCCCTGCTCAACCGGCTGCCGACGGACCAGGTCGTCGCCGGCAAGGACGGCTGGCTGTTCTATGCCGGCGAGGGTGCGCTGGCGCTGTTCCAGCGCGCGGTCGAGCTCGATCCGGACCGGCTCGACAGGTGGCGCGACAGACTGGCGGAGCGCAGGCAGGCGCTCGCCGATCGCGGCATCGGCTACGCTTTCGCCATCCCCCCGGACAAGCACACGATCTACGGCGAATACATGCCCGACTATCTGCGCCAGGGCGGCAATCCCTCTCCCTACGATCAGGTCGTCGCCATGGCGCGGGCCCACGGGCTGCCGGTCATCGATCTGCGCCCCGACCTTCTCGCCGGGAAGCCCGCGGGCCACCTCTACATGCGCGACGACACGCACTGGAACGAGCGCGGCGCCGCCATCGCCTATCGCGCGCTAATGACGCATCTGGGCCTGCGCCCCCTCGATCTCGACGACGCGGATTTCGGCACGCGCCCGAACGGCCCCGGCGATCTGGCGCGCATGGCGCTGATCGACCGCCTCGAACAGGTCCCCGACGTGCGCGCCGAGGCCCTGCCCTGCACGGTGCAGGAACTGGAGCGACAGACCGATCCGTCCGGCAGGCCGGCCCTGATCCGCACGCGCTGCGAGGGCGCGGCGGGCAAGCTTTTGTTTTACCGCGACTCGTTCGGCGACGCCCTGCTGCCGTTCCTCGCGGCGAGCTTCGGCGAGATGGTGGCGGTGTCGGCCGCGCCCTCCACGCAGGACATCATGCGCATGGCCGAGGCCGAACGGCCCGATCTCGTGCTGGAGGAACGCGTCGAGCGCCTCCTGCGCTTCCCGCCGACAGTAGAGGCAGCCGAAGGCGCGTCCTGACACGTCCGTCGTGATACCGGCAACGACGAGGCCGGCGGATCGCTCCGCCGGCCCGCTCTGTCCCCATACGGTTTATTACGTCAGTTCAGCTCGATCTTGCCGAGGTTGATGAACTGCGTCTCGCCCGACGAGCCGTCCACACCGTCGTTGTCGGTGATGATGTAGCTGACGCCGTCCTTGTCGACGGTGAAGCTCTCGACCTTGTCAAGCACCGTGCCGTTGGCGGCTGCGAGGTCGGGCCGGATGTCGCGCACCAGCGTCTTCTCGACCACCGCGATCTCTTTCGCGCCGATGGCGGCGGGCTTCAGGTCCCTGACCGGGAAGCGGTAGAGCTTCTTGATCGCGGCATCGTCGCCGACCAAGTTGTCACGCTCGATGACAACGAAGGTGTCGTTGCCGACATACGTGATTTCCGACAGGCCGACCCAGCCCTTCTCCGGCGTGTCGAGGCGGTAGTGCAGCGCGCCCCATTCCTTGGAGGCGGGGGTGTAGGCGAGGATCTTGACGTGCCCCTTGGGATCGTCCTTCCACTCGCGCTGGACGGCGATCCACAGGGTCTCGTTGTCGCCCTCGCCGGCCACCGCGATGCCCTCGAAGCCGTAGCGCGTCGCCTGCTTCTGGAGGTCCTCCGGCAGGTCGATGACCTCCTGGAGTACGCCCTTCTCGTCGACTTGCAGGATCTGGGAATGGGTCGGGTTCTTCTCGCGCTCGGGGTTGCCCTCCGACGCCAGCCAGAAGCCGCCGGCGGGACGCACCGCGATGCCTTCGAGGTCGAGGTTCGGCACCGGCTCGCCGTCCTTGGTGACGACAAGCTTCTCGACGATGCGGGCGGGCGTCTGCGTCGCGTCGACAACGTAGATGGCGCCCTGCGAATAGAAGCTGTCGCTCACGACATAGAGACGGCCGGGAACGGTGGGATCGGCGGCGGCGCCCGAAAGCGCGCCCCAGCCGATCGGCAGCCCGGCGGCGTCATCGCCCGAGATGATGGTCGGATAGGCCGCGGGCGCCTCCTCGCGCCTGAAGATGGCGACCGTCGTGCCCGGCCCGCCGTCCTTGCGCAGGTCGGTCTCGTTGGCGATCACGAACAGATCGCGCTGCGGAATGGCCAGCAGGCCCTCGGGGCCGACGCCACCGCCCGGCAGAAGCTGCAGGAACGTCGGGTCGTTGCCCACGCCCTCCTCCCGGTACACGCCCACCACCGAGCCGCGCTCGGAACCGACGAAGATCAGCGTGTCGTCGCCGTATTGCCCGATGGCGATGCCCTCGGGCTCCACGCCCTTGGCGTTGCGCTTCTCCGGATAGTGGCCGATGCGCAGGATCTCGTGCTCGAAGGCGGAACCGCTTTCGAACGCCACCGTACCGTCGCGGTTGAAGATGGTGAAGCCGCGCGAACCGCCCTTGTAATCGCCCTCGTTGGCGGTGACGAAGCGCTCGTTGTCGATCCAGCGCACGGCGTCGGGCTCGCGCAGGGCGTTCTCCACCCTGTCGGTGGGGTTGATGACGCCGTCGCGCTTGGTGTCGACGTTCTCCAGCGTCACGGCGCCGGCCGGGAAGTGGTTGACGATCTTGCCATCCTTCGAGTCGACGATGATGATGTGGTTGTTCTCCTGCAGGGTGACGACGACCTCGCCGTTGGCGTTGAAGTCGACGAACTCCGGCTCCGGATCCTCGGGCGCGTAGGCGGCAAGGCCGGTGAGGTCCACGCGGCGCACGTCGGCCTCGTCCACATTGCCGTCGTCGCCCACGGTGGCGAGCACGAGGAAGCCCGCCGGGAGCTGCGGCAGCGCGCCGTCGTTGTGGTCCTCGTCGCGCTCGTTCTCGATGGCGATCGCGACCGTCTTCTTGTCATGGCTCAGGGCGACCGAATCCGGCTGGCCGCCGAGATCGATCTTCTTTTCGAGGGTCTTGCTGGTGAGATCCACCACGCCGAGGAAACCCGACGGCTCGGTATAGCTCTCCGACGTGTTGACGCCGACGAGCGCCTTGTTGCCCACGACGATGACCGAGGTCGGCTCGCCCTCGACGGCGACGACGCCCGCAGGCTTGGGCGCGGCGGGATCGGTGATGTCGACGAGGCCGACGCGGTTGCCGGGAGAATCGGTGTAGACGAGCAGCGTGCCCTCGGCATTGGCCGCGATGATCTCGGACACCGTTTGCTTCTCGGGATCAGCGCCTTCCGGCAGGTTGCGGATGACGGGGAAGACCGCGATCCGGTTGAAATTCAGCGGCTCGGCCGCCGTCAGGGACGTAGCTGACAGCAGGCCCGCGGCGATGGCCAGCAGGATGGGACGTTTCATGGGATTTTTTTCTCCGGAGTCCGTGTGCGCGGGATGGAACGATACGAACGTCTTAATCTCATGGTCGGGCGATGACACTGGCGTGACACGGCGCCGTCTCGGGCCGGAGAAATTGTCGCTGTTGCCCGCGTCCCATAGATGCCGGCGGCCGGGATGCGCAGACATGCGCCGGACGACGGACAGAAGTGGCGGGACGACATGGGTCGGGACGCAATTTCAATGTATGTTGATAGAATTCATTAATCGATCATGCCGACCGGCAGCGCGGCGCGCCCGCCCACGGCCGGGGATCCACCGCACGACAGGAGCATCGCGTGTCCTCGACCGCGCTGAAGGACTGGTTTGCCGCCAATCGCTTCTTCATCGTCTTCGCCCTGCTCGCTTCCCTGATGGGGACGAGCGTGGGGGTGGCGAAGCTCGCGACGGCCCTTTACGCGATCGAGCTCGGCGCCAGCGCGGCGCAGTTCGGCATGATCGTCGCCGGGCAGATGTTCGGCACGCTGTTCATGAGCATTCCGACGGGCTTTCTCGTCGACCATTTCGGGCCGCGCCGGCTTTTCATCCTGGGCAGCGGGCTCGCCGGCGCGACCTACGCGCTCATTCCCTTCGGCGCGCATGCTGCGTTCCTGCTGGGCTGCATCGTCGCCATCAGCTTCTTCATGCCGCTGCGGTTCGTGTCGCTCAACACGGTGTTCTTCGAGCAGATCCGCCGGATGGGTTCGGCCAAGGCGGGATGGTACAGGGCGATGCACATGAGCGGCCAGTTCCTGATCGGCCCCTCCGTCGCCGTGGGGCTGATCGCCCTGCTCAGCTTCGCCGGCACGTGGTGGGCGCTGGCCGCGAGCTTCGCCGTCACCATCGCCGTCTCGCCGCTGGTGCTGCGCCGGTCCGAAACGCGCCCGGCCGAAAAGCGCCTGACCGAGGACGGCGGCAGGCGGCTGCCCATCCGCACCTTCCTGGCGCAGCTCATGGAACTGGCGCGTCACCCGGAACTGCGCTGGATCTGCGTCGTGGACATCTTCATCGAAAGCCTGATGGTGTTTGTGACGATGTTCGTGGTCGCCATCGCCCTGCAGGTGTTCGGCATGGACAGCGCCGGCGCGTCGGCCTTCGTCACCGCCGCCGGCCTCGCGTTCATCGGCGCGCTGTTCTGGTCCGATCGGCTCATCCTGTCGATCGGACCGCGCAACAGCTATCTCGTCGGTTTCTCGCTGGCCGTCGTCGCCCTGCTGCTGCAGGGGTCGGCGGCGACGCCCGCCTCATTCTGGCCGGGCGTGGTATTGCTCGGCGCGAGCCTCGGCCTGCTGCAGACCGTGACACTGCTGCGGGTGGTACGCATCGGCGCGCGGTTCGGACAGGGGAAGGTGTCGGGCCTCATCATGATGACGTCGCCGCTCGGCAGCATCATCGGCGGGCTCGTCGGCGCCGTCGCCGGCCATGTCACCAGCCTGCAGACGGCGTTCTACGCGTTCGTGCCGGTGTGTGTCGGCCTGTTCGTCTGGCACTGGCGGGACCGGGAGGCGCTCGCCGAGGACCCCGAAAGCGTCCTCGCCTCCGAAAATCCGTAATGGGGACCGTCGGCAAGAGCGCGTTCCGATCGGATGGAATCATCCAATTGACAAGAATCCGCTCAAAATCCAAGAATCCGCTCAAAATCTAAGAGTGAGAGCATGTTATCGTTTCACGGAAACGCCGACATGCTTTAGAGAGTAGACGCCATGATCATCTCCGCTGCCACCGACTATCGCGAAGCCGCCCGCCGCAAGCTGCCGCCGTTCCTGTTCCACTACATCGACGGCGGCGCCTATGCGGAGCGTACGCTGCGGCGCAATGTCAGCGACCTCGCCGACATCGCCCTGCGCCAGCGGGTGCTGCGGAACATGGCGGACCTCTCCGTCAGCACGGAGCTGTGGGGCGAGAAGCTCGACATGCCCGTCGTGCTCGCGCCCGTGGGGCTCACCGGCATGTGTGCGCGGCGCGGCGAGGTGCAGGCGGCGCGCGCGGCGGCGCAGAAGGGCGTTCCCTTCACGCTTTCGACCGTCTCGGTGTGTCCCATCGAGGAAGTGGCGCCGGCCGTCGAGCGGCCGATCTGGTTCCAGCTCTACGTGCTGCGCGACCGCGGCTTCATGAGGAACGCGCTGGAACGGGCGCAGGCCGCGGGCATCAGGACGCTGGTATTCACGGTGGACATGCCCGTGCCCGGCGCGCGCTACCGCGACGCCCATTCGGGCATGAGCGGCCCCAACGCAGAATTCCGCCGCGTGCTGCAGGCGTTCACCCATCCGGCCTGGGCGTGGGACGTGGGCCTGCACGGCAAGCCGCACGATCTCGGCAACGTCTCCCGCTATCTGGGCAAGGCGACCGGCCTCAAGGACTACATCGGCTGGCTCGGCACCAATTTCGACCCCTCCATCTCGTGGCGGGACCTCGAATGGATCCGCGATTTCTGGAAGGGGCCGATCGTCATCAAGGGCGTCCTCGACCCCGCCGACGCGCGCGACGCGGTGGCCTTCGGCGCCGACGGCATCGTCGTTTCCAACCACGGCGGCCGCCAGCTCGACGGCGTGCTCTCCTCGGTGCGGGCACTGCCGGCGATCGTGGACACGGTGAAGGACGATCTCAAGATCCTCGTCGACGGCGGGGTGCGCACCGGGCTTGACGTCGCGCGCATGATCGCGCTCGGCGCGGACGCGGTGCTGATCGGCCGCGCCTTCGTCTACGCGCTCGCGGCGGCGGGCGAGGCGGGCGTCGTCAACCTGCTGGAGCTGTTCGAGAAGGAGCTGCGCGTCGCCATGACGCTGACCGGCGCGAAATCCGTTGCCGACCTGACGCGGGACTCGCTGGCCGTCGATTAGAGCATGTCATCGTTCCGCGGAAACGCTGACATGCTTTCCCTCTTGGATTTTGAGCGAATTCTTGTCGATCAAATGATTCCATCTGATCGGAACGCGCTCTAGAAACCGTTGAAGGCGACGACCACGAGCGGCGCGAGCAGGACGTTGAGCAGCCCCACCAGCACCATGATGAGACCAGCGACGGCGCCCTCCTCGGCGCCCACCTCGTAGGCCTTGACCGTGCCCGCCGCGTGAGCGCCCATGCCGAAGAGCGAGCCGCGCGCGATGCTCGAGCGCAGCGGCAGCCATGTGAGCAGCAGGTCGCCGAGCACCACGCCCAGAATGCCGGTCATCACCACGAACACGGCCGTCAAATCCGGCACGCCGCCGATCTCGCTCGACACCGCCATGGCGAAGGGCGTGCTGAGGGAACGCGGCAGCAGGCTGAGGCGCAGCTCCCCGTCGAGCCCCAGCAGCGTGGCGAAGCCCCATGACGAGACGACCGCGGTGGTGCTGCCCACGACCATGCCGAAAGCCAGCAACGGCCAGTGCCTGCGGATCAGGGCGCGGCGCTGGTAGATCGGCACCGCGAAGGCCACGACCGCCGGCCCGAGCAGCGCCATCAGCCACTGCGTGCCGCGGATGTACTCGGCATAGCTCGTATCGAGGAACAGGACGGCGACGATCAGCAGGGCCGGTGTCCACCCCAGCGGCAGCAGCCACCAGCGGGGCCAGCGCCGGTAGACGGCCTTCGTCACCAGATAGAAGCCGATCGTCGCCGCGGACCAGAATACGGCCTGAAGGAACGGATCACTCCGCAACAGCGTTTCCATGCTCATCACGCGATGCCCAGCGATAGCAGAGGTCGATGGCAAGGGCCGTGGCTATCATCACGGTAGCGGTGCTGAGAACGATGACGGCGAGGATCTTCAGCCCCGTCAGGCTGAGGAACGCCCGATGATCGAGGATGGCAAGCACGGCCGGCACGAAGAACAGCAGCATGTCCGACAGGAGGCACTGCGCCCCCCGCTCGATGCGGGACAGCCGCAGCCGGCCGCTCAGAAGCAGCAGCAGCACGAGCACCAGCCCCACGAGCCCGCCGGGGAAAGGCAGGGACAGCACGCGCACGACGCCCTCCCCCGCCAGCCAGAACGCAAGCAGCAGCCCGGCTTGCACCCATCTGTTGCCGGACAGGGTGCGCCCGAAGGCGCCGATCGCGGTGCGGAAGCTGGCGTTTCTGGTGGTCATGGGCTTCATCCAGGCATGAGCATGTCATCGTTTCACGGAAACGCTGACATGCTCTAACTTTTTGATTTTGAGCGAATTCCGATCGGAACGCGCTCATGGAAAATGTCATGCTGGAAAGGTATGCTTTCCTGACATATTCTTCAAATGAATTGATTGACTGATCACTATTCTGATATGGAATAGAGATGGATCTGAGAGTGTTGCGCGCATTCGTGGAAGTGGTTCGCCAGGGTGGCTTCTCGCAGGCCGCCAAGGTGGTGTTCGCCACGCAATCCACGGTCAGCAAGGCGGTCCGGCGGCTGGAGGAGGAGATCGGCGCGCCGCTGTTCGACCGCGTCGGCCATCGCACGGTGCTGACCGAAACCGGCGACATCGTCTACCGCCGCGCGCTGCGCATCCTGGCGGAGCGGGAGGATCTTCTCGCCGAGATCGGCGAATTGCGCGGGCTGAAGCGGGGCACGCTGAAGCTCGGTCTGCCGCGCATCGGCAGCAGCATCCTGTTCGCGCCGCTGTTCGCCCGCTACCGCAATCTCTATCCCGGCGTCGACGTGCGGCTGATCGAGGCCGGCAGCGACAGGCTGGAGGAAATCCTGCTGTCCGGCGAGATCGACCTCGCGGGCTCGCTGCTGCCGGTGTCGGACGATTTCGAATGGCAGAGCGTGCGGGCCGAGCCGCTCATGGCGCTGATCCCGGCCGCGCACGATCTGGCGCGCGCCGGCCGCTTCGAGCCGCAGGCCCTGCAGCAGCTGCCGTTCATTCTGTTCGAAAGCGGTTTCGCACTGAACCGGATCATTCTCGACTTCTGCAAGCGCCACGGATTCACCCCGTCCGTGGCGGCGCGCAGCAGCCAGATCGATTTCATCGTCGGCCTCGTGGCGGCGGGCCTCGGCGCCGCCTTCCTGCCGCGCATGATCGCGGAGCAGAGCCCGCACGCGGCGGTGCGCACCTTCCCGTTGAACGACCCGCTCACCGACTGGCACATGGCCATGATCTGGCGCAGGGGCGCCTATCTCTCCCACGCGGCGCGCGCCTGGATCGACATCCTGCGCACGACCTACCCCGGTTCCCCGGCTTGACGAGAGCGCAGCTTTGCCGACGAAAGCGGTATCCGCCCTTGCGCACGCTGCGGAACGGCAACTGCGGAACGCCCCCGCCGCATGGCGTCATCGTCACCGGCGGGGCGGCGCGATCCTCAGATCGGGAAGCGCAGGATCGCGGCGAGCGAACCCTCGCCGGGAATGTCCGCGCGCCGCACGGCCAGCACCCGTCCGCCGCTGTTCAGCACCCGCACCGCGATTTCGTCGACAATGCCGTAGGTGTCGGGTCCCTCCTCCCCGAAGTGCACCTCGCCGGTGGCCTCGTCCACGGTGCCGTGCACGATCTCGTCGATATCCGCGAACAGCGTATCGACCTGGCCGAAGGTGGCGGCGCGCGCCGTGTCGGCGACATCCGTCGTCGCCCGCCGTTCGCCCGCGCGGACGGCGAAGAGCGCCTTCAGGTCGTCGATCTGCGCAGCGTAATGGGCATCGAGAATCGGGCGCGCGGCGTCGGTGAACTCAGGCAGCGTCCAGCGATCCGTGCTGGCGGAGATCCCCTGCGCCAGCAGATGGGGATAGGAAGCCACGGAGCGGTAGATCGACGCCAGCGGCTCCGTCGCGGCGAGGATGAGCGGCACCGAGCGCCCCACCAGCAGCGGCCGCAGCGCCGCATCCACCTTGCGGGAGTACTGCGTGAGAAAGGTCTTCTGCCCGCCCGGGCTATGCCCGCGCTGGTCGATCGTGCTGTCGTTCACCGTCTTCCTGCCGACCGCCGACGCGGCGTCGCTCGGCATGTTGCTGACGGAGACCTCCCGCGCCGGCAGGTCCGCGGAAAGCTCGATCAGGCGCACGTTGTTCTCGGACAGCGACAGCACGTAGGCCGTATGCGGGAACGTGACGGCGCGCAGCAGCGGCTTGAGATGCACCCGGTCGGAAACCTCGAGGATCTCGGTGAGCTTGTTGGCGAGGCGATAGGTCCGCAACTGGTCCGGCGTGGCGACGATGGCGAGGCTGTTGGCCTGATAGATCCAGAACGCATCGTCCGCGCGCAGATCGTCGAGCTGTTCCTGCAGCGCGGCCAGGCGGCGCTTGTCGAACCCGGACTCACCGAGCTGGCCGACAGCCGCCTTGACGAGATTGCCCAGCGCGATCCGGCTCGCCTCGATGTCCTGCGTCACCGGCGTCGTCGGCAGATATATCGACACGACCGCATCGGCGCGCAATTCGCTCAGGGCCTTGATCTCGGCAAGCGAGGGAATATCGACGTAAACCAAAGTCAGATCCTCTTCATGGGTACTGTGATGCGGCTATCTTCATCCCCCCGCCGTGAAAACTGTCAATGACCGCGGATATGGGTTTCGAACTTATTTTCATATTTTTTTATTATTTGTCGTTCGCGGGCCGGAATTGACGAACATCAATTGCCGGGACGATCGTCCCGTGCAACGTGATCGTTTGGCGCGGCCACGAAAGCGCTCCACGAGGGCGTCCAAGATGTTGCCCTACGTGCCGCAGAAGGTGGCACGCACGATCTGTTCCGGCCGCGGCGGGCGGGCGTATTCGGCGTGGGCTTCCCGCCCGGTGAAGGGATCGGCCAGCACCCCGTGCAGGGCGCGAGCCGGCGCGTAGTCGCCCTGATAGGCCGCCGCGAGTGCCTCCTCGACCAGATGGTTGCGCGGGATGTAGAGCGGATTGACGCCGTTCATGGCCTGCCGGACGGCATCGAATTCCGCGCTCTCCCCGGCTGCAAGATCTTGCGACAGGCGGTCGCGCCAGCGTTCCACCCACGGCGCGAGGGCGGGGTCGAGCGCATCGGCCGGCGGCGCATCGGGGGCCGCGAGGCTGTCCGCGAGACGGCGGAAGGTCAGCGTGTAGTCGGCGCCGCTGTCGTGCATGAGCCGCAGCAGGTCGCGCACCAGCGCCCGATCCTCCTCCCGCGCCGAGGCGAGCCCCAGCTTGCGGCGCATTTCGCCGAGCCAAGCGGCCTCGTACTGGTCCGGAAACAGGTCGATGGCGGCCTGCGCCTCCCGCGCCGCCGCTTCCGGTTCCGGCGCGAGCAGGGGCATGATCGCCTGGGCGAGGCGGGCGAGGTTCCAGTAGATGATGTTGGGCTGGTTGCCGTAGGCATAGCGGCCGAGCGTGTCGATGGAGCTGAACACCGCGCCGAGATCGAAGGCGTCCATGAAGGCGCATGGCCCGTAGTCGAGCGTCTCGCCGGCGATGGAGGTATTGTCCGTGTTCATCACGCCGTGGATGAATCCCACTCCCATCCAGCGCGCCACGAGCCGCGCCTGCCGGCCGATGACCGCCTCCATGAGCGCCCTGTACCTGTTGGGCGCTTCCGCCGCCTCGGGATAGAGCCGCGCGATGGCATA
Organism: Pseudochelatococcus sp. B33; assembly: GCF_053570585.1. NCBI lineage: Bacteria > Pseudomonadati > Pseudomonadota > Alphaproteobacteria > Hyphomicrobiales > Chelatococcaceae > Pseudochelatococcus > Pseudochelatococcus sp. B33. The sequence goes on along the minus strand of NZ_JBSEFH010000007.1, from coordinate 30,202 downwards.
ATCGGCGAGCTGACGCAGTGCGTCGCGATCGCCGATGGCGGCGAAATACTGGAAGGTCCCCACCCTGACGTGGCTTCCGGCGATGCGCACCAGCACCGCGCCGGGCAACCACGTCTCGCGCATGATAGCGTCGCCGGTCGCGATCGCCGCGAGCGCGCGCGTCGTCGGAATACCGAGCCGCGCCATGGCTTCGCTGACGATGTATTCGCGCAGCACCGGCCCGAGCGCCGCGCGCCCGTCTCCCCCGCGCGAGAAGGGCGTGCGGCCGGAGCCCTTCAGGTGAATGTCGAGACGCTGCCCCTGCCTGTCCACGACCTCGCCCAGGAGCAGTGCGCGTCCGTCGCCCAGACGCGGCACCCAGGTGCCGAACTGGTGGCCGGCATAGACCATCGCCACCGGCTCCGCCCCCTCGGGCGGGACGTTGCCGCACAGCATCGCCGCGAGTTCGCCGGCTGAAAAGTCGGCCGGATCGAGCCCGAGCTCGCGGCCGAGCGCCTCGTTGAACAGGACCAGTTCCGGCGCCGGCATCCGCTGCGGCTGCTGGCGGACGTGAAAGCGATCCGACAGCCGGGCGTAACTGTTGTCGAACACAAGCGCCATACTGACCTCCCCGGGACGGGCAACGCATCCCGGCCATACAGATTAACACAAGAAGCCCCGCGCGCCGATCACGCCCCCGGCACCGGCGCACGCCCTTCCGGATGATGAACGGCCTCAGGCCCTGCCCGGTTCCGGGACAGATGGACCGGGGCGCGATGCGCCGAAACGGCGGCGATAGTCGCCCGGGGTCAGGCCGGTGAGCCTCAGGAACAGTTTGCGAAACGAACCCGGATCGTCGTAGCCGACGTCCCAGCCGATGGTGTCGACCGCCGTATGCGTGCTCTCCAGCAATTCACGCGCGCGGCCGATGCGAAGGTGCTGGCAATATTCGATCGGCCGCAGACCGGTGGCGGCGATGAACCGGCGCAGGAACGTGCGCTGTTCCAGGCCCGCCTGCGCCGCCATGTCGGCGACGGTGACCGCCCGCGTGCCGTTCGCCTCCAGCCAGCGCTGCACCTTGAGGATCGGCTCGTCGCCGTGGTCGAGGCGCGGCACGAACGCGCTGTAGCAGCGCTGCTCGCGGCCGGGCGGATCGACCACCAGAAAGCGCGCCGTCTCGATCATCGCGGCCGTGCCCAGAAGCCGCCCCACGAGATGCAGGCCGAGGTCGGTCCAGGCCATCAGCCCGCCGGCGGTGATGATGTCGCCATCGTCGATCAGCAGTTTCCCGGTATCCACGCGCACGGCGGGAAAGCGGGCGGCGAGGCGCCCGGCATAGGTCCAGTGGGTGGTCGCCGGCCTTGCCGAAAGCAGGCCGGTCTCGGCGAGCAGGAACGCGCCGGCGCACACGGACGCGAGCACGGCGCCCCGAGCATGGCGCTCACGCAGCCATCCGGCCACGGCCGCCATGTCCGTCACCGCGGGAGGATCGCCGAGGCACGGCGGCAGGATGACGACATCGGGCTCGCCCGGCGGGCCGGGATGGGTGTCGAACAGCGGCACGACCGCATCGCCCCGGACCGAGAGGCCGAGGTGGCCGACCCGCAATCGCGGCAGGGAAATACCGGAGCGCCTGCGGGCCAGTTGACCGGCGATGGTGAACAGGTCCGTCAGCCCGAGAATCGCCGCCGCCTGCGCCCGGGGATAGGCCAGGATCGCAATGTGCCGGGTGCGTTCCCGGGCGGTCGGCCGGGATCCGTTCATTTGTCGGAAATGCCCCGTTCTTTGTCATATTCGCCAATGGGCATCCTGTCACGACCCGCCTATCCCTGCAAGCCGGAACACGAGCCGCGTGACGCGACGCGGCGCATCAGGGAGGCCGATATGAGCAAGCGCGCACTCGTCATCATCGATCTGCAGAACGATTATTTCCCCGGCGGCAGGTTCACGCTCGACAACATCGATGCGGCCGCCAGAAACGCCGCCCGCCTGCTGGATGCGGCACGCGCCAGCGGCGACCTCGTGGTGCATGTCCGCCACGAATTCCCCACCGCCGACGCGCCGTTCTTCGCCCCCGGCTCCGAGGGCGCGGCGATCAACAAGGCCGTCGAGCCGCGCGAAGGCGAGGCCGTCGTGCTCAAGAACACGGTCAACGCCTTTCGCGGCACCGATCTCAAGGCCCTGCTCGACCGCGGCGGCGTCACCGACCTGACCCTCGCCGGGGCAATGAGCCATATGTGCGTCGAGGCCGCTGCGCGGGCTGCCGCCGACTACGGCTATCGCACCACGGTGGTGCACGATGCCGTCGCCACGCGGGATCTCGACTTCGACGGCAAGACCATTCCGGCCGCGCAGGTCCACGCCTCCGCCATGGCGACGCTGGCCTTCGCCTACGCGACGCTGCAATCGACCGACGCCTATCTGGGAGTGGGCGGCCCCGCGCAAGCCTGACGGAGAAGAATGCAGGCGGCCCCGCAAGACAGTCCCGGAGACGGTGAGCGCCCTTGCGGACATATCGCGGGCGACGTCCGGTGCGTCATTGGCCGGACGTGGCCTTCGCCTATGGTAGGGTCGCACGCATTCCGATTCCCACCGCGCAGCGAGGACAACGATGACGACTTCCGCCAATCTGAAATCGGCCGCCGTGGTCGCGGCGCTCCTTTATGGGGTTTTCGCGGCGCCCGGCCTTGCGGGCGCCAACGAGGGCGCGTACAGCTGGCAGAGCGCGGGCGGAGCCGACTGGCCGCCGGAGCCGACGGTCATCGCCCATCGCGGCGCCTCCGCCCTGCGGCCGGAGCATACGGTCGCCTCCTACCTCAAGGCGATCGAGGACGGCGCGGACGTGATCGAGCCCGATCTGGTCATCACCAAGGACGGGGTCCTCGTCGCCCGCCACGAGAACGCCATCGCCATCCTCGACGCCGACGGCAGCATCAAGGAGGCCACCACCAACGTGGCAGAGCTGCCGCAATTCACCGACCGCAAGACCACCAAGACCATCGACGGCGTCGAGATCACCGGCTGGTTCGTCGAGGACTTCACCCTCGACGAGCTCAAGACCCTGCGGGCGCGCGAGCGCATCCCGGCGATCCGCCCGGCCAACACCGCCTTCAACGACCAGTTCGAGATCCCGACCTTCCAGGAAGTCATCGACCTCGCCCGCGCCGAATCGGAAAAGCGCGGCCGCACCATCGGCATCGCACCCGAAACGAAGCACCCCACGTTCTTCAAGAGCATCGGCCAGCCGCTGGAACCGGCGCTCATCGAGATCCTGAACAGGAACGACCTCAACCGCAAGGAAGCGCCGGTCATCGTACAGTCCTTCGAGGTCGGCAATCTCAAGGAGCTGCGGCAGCAGACGCCGGTGCGCCTCGCCCAGCTCATCGACAGCGAGGGCCGGCCGTACGATTTCATCGTGCAGGGCGAGGCAGAAAAGCGCACCTACGACGACCTCATCACCGACGAGGGGCTGAAGGAAATCAGTACCTACGCCGATATCCTGGCGCCCTACAAGACGCTCATCGTCCCCGTCGTCGACGGCAAGCCGGGCGAGCCCACCGGCCTCGCCGAGCGCGCGCACGCCGCCGGCCTTGCCGTCGTCATCTGGACCCTGCGGCCGGAGAACAGCTTCCTGCCCGCGGGCTTCCGGAAGGACCCCGCCGACGACAAGACCGCCCGCGGCGACAGCGTGGGCGAGATCACCGTGTACCTCAAGGCCGGCGTCAACGCCTTCTTCTCGGACGATTCCGCCGTGGGCCGCGCCGCCGCCGACGCTTTCGCGAAGAAATAAGCTTGCCGAAAGCATAAAAAACCCGCCCGGCAAGGCCGGGCGGGCGATCGGGCAACGGGCGATGCGCCCCGTCACTCGCTCACGGGCAGCACCGCGCCCTTGTACTTCTCGTTGATGAAGTCCTGGACGGGCTTCGAGCGCAGCACCTCGACCAGCTTCGTGATCTCGGGCTTTTCGGCGTTGGCCTTGCGCACCACGATGAGGTTCGCGTAGGGATTGTTTTCCCCGCTTTCCACCGCGATCGGATCCTTGACCGGGTCGAGCTTGGCGTCGAGCGCGTAGTTGGCGTTGATGACGACAGCGTCGGCCTCGTCGTTTTCGTAGACCCGCGGCAGCAGGCCGGCTTCGACATTGGCCTGGAACTTCAGGTTCTTCGGGTTCTCGACGATGTCGGCGATGCGGGCCGTGATCGGCGTCACGCCGTCGCGCAGCTTGATCACGCCCTCGCGCTGGAAGATGGACAGGATGCGCCCCTCCTCGGAGACCGCATCGCGCAGGATGACGGTGCCGTTCTCCGGCAGGTCACCGAGGCTCTTCACGCGCTTCGAATAGATGCCGATGGGCTCGATATGGATGCCGCCGACGCTGACGAAATCATACGTGGCATCGTCCTTGTGGTCCGCCAGCACGGAATTGAGGTAGGGCTCATGCTGGAAGTAGTTGGCGTCGATCTCGCCGGCGGCAAGCGCCGTGTTCGGCAGGATGTAGTCCTGGAATGGCACGATGGTGAGCTCGATGCCTTCCTCGGCGAGGATCGGCTTGGCCTGTTCGAGAATCTCGGCGTGGGGCACGTAGGACGCGCCCACCGTCAGCTTGGTCTGGGCGAACGCCGGCGCCGCGAAGGTGACGGCACCGAGCACGGCTGCGGAGATGAGGGCTTTGATCATGGCGACTTCCTTGCGTTGGACTAACGGGAACGAAAGCATCAAACCAAAGAATGGGTACCGTTTTTTGGATGAATTCGATGCTCAAACAAAGGGATGGCGCGGCAGCACCGATCAGATTTTCAGCCCGCCGCGCTAACGTTTATCGAGCCTTCGCGTCACCCAGTCGCCGACGAACTGAATGGCGAACACGATGACGAGAACGGTTGCCGTCGCGACCAGCGTCACGTCGGCGTTATTGCGTTGAAAGCCTTCGAGATAGGCGAGATGGCCGAGCCCGCCGGCGCCGATGACGCCGGCCATGGCGGTGAAGCCGACCAGCGAGATGAGCGTCACCGTCAGCCCCGCCGCGAGCGCCGGCGACGATTCCGGGATGAGAACCTTGAACACGATGGTGAAGATGCCGCCGCCCATGGCGCGCGTCGCTTCGATGACGCCCTTGTCCACGTCGCGGAACGCGATCTCGACGAGCCGCGCGTAGAAGGGGGCCGCGCCCACGATCAGCGCCGGCAGGGCCGCGTTGACGCCGAGAATCCGCCCCACCAGAAGCTTGGTGAGCGGGATGAGCAGCACGATGAGGATGATGAAGGGAATCGACCGGAAGATGTTGCTGAACATCGACAGCGTTCCATACACGAAACGGTTCGCCAGCAGCTGCCCCGGCCCGGTGAGGAACAGCAGCGCGCCCAGAACGAGCCCCAGAAGGAACGTCGCCGCGCCGGCGAGCGCGGTCATGTAGACGGTATCGTACGTCGCCTGCAGCAGCGGATCGAGGCGGACATTGGGAAAGAGCGCTTCCAGCATCAGTCACCCCGCCGCACGATTTCGGAGGCGATGTCCCGCTCGGCGAGATAGGCGAGCACCGCGACGAGTTCCTCGCCCTTCGCCGGCACCTCGACATAGAGCTCGCCCGCAGCGCCTTCGCGCGTGAACGCGAGCTGCCCATGCAGGATGTCGATGAACAGGCCGAAACGCCGCGCGACATCGGCCAGCACCAGTTGGCGCGCCCCGGGGCCCGAGGGGACAAGCCTGACCAGCGCGCCCGATCCGATGTCGATGGCGTAGGGATCGAAGGTGGCGCCGGTCTCCTTCGTCTCTTCCAGTTCGGCGATCTGACGCACGAAACGCCGGGTCACCGGCTGGCGCGGATTGGCGAAGATGTCGGCCACCCGGCCCTGCTCCACGATCCGCCCCGCCTCCATGACCGCGACCGCGTCGCAGATGCGCCGCACCACGTGCATCTCGTGGGTGATCAGCACGATGGTGAGGCCGAAGCGGCGGTTGATGTCCGACAGCAGGTCGAGAATCGAATCGGTGGTCTCGGGGTCGAGCGCCGAAGTCGCCTCGTCGCACAGCAGCACATCGGGCCGGTTGGCGAGCGCGCGGGCGATGCCGACACGCTGCTTCTGCCCGCCGCTCAACTGGGAAGGATAGGCGTCTTCCCGTCCCTCCAGCCCGACGAGGCGCACGAGCTCCGTGACGCGCTGGGCGATGACGGCCCTGTCCGCCCCCGCGATCTCGAGCGCGAAGGCGATGTTGCGCGCCACCGTGCGCGACCAGAGCAGGTTGAAATGCTGAAAGATCATGCCGATCTTGGGCCGTGCCCGCGCGAGTTCCGCCTCGGAGGCGCGCGACAGATCGAGCCCGCCGACGACGACGGAGCCGCTGTCCGGACGCTCCAGCCCGTTCAGCAGCCGGATGAGCGTGCTCTTGCCGGCGCCGCTATAGCCGATAATGCCATAGATCTGCCCGCGTTCGACCGTGAGCGTTACATCGTCAAGAGCCGTGATCGAGCCGGACGCGGTGGTGAATAGTTTCGAAGCATTGCTTAGTGTTATCAAGTTCAAGTCCACTCAGCGACGGCGCTGACCAAAATACTTATTCTATAATTTCTATCATCTGTTATAGCGGATTGTCAACGAGAAGCATGCGCGATGCCTGCCGGAATTCAGCACTTGCACAGGCGGCGGCAGGGGTGTCAACCAGGGCGTGTGTCATATCGATTGGCGACGACATAGGGATCCGCGCGGGGCGGAATCCGCGCGTGTTACAGGACTGCGAGAACCAGATGACGAACCGTCTCCAACACGTCACGCTGACGACCGGCCACGTCGTGCCCCTGGCGCGCGAAGCGGTCTCGGACCATGACATCGCGGCATGCGCCGAATTGCTCGACGGCGTGCTGCTGGGCGGCGTGCTGCCGGTGCCGGACGCGCAGGGATATCTGATCGACGGATCGCATTACCGTGACGATCTGAAGATCACCCTGTGGTTTGGCCCGTTATTGCGGCGGATTCCGATTCTGACGGTGGGGGTGGCGCGCGGGCCGACCGCCGGGCTGGCGCTATGGCGGGAGATGCATCGCAGCGCGCGGCTGCCGCTGGCGACCGACCCCGCTCTCCCGCCGCCGGAACCATGGATCGCCGATCGCCCCGAACCCGGCGCGCTCAAGCACCCGGACGCCGCCTCATGGACGGGCGCCTGGCTGCAATGCCTCGGCTGGACATGGATGGAATACGGCAGGTGAGCGGGCGATCCGCCGAAGACCGGGTGAACCGGTATCAGCGGTCGAGCGTAGGCATCCCCCTGCAGGATGCTCTGCCATTTGGCAAGATGCTCGTCGGGATGCTGCTTCTCCCGGGTGAGGGAGAAGTGGAACAACGCAGCTGGCGGTGCGCTGGCACCAAAGGGACGGTCGTGTCCCCCCTGCTTGTTTTGCCGGTCACGCCGCCCGGTTGAGGTGGGGTGCTGCGCCCTTGCCCCTCACTTCCGCCTCCTCGAACTCGGCGGCGGCAATCGCCCGGTCGAGAGCATCGCGTAGTTCCTTGGCTGTTTCGAGGGTCAGCTCGATGCCGGCCCGTGCTCCGGGTTCCAATGCGGTGTTGATGAAGTCGAGCGTCACGACATCGCCCAACGGTGCATGGCGAGCATGATCGTAGGCGACCACCGCCTGCGAAAGCGGGAACCATTCGTCGCCCCGCTTGGCCATACCTTGCGCACGGACGATTTCGACAATGGACGTACACATACCCGGCGCCTCCTATTTTGCCAGATGCCTCTCGAAAAAAGCGAGTATCTTGCTCCATCCGTCCATGGCCTGCTCGGGACGGTAGAGCGGCCGGTGCCAATAGAAGAAACCGTGCCCGGCTCCATCATAGCGATGGAACTCGTAGGTCTTGCCGTACTTCCTGAGTTCGGCTTCGTGCTGGTTCACCTGCTCGGGGCTCGGCGCGCGATCGTCGTTACCGAAGATGCCGATCAACGGGCAGGAGAGGCTCTTCGTCAGATCGATTGGCGCAACGGGAGTCTTGGCGTTGAGTTCCTCCTCGCCCATCACCACACGGCCGCCCCAGAGATCGGCGCAGGCATCGATGTCCGCCTTCCGACAGGCATAAAGGAAGGCATGCCTGCCGCCGGAACAGGAGCCGAAAATGCCGACCTTGCCATTACTCTCGGGCTGCGTGCGCACCCACTTGACCGCAGCCTCGGTGTCACCGATCACCTGAGTGTCGGGAACGCTGCCCTCGGCGCGCACCCTGGCGGCGACATCGTCGGGGTGCCCCTCGCCGGCGCGCTGATAGAGATTAGCGCAGATCGCAAGATAGCCGTGATGGGCGAAGCGTCTTGCAGTCTCGATATAGAACTCGCTCCACCCCGGGAGATGGTGGACGAGAACCACACCGGGAAAGGGACCCGTACCCTCCGGCTTGGCCGCATAAGCGGTTATCGGGGTTCCTTGGTCGCCCGCGATGGTCACATTCTGGCAGATCATGCCTCGATAGAACGACATCACTATGCCTCCGCAGGTGCAACGCGCCCTTGATCGTCTCTCGCGCATCGTGGCGCCGCTCGGTTATCCCAGACGGCCAGTATTCGACAAACGCATTCCGAACGCAACAAACGTGGGCGAACCAATGGGGTTGCCCAGAGGTTGTTTCAGTTGCGCGACTTGGCCGCGCAACCAGATGTTAGAGAGATTATCGTTCAAAATCAACAAGTTATAGCATGTTGTCGTTTCCGTGAAAAGACAGCATGCTCCAATGACGGCGGCTCATCTGTTCCACCGCCGCGAACGCCGCTTGCCGTGGCCCTTGATCTCCTCGCCAGTGGAGAAGGGAAGCTGACGCACGACCTCCCAGTTAAGGTCGGTGCCAAGGCCCGCCGCCGTCGGCACCTCGAGGAAGCCGTCGACTACCTTGATTGGATTGGTCAGCAGCTCGTCACGCAACGGGTTGTGCGGGGTCGGATCCCACTCGACATGGGCACGGACATGGGCTGGGATCGCCGCCGCGAAATGTACGTTCGCGACCTGGCCGAGCCCGTTCAACGTATGCGGCGCAACTAGCATGTTGTAGGCGCTGGCAAGATGGGCGACCTTCAGCGCCTCGGAGATGCCGCCGCACTTGACGGCGTCCGGCGTGATGAAGTCGACTCCGCCCCGTTCTATCAGGTTGCGCACGTCATAGCGGGAGTAGACATTGCCGCCGGAAGCAATCGGGACCAGCGCCAGCTTCGTCAGGCGGCCGACGTCGTCATGGTGGTTGGCGACGGTGAAGTCGAAGGGATCCTCCATCCAGAAGGCCCCCACCTCGCCCAGGCCCCTGGCAACGCGCACCGCCTCGGGCCAAGAGTAGCTGGCGTTCATGTCGATCATGATGTCGATGTCGGGACCGGCGAGCTTACGGGCGGCCTTGACCACCTTGATGTCACGCTCGACGCCGGCGCCGCCGCGCACCTTGAGCGCCTTGTAGCCAAGGTCGAGATAGGACTGCACCTCCGCCATCAGTTCGTCCATCGGCTTGTGGCCGAGCACCATGCAGCCGACATAGGCCACGACCCTGTCGACCCCGCCGCCGCCCAGCAGGCGCGCGATCGGCTGGCCGGTGACCTTGCCGAGAATGTCCCACAGCGCGATATCGATGCCTGAGATCGCCGAGACGGCCGAAGAGCCCAGATAGACTGAACCGTAGTGGAGCTTCTCCCAGACGCCCTGGATATCGAGTGCGTCCTCGCCGATTGCCATCGGCGCAAGCTTTTCATCGATGATGCCCTTGACGGCCAGCGGTGCATGCGCGTGATAGGAGGAGCCGATGCCGTAGAGGTTCTCATCGGTCCGCACGACCACCAGCAGTTCGTCACGCCGCGTGCCGGTGCCGATTCCGGTTTGCCAGACCGTGTCGAGCGGCGAGGAGACGAGATGGGTTTCGATGGCGGTTATCTTCATGATCGCGACTCATTTCCTGTATTAGCGGTTGGTTGCTGACAATGAATTCATTCACGAGCGCCGGGAAACCGCCCGGGAAGGACGGTCAATCCACCCGCCGCTCGCAATCCACGCGCCGCTCGTGGGGGGAAATCGGCAGGCACCGTTCCCCGCACGCTCATGCCCACAGGCGATTCGGCAGCGGTAGGCCGGCATAGAGCTCGGGCGGAATCCGGAACTCGGCGCCCATTCCTGCGGCGATCACGTCGAGCTGGCGTGAATGCTGGGTCGAGTGCCAGACGAAGCGCTCCAGCACGGGATGCGACGGCTGCGTGCCCCAGAAGGTCGTGATGTGATCGCCGATGGCGCTCTCGCCTCCCCGCCGGCGCCAGTCGCGATAGCGCGCATCGATCTTCTGCACATAGGCGTGGAGATCATTCCGGGTCACGATGTCGCTTCTCGGCCTCCCCATCATCTCGCGGATGTTGGTTCTGCCCTCTTCCACCATCGTCAGGAATGCTTCGGGGATCTGGAAGACATGCGAGCTGAGCTCCTTGATGGTGCGGTCGCGGCCGAGGATGGCTTGCCGTTCCAACTGTTCCTCGGTGAAGTCGACGATGATCACGCGGGCCCGATCCAGCACCTCGCCCCAGCGGTCGAGCAACTGCTCCTGGGTAAGCTTCTCGCGCGCGGCCACATCATGCGCGGCACCGACGAATTCCGCCAGATCGTCCAGCGACTGGGCGATGATCATTTCCTCGCCGCGTCTGACCACGGGCAGGCCCCGCACGCCCGAGGCCATCAACTCGTCAAGGGCATCCGGATTCGCGGCGACGTTGAGCGACTCGAATGTGACGCCGAGGTCGGTGAGGAATTCCTTCACCTTGAGGCACATCGAGCAACCCGGCTTCCAGTAGACCGATATGTCGGGCCGCGGCTCCACCGGGGAAGACGCGCGCGTGCCCTGCATCCTGATGATCTGCGTATGCATGTTTCAGAGCCTTCCTTCAGGGCCGCGGCAACGCGCTTCCGGCCACGAGCGCGTCCACGAGCTGGCTGACGTTCGTATCCTCGAGGTTCTCTATCAAGGCTATGGACCTGTGCACCTGCGCGCTGTCCAGGACACGGCCAGCGCAGGCGGCGAACTTGCTCGCCACGTCGGCCCGGCTCATGCGGTTGTCCGGAGAGCCGAGCGGACTGCGTTCATTTAGCTCCAGCGTCGACCCGTCCCTGAGCGAGATGCGAATGGGCGTCGCCTTCCTGAACTCGTTGTCCTCGTAGCCGCCGTCCAGGACGGCGACCTCGATGCGGCCCATCATGTCCTGGATCTCGGGGCGCTCCAGGGAGGCGTCGCTGAAGCTGTCGATGGTGACATCCCCGTCGACCAGACCTGCGGCGATGACATACCTGATGCTGAACTTGCCCCCGAGGCCCTGTTGCGGCCAGTCCACATGCAGATTTTCCATCAGCCCCTGCGTCAGCGAGACCTCGACGCGCTCGACCGCGGACGGATCGTGCAGCCTGTCGCGACGCAGGTCGACCACGGCGCGCGCCGCGCGCTGCGCGCAATTGCACAGGGGAAAGGCCTTCATGCCGATGCCCGGTTTCTCGATCGCCCAGCTCCCGCCCCAGGGGGTATCCATCTTGGCGATGTCATAATTGCCTTCCCCGAGCAGGGCATTGAAAAGCCCGTAGTGCCCGAGCACCGCTGTCCGGCTCGCCTGATAGCCGCGTTCGGCCAGCATGGCGCTGAAAACGCCGGCACGGGCCGCGTTCCCGGCATGGGCGGGCTTGGCCCAGGTGCCAAAATGCTCGATCACGCCGAAGCTCTGAGAGGCCGCCAGGCCGACCGCGACCAAAAGCTGGTCCTTGTCAAGGCGCAGCAGCTTGCCCACGCCCGCGGCGGCCGCGATGCCACCGACCACGCTCATCGTATGGACGCCGCGTTTCTTCAACGCGCCGTCGTAGAAGCGGAACGAGCGGATGAGGCGCGCGAAGACTTCATAGGCGACCGCCATGGCGACGACGAAGTCGGCTCCGGTGGCGTTCTGCCGCTCGCCGGCGGCGAGAACGGCCGGCACGGTGCAGGCGCTCGGATGGGTGAAGCCGGCGTCGTCGAAGTCGAGCAGGTGGCAGAGCGTGCCGTTCGCCCATGCGGCGTCCCAGGGCTCGGCCCGCTTGCCGTCGCCGATGATCCGCGATCCGGTCTCGCGGCCCGGAAACATGCTGGCCACGATCCGGCCCGCCGGCTCGCCGGAGGCGGCCAGCCCGACGCCGAGCACGTCCATCACATGCTCGCCGATGCGCTCCCGCACCGGGCCGGGAATATCGTCGAGCGTCGTGGAAACCACATGGCCGCACAGCTCAGCCACAATGTCTTCCCGCTCAGCCTGGACATTCTTGCTATTGACGTTCATAGAGACCTCCTGTCGTCAAACCGGGGTCGCCGGTTTTATTTTTTGAGATGTTCCAGTAGACGGGCAGTCCGGCCTTGATGACGCCTGTGACGTTGCTTCGGCAAGCGGCTGGCTGGAAGTACTGGCCGATACGCGCGAAAGGCACCGTCTCGCAGGCGCGTAGCTGCAGCTGGCCGAGCAGCTCCATCAGCTTCCCGTCGCACGGCCAACCCGGCGCAGCCTCCTCGCAGCGCGGGTCGGGATAGGTCGCCATCTTTCCTTCCTCCCTCCCTTGCCGACAGCCATCGCCCCGTACCGGTCCCGCAAACACTGCGGTCCCGCGCAAATCGCGGACGGCCGCAGGGCAAACGGTTCTGCTGCAATCCCGGACACCGGTCATCCCGGCCTGGCGCGAGACGCCGGCAGCGCAGCAGACGCGTCGCGCAAACAAAGCAGGGGCTGGCGCTTCCTCCTCTGGTGCAATGCCTGTTGGTGCAATGCCTGTCACCACAGATTGTATTATGAATTCATTCAATCACGCCCGACAACAAACTGTCAATCCCCGCCGCAACCTCCAGCCAGAGGTCGGGCGCAGGCGTGACGGCCGCGCTCAGGTCGCCGCCGCCTCGTGCCGCTCTTGCCGCCGGCTGCGCCAACCGCTCCGGATGAGCAGCGCCACAGTCACCAGCAGAAAGGCCAGGCTGAGCGGCCAGATGACGAGGCAGAAACTCATTGCCAGCGCCTGGAACACCTCCGGCTGCTGCCACAGTTAGGTTGCGGTCGGCGGATCGTCCGGACGGGCAGGAGACAGGATGCGCGGGCGATGTCCGGAGACGTCGCTGCCGGCGTCCGGCGCGAGACGGAAAAAGAAGATCGACGCGAGCGCCGTGACCCCCGCGACGATGAGGATGGCGACCTTGAAGGCGGCAAGGGTGATCGTCCCATCATCGGACAGGTCCGAGACGACCTCCAGGACGCCGCCGCCGACCGCGACGCCGAGCGCTATGCTGACCTGTTGGGTGACCGCCGAGATCGCCGCCGCCTGACCTGCAGAATGCTCGTCCACCTCGGAGAAGGTCAGTGAGGTGAGGGAGGTGAAAAAGATCGAGCGGGCGAAGCCGACGACGACGAACACCGCGATGATGACCATCGCCGGCGTGGAGGGCGTAAAGCCGGCGATGATCGCAATGAAGATGCCCGAAAGGATTCCGCTGGCGATCAGCACCATGCGGAAGCCGCCCGTCCTCAGCAAGAAGCGGATCATCATCTTGACGATCACCGAGCCGATGGCCGTGGCGAAGGTCAGCATGCCGGATTCGAGCGGCGACAGACCGAAGCCGAGCTGGAGCATGAGCGGCAGCAGGAAGGTCAGCGCGCCGTTGCCGACCCTGAAGACCGAGCCGCCGGCAACGGCAGTTCGATATGCCAGGTTCGAGAACAGCGTGAGATCGAGGATTGGATGCGGGCAGCGGCGCGCGTGGCGGACATATAGCGCCAGCGCTGCCAGACCCGCGACCGTGGTGGCCACTCCCGCCACCGGAGGCAGCGCCGGCAGGCTGATCACCGAGAGGCCGAAAACAATGCCGGAAGCGGCAACCGCCGATAGGGTGAAGCCCGTGAAATCGACGCTCCCCACCTGCGTCGGCGGCACATGGGGAAGATAGGTCCCCGTGACGAGGATGCCCAGCAGCCCGATCGGCACGTTGATGAGGAAGATCCAGTGCCAGCTGAAGAATGTGGTGATGAACCCGCCCACGGGCGGCCCGAGGAGCGGTCCGACCAGGGCCGGGAAAGTCAGCCAGGTGATTGCCGACAGCAAGTCGCGCTTCTGGGTTATGCGCACGAGGATGATCCGGGCGACGGGCGTCATCATCGCGCCGCCCATGCCCTGCACGAAGCGCGATATCACGAAAGCCGTGAGCGAGCCCGACACCGCGCACAGGACCGAGCCGACGATGAAGATGCCGATCGCCACGCGGAACACGCGCTTGGCGCCGAATTTGTCCGCCATCCAGGCACTGACAGGGATGAAGATGGCCAGCGAGACGAAGTAGGCGGCGAACGCCAGCTTCAGCGCGATTGGGCTCGTCTTGAGATCGGCGGCGATCGCCGGCAGCGACGTCGCGATCATCATCGAGTCCATGTTCTCCATGAACAGGGCAACCGCGAGGATGAGAGGGACGGTTCGGTTCAAGATCGTATCCGTGGCGTCGGGGATAACGGGCCTGCCGCACGGTCCGGCTCTCTTCGGGGCCATCCCCCCGGAAACCGGCCGGAGCCGGGAGAAGCCGGCGCCGGCCTGGGGGTCAGATCACCTGGTCCTGCGAACGCAGGACGCTCTGGAGCTCGGCGATGTCCAGCTCCCGCGGCATCCGCTTCTGGCGCACCGCGAGTGCGGCGGCCGTTCCGGTCGCCTGTCCGGTCATCATCGCCGCCGCCTGGGAGCGCACGCTCCCCTGGGCGTGGTAATCGGCCGAGATGCAGCGCCCGGCCACTATCACATTTTCGACGCCCTTGGGCAGCAGGCAGCGGAAGGGGATGTGGAACCACCCGGATCCACCCACCTCGGTAAGGGAAAGTGACTTCTTGCCGGACTTGTCATGCACGTCCATCACGCTGCCGTAGCGGCCGATGCCGTCCGGGAAGCTGCGGCCGGCGAGTACGTCATCCACCGTGAGCGTGTAGTCGCAGTCGATGCGGCGGCTGTCGCGGATACCGACCGACTGCGCGGTGTGCGACAGGTAACAGTCCTCATAGCCGGGAATGTACTTCCGATAGAACGCCGTCATGCGGTTGGCCATGTCCCGCATCGAGAGCGTGGCGCGCGTCAGCTCGATCCTGTCGGTGGCGTCTATGTTGTAGGCCATGTCCATGTTGTGGTAGGTCACGTCGTAACGCAGCCTGCCGTTCCTGAACATCGGCCGCACGATGTAGCTCAGCGTGTCCGGATTGACCGTCTCGAGACCGAGCGGGAGCGGATAGTCGCCATTGGCCAGCGCCTCGCGGATTTTGTTCTTGAAAGGGAACATGGTGAACGGCTTGTCCTCCGCCCGCATCTGCAGCAGACGGTCGACATATTCCTGGCCAAACTCCTCCGGGTGGGTCCGCATATAATCAAGCGTCTTGTCGAGCTGGACACCGCCGACGCCGAAATAGAGGCTCATCGGCTGGCACAGGCCGTCATCGGGTGAGCCGAACTGGAATGAGGCGCCGGCCGCCGCTGCGATGTCGCCGTCGCCGGTCGAATCGATCAGGATCGTCGCGTGCACCTCGACGCGCTCGCGCAGGCTGTCGAGAACGACGCCCGTCACCTTGTCGCCCTCCCGCAGCAGGTCGGTCACCTGGGAATTGAGCCAGATTTCCGCGCCCGCCTCCTCGACCATCTGCTGGATGACCCATTTGGCGACTTCCGGGTCGAACATCTGCCGCGCGGTCGCCTGCCCGGTCTGGCCCCAGGCCGCGCCGATGCTCAGCATCCGGTCGATGTATTCCTGGGCGATCGAGCGAACGAGCTGCTCGTCGTCGAAGGAGCTCTCATATGTCGTCATCAGCAGCTTCTTCTGCTCGAAGCCCACCGGCGCCTTCATATGGCGCATCGAGCGGATCATCATCACCATGCCGCCGGAATGGGTGCCGCCGAGATGGTCGCGCTGCTCGAGCACAAGCACGTCGGCGCCATTGCGCGCGGCAGCGATGGCCGCCGCGAAGCCGGCCGTGCCGCCGCCTATGACCAGCACGTCCTTGCGCACCGTCTTGTTCGTCTTCTTCATCCTCAGACTCATGAGCGTCTCCCTTGTCTCCCCGGTCGCTGGCATGCGTATCTGAAATCCGCCGGCCGGACGCTGAAGAACCGGCCGGCGGGGGTCAGGTCAGCGTGAACTTCGGCAACGTGATCTCGTCGGTAACCTTGTCGAACACCACATGGACCGGAGCGCCCAGCTTTGCGCCTTCCGAGTCGCCGACGAGGTTACTGATCAGAAGCGGTCCCTCCTCCAATTCGATCAGACACACCCGGTAAGGCAGGCTGTCGGCGAAGGAGGGCCAGTAGGCGCGATGGAAATCGATCCACGACTGCAGCGTCCCCTTGCCGGAGACGGGCACCCATTCTTGCGCCTCGCTCAAACATTTCGGGCAGACCGGTCCGGGCGGGAAGTGGATATCGCCGCATTCGGAGCACTTCTGCATGACGAGGCGTCCCTCCCGGGCGGCATCCCAGAAGGGCTTGTTGAGCGGGTTAATCTTGGGCAACGGTTTGGCGTAGGTCGTCGTCATGGCGCTCCTCCTCAACCCCTGGTGTAGATGATCGAACGCGTGCAGGGTGTCGCCTGGACATACTGCACCACCTCGCAGCCGGGCACTTGACGCTCGCCGCACTCGCCGCGCACCTGGCGCACCGCCTCGACGTTCAGCGCCCAGCCCTGCATGTAGGAATTGGACAGGTGCCCGCCGTCGGTGTTCGTGGGCAGCCTGCCCCCCAGCTTGAGCGCTCCGCCCTCGACGAAGGCTCCCGATTCGCCCTGCTTGCAGAAGCCCAGCCCTTCGAGGCTGAAGAGCACGGTGGGGGAGAAATTGTCGTATGCCATGAGCGCATCGACTTCATCGTGCGACACGCCGGCCATCTCGTAGGCCTCACGACCGGCGGTGCTCACTGCGTCGTGCCAGAAGTTCATGTCGAAATTGCCCAGCGAGGATCTCTTGAAGCTCTCGCGCCCACCCCAGCCGGAGAGCAGGGCCGGCGGCTTGCGGAAGTCCTTGGCGCGCTCGGCCGTGGTCATGATGATGCAGACGGCTCCGTCGTTGATGAGGCAATAGTCGAGCAGCCGCAGCGGCGCGGTGATGAAGCGCGCCTCCTCATGCTCGTCGATGGTGATCGGCCGCTTCATCACCGCGTCGGGGTTGAGGCAGGCATGGTGACGGATGGCCACGGACACCTCGGCGAGCTGCCGTGTCGTGGTGCCGAACATCTCCATATGCCGCCGGAACGCCATCGCGTGGCCGGCTCCGGGCGACGTCATTCCCCACGGATCCCAGGGGGAGACGTTCTCGCCGCCGTAGTACATGCGCCGCGAACGGCCTATGTTTCCGTAGACGAGCGCCACATGCGTCGTCTCGCCCGCGATCAGCGACAGTGCCGCCTCTATGATGCCCATGCCCGACATACGGCCGTGGCCGGGCATGGTCACGGTCCAGCGCGGATCAATGCCCAGCACCTCTCCCATGCGCACATAGGAAGGAATGCGGCACACCAAGAGACCATCGATCTTGCTCTTGTCGATGCCGCAGTCCTCCACCGCCGCCTTGAACGCCTGGGCACCCAGGCCGTAATCGTCGGTTTCGGGAAAGCTGCCATATGGGGTATTTCCCACCCCGATAACGGCAACCTTGTCCTTGAGTTCTGACCTCTTGTACATCGCGTCTTCCATCGATTCTCGATTGCGGGACCCAGCCGCCCGGCCGGGTGGGGTCTGTAGGCCAGCCGGCCGGATTTCCTTCCGCCGGATCGCCTCGCTGAGGGCGACAGACGGCCCTCGGTCCTTTCATCGAAGGCTCTAGATTACGCCTTCCTCCGCCAGCGCCTCGACCTGGGACGGGGTCATGCCGAGCAGTTCGGTCAGCACCCACATATTGTCCTCGCCATAGCAGGGCGCGCCGCGGTCGATCGGCCCGCCGACATAGGGCGGCGTTTCGCTCATCTGGAAAGGCAGGCCGTAGACGGGCCAACGTCCGATCTTGGAGCCGGTGACCTCCGTCAGCCATTCCAGCGCGGCGAGCTGAGGGTCGTTGTCGCAGCGGTCCTCTGCCGTCTGGCAGACGCCCGCCGCCACCCCCGCCTTCTGGAGCTTGGACATCAGCTCGTAGCGCTCCTGCGTCACGGTCCACGACTGGAGGGCCGCGTCGAGCGCGTCATGATTGCGCACGCGCGCCGAAAGATGGGCGAAGCGCGGATCGTCGAGCCATTCCCGATGCCCCGCGACGTCGGCGAGGGCCCTCCATTCCTCGTCAGTGAAGCAGGCGATCGCAATCCAGCGGTCGTCACCCGCGCAGCGGTAGGCACCATGCGGAGCCGCCTTCCTGTAGGGCGAGCGGTTGCCGACGCGCCGCCAGACATTGCCGTTGGCGGACCAGTCGAGAACCGTCGAGCCATGCAGGAATAGACCCGACTCGCACTGCGACGCGTCGATCCACTGTCCCTTGCCGGTGCGGTTGCGGTAGTAGATCGCGCCGAGCAGAGCGAGCGCAAAGCTGTAGGCGCCGACCCAATCCAGGTAGGAATAGCCCCAGCCGGCCGGCAGGGCGGGTTCGGGCAGGCCGGACATCTCCGACAGGCCGGTAAAGGCGGCCGCCACCGGCCCCACCGTGCGCATGCGGCCGTAAAGGCCGTGGGCGCCCATGCCCGATTGCTGGATGTAGATCACGTCCGGGCGGATCTTCTTCATCACATCGTAGCCGAAGCCGAGACGGTCGAGGACGCCGGGCGAGAAGCCCTCCGCCACCACGTCGCAGACCTGCAGCAGGTCCTTGGCGATCTGTAGCCCCCTCGGATCGCGCAGATTGAGGGAGATGCCGCGCTTGCCGGGGTTCTTGTTGTTGAACTGGCCGCCCATATTGATATCGGTGATGCCCTCAAGCACTGAGGTGGCCTTCTCACGGGCCTCACGGCCACCAACCGGCGCCATCGCTGCCAACCGCGTATCGGGGTTGTCCTTCCATTCCACCTTAAGGCACTCCGCGCCCAGCGCGGCCAGGAACCGTGTGCCACCTGCCGATGCCAGGAACCAGGAGAAGTCGAGGATGCGGACTCCCTGCAACGGGAACGGCTTGCCGTGGGCAGCCGACAGGAGGGGGGTCGCCCCAGGCTTTGGCTCGGCCGGCACGCTCGGCCGGCGCGGCGGCGCGGCCAGCACCGCCTCTGTATCCTCGCCCAGAAGCGGCGCGCGGCGGCCGACCTGCCAAGCCGTCTCGTCCGACAGCCATTTACTGACCGGGTAGCGGAAGCTGCGGCCATGCTCCGGATGGTGCACGTCGGCATACGTATTGCGCTTCAGCCAGTGCGGATCGACCGCATTCTCGTGCGGCTTGCGCAGCGGCGCCCACAGAAGCCCCTCTTCCTGCGCCTGCTTCCAAGGCAGGTTCTCGTAGGTGAAGGTGCCGATGAAGCGCTGCACCGCCGAAAGGTATTTCGAGCGCCCTTCCGCGACCGTGCCGGGCACGTTGCGCCCGCTGATCTTGGCCTCCGGCGGCGGCGCCTCGAACTCGCCCTCCATCCCGTACTTGTCAAGGAGCCTGGTGAGGTTGACGAAATCCGCCGTGCCCATCGAATGGGCGATCTGCCAGCGTCCGTCCTTGGTGTGGACGATGGTCGGCAGATGGTTGGGCTTCTCTATCGCGTGCCGGCAGGTCAAGCGCCATAGCGGCGCGCGGCGCATGACCCAGTACATGACGTCGAGCTCAGTGTTCTTGGCCACCGCGTCGTGCACGGCGCAGGACACTTCCTGACCTTCCCCGGAGCTCTGGCGATAGGCGAGCGCCGCAGCGATGCCGATAGCGAGTTGCTCGCCGGCGATCTGGTAGGAGTGCCACGCCTGCGGTGCAATCGGGGGCAGGTCGTACTTGAAGTTCAGGTCCGGATCGTAGCCACACACCATCATCTCGCCGCCGAGTGCGAGATGGACCAGGTCGCTGCCCTTGAAATCCTTCCAGGGGCCGACATCCCCGAACGGCGTCATGCGGGCGACCACGAGGGCGGGAAAGCGGGCGCCGAGAGCGGCCGGGTCGAGCCCCAGCGCCTGACCCAGCCGGCCGTTGCTCGAATCGATCAGCACGTCGGCGCCTTCCAGCAGGCGCAGCATGTGCGTACGGCCCTTCTGCTCGTCCAGATCGAGAACCACCGAACGCTTGCCGCGGTTGTAGTTCCAGAAGAAGAGCGAGCGTTCGGGATCGGGCTCGTCGCCGAAGAACGGGCCGAACGCCCGCGTCGGGCTTCCCTGCGGCGGCTCGACCTTGATCACCTCGGCCCCGAGGCCACCCAGGAGCAGTCCCGTATATTCGGCAAGTTCGTCGGCGAATTCGATGACGCGGATTCCGGCAAGCATACCGGGTCCATCCAACCCCTTCATGCGACCAAGTCCAGAATCTCGTTCACACTCAGACCGCAATGCATTTCCTCCCAATTTACAAGGTTTATTTCAAGTCTAAATGGCGTTTTTATATTCTATGTTTTATCTGTACTTCAACGCATATCCTGCGATTACGCGCCTATGCTGATATATATGGGATATTCTCCTGCTGATTACATATTGCAGGCTCCCCACTTTCAGATATGGGCAAGGCGGCTGCGAGAGCAGTTATTGCCTATTGACCAACTATCAGAATCTGAATTAAGAATGCAAGAGATTATTCGCGAAGAAGGAGACGCTGGAGAAACGCAGGCTACCGCGTGCGCGAACACGACGGCATGCGGCTGCCGGAAACCCAGCCCTATCTGAGAAGCCACCGCCCTTCCCGGCGCCCACAGGAAGTAGACGATGAGAAATTATCCCGACCTGAAGCTCTTCATCGGCGGAGAGTGGAGGGCCAGAGACGGCCAGCCGGTGATCAACCCGGCGGACGAGAACGTCATCGGCATCGTGCCGCATGCCGACAAGGCAGATCTGGACGACGCGCTGACGGCGGCAGCTGCCGGCTTCAAGATCTGGTCCCGTACCTCGCCTGCGCGGCGCGCCGAGATCATCCTAAAGGCCACGCAGATCGTGCGCGCCCGCGTCGAGGAGATGGCGGTGGCGATGACGCTGGAGCAGGGTAAGACGCTCGCCCAGTCTCGCTCCGAGATCCTGCGCGCTTGCGACCTGATCGACTGGGACGCGCAGGAAGGACGGCGGGTCTACGGGCGCATCGTGATGGGCGAACCCGGCATGCGCTATTCGGTTCTGCGCCAGCCGATCGGCGTGGTGGCGGGGTTCTCGCCCTGGAACTTCCCTGTGAGCGCGCCGGCCAGAAAGGTCGGCGGCGCGCTGGCGGCGGGCTGCTCGATCATCCTGAAGGCCTCCGAGGAAACTCCTGCTGGCGCCGTCCAGCTCGTCGAGGCCTTCGCCGAAGCCGGCCTGCCCGCGGGCGTTCTCAACCTCGTCTTCGGCAAACCGTCGGATATTTCGGATCATCTCATCCCCAGTCCGACGGTCCGCCTGGTCACTTTCACCGGGTCGGTGCCGGTCGGCAAGCATCTCGCCTCGATGGCCGCGCAGCACATGAAGCCGGCAATTATGGAGCTTGGCGGGCACGCCCCGGTAATCGTGTGCGACGATGTCGATCCGGTGGCTGCTGCGGCGATCTCGGTCACCGGCAAGATCCGCAACTCCGGCCAGGTCTGTAATGCGCCGACCCGCTTCTTCGTGGCCGACGCCATCTATGACCGCTTTACCGAGGCTTTCGCCGACAAGGCGAAGCAGGTTCGGGTCGGTGACGGTCTCGATCCGGAGAGCCAGATGGGTCCGCTGACCAACGAGCGCCGAATCGCGGCAATGGAGATGTTCGTGGAGGACGCCACGGCGAAAGGCGCGAAGGTCGTCGCAGGCGGCAGCCGCATCGCCAATCGCGGCTACTTCTATCCGCTGACCGTCATCGCCGACGTTCCCGACAACGCGCGCGCCATGTCCGAGGAACCTTTCGGTCCGATCGCCCTCGTCTCGAAGGTGGGCAGCCTCGACGAGGCCATCCACAAGGCCAACTCCCTGCCGTTCGGCCTCTCCGGCTACGCCTTCACCAGGTCCGCCCACAACGCCGGCCGGCTGGCCGACGAGCTCGAGGTCGGTACGCTTTCGATCAACCATCTGACCGCGTCGACTCCAGAGACGCCGTTCGGCGGCGTGAAGGACAGCGGCTACGGCCGCGAAGGCGGCACCGAGGGGCTGCAATACTACACCGTGCCCAAGAGCGTGTCCCATCTCACCGATGGAACCGTATGACCCGTCGCTATGGCCAGCACGTCCGGCGCACCTGAACCCGCCTGCGGGACAGAAGCGAGCAACCAGCTGACCGGGCTCCGGACCCCCGGCGGAAAGTGCTGCAGTGCGCCGGGAAACAACGCCGCCCCGCAGAGGGGCGAAGCTTGAGCTTGCAGGATCACTGCGGCGGATTTGACATAAGATCGCATTCATTATTCAATTCAGTCGGCTCGTTCGCGGTCCGGCGTCCAGAGCGGAACCGAAGCGGATGCGGACTCGCGAAAGAAAGGAAGATTGGATGACCAGCAACAGAGTACGGATCGCTGGCCGGCATTTTCTGCAGATCCCCGGACCCACCCCCGTGCCCGACAGGGTTCTGCGGGCGATGGACATGCCGACGATCGACCATCGTAGCGCCGAGTTCCAGAAACTCGGGCTGCGCGTGCTCGAAGGTATGAAAACGATCTTGAAAACCAGCGGGCCGGTCGTCATCTATCCGGCGTCCGGCACCGGGGCGTGGGAAGCCGCGCTGGTCAATGTGCTGTCTCCGGGGGACCGGGTGCTGATGTTCGAGAGCGGGCATTTCGCCACGCTGTGGAAAAACATGGCGACCAGGCTGGGGCTCAAGCCCGACTTCATTCCCTCTGACTGGCGGGTGGGCGCGGATGCCTCCGCGATCGAGGCACGCCTGAGCGAGGATCGGCAGCACGAGATCAAGGCGGTATGCATCGTCCACAACGAAACCTCCACCGGCTGCACATCCGACATCCAAGCCGTGCGTCGGGCGATCGACGCTGCCGGCCATCCCGCCCTCCTGCTGGTCGATACCATCTCCTCGCTGGCCTCGATCGACTATCGGCACGAAGAATGGGGCGTCGACGTCACCGTCGGTGGGTCGCAGAAGGGGCTGATGCTGCCACCCGGCCTGTCCTTCACGGCGGTCTCGGGCAAAGCCCTCGCGACGGCGGAGAAATCCACCATGCCGAAGCTCTACTGGTCGTGGAACGAGATGCTTGCGGCCAATGCGACGGGCTTCTTCCCCTACACGCCGGGAACCAATCTGCTCTATGCGCTCGCGGAAGCGATCGACATGCTGCACGAGGAGGGACTGGAAAACGTCTTCGCGCGACACGACCGCCACGCCGAGGCCACGCGCCGCGCGGTGCAGGCGTGGGGGCTGGAGGTATTCTGCCGCGATCCGCACTGCTATTCTTCATCAGTGACGACGGTCCTGATGCCTGAAGGTCACGACGCGGACAAGTTCCGCGCCAAGGCGCTCGGCCATTTCAACATCTCCCTCGGCAGCGGGCTGAGCAGGTTGGCGGGACGGGTCTTCCGTATTGGTCATCTCGGCGACACCAACGACCTGACCATTATAGGCGCGCTGGCCGGGGTGGAGATGGGATTGAGGGCCAGCGGCGTGCCGCACCACCGGGGCGGCGTTCAAACTGCGATTGACTATCTGGAGGACCGTGCTATCGAAAATGTCGATCTTTAAGATGAATTGGGTCAGTCGAACTCGTCGAAACCCAAGATGGAAAGAATCAGATCAATGACCGTTACATCAAGCGTACTCGATGGGAATGTCGCAAACTGACATCATACAGCGGCGGAGCCTTCACGGCGAGCTTGCAGTGCAGTTGCGGGACATGATGGTCCGCGGCGAACTGAAGCCTGGAGACAAGCTGTCGGAACAGATGCTCTGCCTGCGCTTCGGCGTCTCCCGCACCCCGCTGCGCGAGGCGCTGAAGGTGCTGGCGGCGGAAGGCCTTCTCGTCCTGTCACCCAACCGCGGCGCGACGGTCGCCAAGATCACCCCTGCCGAGATCGACGAGCTGTTCCCCATCATGGGTGCGCTGGAAGCGCTCGCAGGGGAGCTCGCCTGCGAGCGTGCGACCAACAAGGACATCGCGCGCATGGAATCCCTGCATCAGGCGATGGTCGGTCACTACGAGAAGGGCGAGGCGGTGCCTTACCTGCGCCTCAACCGCCAGATCCACGAATCCCTGTTCGAAATCGCAGACAACAGCGCGCTGACGCAGCTCTATCAGACAATGATGGTGCGCATCCATTCTGTGCGCTTTGTCGCGCAGAAGTCGCCGGAACGCTGGCGGGAGGCCGTCGCGGATCATGAGCAGATGATGCAGGCGCTGCGGGACCGTGATCCGGTCCGCCTCGGCGCGATCCTCAAGTTGCACCTGCGCCACAAGGCGGGGATGGTGCACGAATCGCTCAAGCAGCTCCAGCAGGAAACCGAGGCGGCCAAGTAGCCTTTGCACCGATGCAGGCTTTGCAGGGCCTTGCATCGGCGCGCGGACGGCAGGGATGCGCCCCCTTTCTCATGAATCGTGGAGATCGTCCGCCCGCCATCGGCAGCAGCACCGGATCCTCCGTCCGGCAGCGCGCGAAAGCGGCGGGGCAGCACGTATGGAGGCGGCAACCCGGCCACGGCTTGGCCGGGCTCGGCACCGTCCTGGGCCGGGTCGGCTCGATCAGCCTCAGGATTGTCTTGCCGGCCGTGGTCTTGCCGGCCGTGGTCTTGCCGCAACCGGATTCGCCCACCAAGCCCAGCGTCTTTCCCCGCTGCAGATCGAAGGAGATGCTGTCAACGGCGCGCGCGCTCACGCTCTCATCGCCCGACAACCCGGCCTCAAGCTGGTAATGCTTCTGCAGGTTTTCGACCCGTAGAAGCGGCATGGTCTGCGCGGTCAGCGCCATGGTCTGCTCACCGGCGATGGGCACCTTGGGGTTACAGGCCAAAGGATAGCATCATCACGCGCTGGCGCATGCCGCCGAAGAGATGGTGCGGATATTCCTTGAGCCGATCGCTGAAGCCGAAGCGAAAAAGCCGATTGACCGGCGGTATAATTGAATTAAGAATTCAATCATCGTTGAAGGTAGGCTACAGATGCCTATTCATTTGGGTTCCGGCCGCGGCTTGGTCAGCCTGTCGGGTTCTGGACTACCGGACGGTCGCGCGTCAGTCGGTTCCGCGGCTCCGTCGCCGCTCCGGCGGCAGCGGTGCGGTGCAACGATTGGAGGAAGGTGAACAGATGCGAGAGCAGGAATACGAGGCGGATGTAGTGATCGTCGGGCTTGGTGGAGCGGGCGCATGCGCGGCCATTGCCGCCCACGATGCGGGGGCCGAGGTCATCGTCGTCGAAAAGCAGCCCAAGGAGCATCACTATCCCAACACGCGCATAAGCGGCGGAGGTTTCCACAGCCCCGACCCGTCGGGGGATCCTCAAGCCTTGAAGGAATACGTGAAGGCGATGTTCAGCGGCGAGAACCTTGCGCAGAGCCTCGAAGGTGAGCAGCCGGAATTTTCTGACGAGCTTGCCGAGGTCTGGGCCAACCTCTCACCGGAGAATGAGGACTTCATGCGCAGCCTCGATCCGGACTTCAAGACCTTCAAGCTCAGCAACGCCGCCTTTCCCGACTTTCCGGGCGCGCGCGACGCGGGTTACGCCGTGGTCAGAAGCACCTATACCGGGCGCAGTGACGAAGCGTCCCGTATCCGCAACACCAGGGACGCCCAGAAGGACGAAAAAGAAGCCGGCGAGGCCTTCTACACCTGTTTGCGGACGGGGATCGCATCGCGCGACATCCGGGTCGATTTCGCCACCCGGGCGCAGTCGCTGATCGTCGACGAGGACGGCGCAGTGACCGGGGTGCGCGCTTCGGGCGACAGCGGAGAGACGACTTACGTAGCCCGACGCGCCGTCATTCTCACTTGCGGCGGGTACGAATACAACAAGCGCATGCGCAAGGCCTTCCTCGAAGGGCCGGGCGGTGAGGGCTGGGCCTTCTACGGCTCGACCGAGAACACCGGCGACGGAATCGAAATGGCGCTCAAGGTCGGTGCGGGCATCGCCAAGGCCGGGAAAGTGGCAGGCCGCATCATCTGCGCCATACCGGAACGCCGGCACGGGCTGAAGATCGGTCTCAACACCTCGGCCGTCGGCAAGCCCAACGAGATCGTCGTCGACAACTACGGCCGGCGCTTCGCCTCCGAGCGGCGGATCACCAAGGACCCGAGCCGGTACATCTTCTATAAGGAGGTGCTGCCGTTCGACACGATATCGCTGCTCTATCCCCGGATACCGTCTTGGATGGTATTCGACGAAGAGCTTCGTTGCAAAGGTCCGGTCGTGCGCCTTGCCGCGGCCGCTTATGCGGGCGTTACCTGGGGCGACGACAATCTGGAAGCGATAGAGAAGGGCTGGGTGCTGAAAGGCGAGACGCTGGAGGAACTGGCGCGCAAGATTAACGAACACCCCGACAACAAAGGTCTCATGGACAGCAAGACCCTGAAGCAGACGGTCGAGACCTACAATGACCATTGCATGAGCGGGCACGACCCGGACTTCAACCGCGACCCCGACACGCTGGGCCCGGTCGCCACGCCCCCGTTCTATGCAATCCCGCTCTATCCGGGCGGACCGAACACCAAGGGCGGCCTGCGGGCTGACGGCAAGCGGCGCGTGCTCGACTGGCAGGACAGGCCGATCGCCAGGCTGTACGCCGCTGGAGAAATTGCCTCGGCCTTCCAGTTCGTCTACCAGGGCGGGGGCAATCTGGCCGAATGCATCACATTCGGTCGGGCAGCCGGCCGGGCCGCGGCGGCGCTGCATCCTTGGAAGGAGTCCGTATAGGCTTCGGCAGGCAGCCCGCAAACGGAGACCGGCGCGATATGCCGTGGCGCTGCAGGCAGCGGTGCAACACGCTGCGACTGAGGTTGGGAAGCCACCTAAACCGGCAACCCTGATGCGCCAGAGCCTCCGTTAGATCATCGCGCCGGTTATCCCAAAATCTCTGACTAGAGACAGACAAAAAATGAGAATTTTGAATTAGTTATCGTGCGAGGAAATCACCGGCTGCCTGCTTGTCGCAGCCTTGTTGACCCTAAAATGAAACTGAGTTATGAATTCAATCGACTTCGGGCATCAATATCCGGGGCTGTTACAAGGGGGGAGCAATTGAGAAGTTTCAGGGCACTAGCGGCCGTTATTGCTGTGGTGGGTCTGCCGGCAATAGTCTTGGCAACACCGGCGATCGCACAGGACGAGTGGCCGACACGTCCTGTCGAGGTGATCGTCCCTTGGGCCTCCGGAGGCGGCTCGGATGCGCTGGCGCGTGTCATCTTCGAACCCTTGGCCCGCAGGCTTGGTGAAGCTTTCCCGCTTGACTTCCGCCCCGGGGCGGCGGGCATAGTCGGCACCGCCGTAGTGGCACGGAATTCGGCCCCGGATGGCTACAGCCTGCTGTTCACCTCAGGCCCGCCGATCGTCGCGGCGAACTTCGCGGCGAGCACGCCATACAAGCCGCAGGAGGACCTGCTGCCAATTCTCGAAACCGCGTACGGATCGAATGTATTGGTCGCGAACGCCGCAGCTCCGTTCAATACGTTTCAGGAGTTCATCGACTATGCCAAGGCGCATCCGGGAGAAGTGCGCGTGGCTGGCGGTGGGGTAGGAAGCAACGCTCACTACCTCAATGCCGCGATTCAGTTCAAGGCAGGCGTCCAGTTCAACTTCGTGCCCTACAATGGCGTGGCCGATCAATTGGCCGATCTCATGAGTGGCGCCGTCGATGTCGGATTGGGTAATAGCTCCGGCTACCTGCCGGGTATCGACGCGGGTAAGCTGAAGTTCATCGCGGCAATGGCGCCGGAGCGCAACCCGACTTTGCCCGACGTTCCATCTTCGGACGAAAGCGATTATCAAGGCATCTACAAGACCAACTGGTACGGTATTTTCGCTCCGAAAGGCATGCCGCCGGAGTTGGTCGAGAAGATCAATGCCGAAGTGCGCAAGACCCTGCTCGATCCTGCGGTTCAGGCGAATATCGAGGCCCAGGGCTTTGTCGTAGTCACGAGCGGCACGCCGGAGGACTTCGCCGCCATGATCGAAGCCGAAGTCCGAGACACACGCGAGCTGATCGACGCGGGTGCGTTGGAGATCGGTGAGTAGTGACAAGGTGCGATCAAGTTTCGTGAGAAAAACGGGGGAAGGCCCGACAATGTCGGCCTTGACCCTGCGGTCCCCTTGTCGTGATGTGGGGGAACGCTGGACAGCAAGATAGTGAACGCGACCGGCAGCGGAGAATATCAAGCGGGAGAATATCAAGCAGAGGTATTCCGACAGCCCCGAACCATCTGTCATAGCCGCTTCCCGTCGACGCCAACGCCGGATACGTCTCTGCGGTAGGGGCTCAGGGGCTTTCCTGCAGCGTCAAGCGTAGTTCCATCCGCTTTCGGACCGATGGTGATGGTGCTTGAGGCGGTCCTCCGGAGAGCGAGGCCGGAACACCCAACGAAAAATGGCATTGCATCCTTGGGGTGGACACGAACAGGTCACCAGAAGGCACTGCTCCGGGGCCCATCCCCCGACGACTTTATGAAGAGAATATCATGAACAAGTCGGAAACCAAACACGACTGGGATGTGCGACGCACGTTGGCCGAATTGACTGAGCGCTATGCCGAACAGGCGCCGGAGGAGATCCTCGAGCCAGAGATCGAGATCGTGGATTGCCACCACCATCTATGGGATCGGCCGCCGCAACGCTACCTGCTGGAGGCGTTTCGGGACGATTTCGAGACCGGACATCGGATCGTGGCGACGGTGTTTGTCGAGTGCAGGGCAATGTGGCGCGCATCGGGACCCGAGGCGATGAAGCCGGTTGGCGAGACCGAATTTGCGAACGGTCTCGCGGCGCAGAGCGCGAGCGGCGGTTATGGTCCGACGCGAGTGAACGACGGCATCGTCGGCTATGCCGATCTGAGGCGTGGGAACGCGGTGGTACCCGTGCTTGAGGCGCATGTCAGAGCGGGAGGCGGGCGGTTCCGCGGGGTGCGCAACCGATGCGAATACGAACCGTCGATTGGCGCGTACGGCAAGATGCGGTCATCGAAGGGGATGATGCAGGATCCGGATTTCCTGATCGGCCTCAGTTGCTTGGCCGCAGCCGGGCTCGTCTACGATTCCTGGCAGTTCCATCCGCAGATAGCGGAGGTCACGGAGATGGCGCGGGCGGTGCCCGAAGCGGTGATCGTGCTGAATCACCTGGGGGGTGTCTTGGGTGTCGGCCCGTTCGCCCTGCAGCGCAACGAAACATTCGCCCGTTGGAAGGTCGCCATGACCGATCTCGCCGGTTGCCCAAATGTTTACGTGAAACTTGGCGGACTTGGGATGCCAAATTGCGGCTTCGGCTTCAACACCCACGCCGCACCGCCTGATTCGGAGACGTTGGCAGCGGCGTGGAGGCCCTTCGTCGAGACTGCGGTGGAGCTTTTCGGCGCGGAGCGATGCATGTTCGAGAGCAACTTCCCCGTCGACAAACAAACCTGCACCTATCCGGTGCTATGGAACGCTTTCAAGCGGATTGCCGCTGGCTGTTCGGGCGACGAGAAGCAAGCGCTCTTCAGTGGCACGGCCTCGAAAGTTTATCGGTTGGACCAGCCCGCCTGAGACACACTTTCCGCGCTGTGGCTGGCGATTCTGGTGGTCAGACAAGGAAACCACCACGGAAAGTGGAATAACCGCAAGTATCACCCGCATCCCCGGCCGTATTGGATGACGGGCAGGTGCGCGAGGCGGTGACGCTGCTGTAGACTCTTGAAGCAACGAGCACCCGCGACCTGATCGGAGCAATGGCCGCAGAAGCCGCAGACCGGCCGATGCCAGACGCAGTGCGTCGCGCCAACGGCAAGAAATCGAAAGTCCGCGCCCGCGTCGAGCATTTTTTTGCCGAGCAGAAGGATCGCATGGGCCGGTTCATCAACATCATCGGCATTGTACCAAAGCCAAAGCCGTCATTACCTTCGCCAACACGGCATACAGCATGAAGCGATGGTGTTGGCTCGATCGTAGCCCCCCGCAGCGCGACGAAAGGGGCCGGAAGCGCGAAAGAAGCAAAAAGCCACGGCACCAATATCCCGAGCGGGACCGGGATACGCTGCAATCCGCCCTGCGCACCATCAAATCATCACGTTTCCGGAAGCGTCCG